>NZ_JAKKRM010000009.1:0-181069 GCF_025654295.1 Shewanella sp. SM23
AATAGTTTACGTCTAAGGCGCGTCCACTTCTTTGGTCAGAAGTGAGACAAGTAAAACCAAGCTGGTCGCAATGCGGCGCAGATGAGTGAAACTCATTTGGGTTGTATGGTTAAGCGACTAAGCGTATACGGTGGATGCCTTGGCAGTCAGAGGCGATGAAGGACGTAGTAACTTGCGAAAAGCGTTGGCGAGCTAGTAACAAGCATTTGAGCTAACGATGTCCGAATGGGGGAACCCAGCAGCATAAGCTGTTATCGCAACATGAATACATAGTGTTGCGAGGCGAACGAGGGGAACTGAAACATCTAAGTACCCTTAGGAAAAGAAATCAACCGAGATTCCCCTAGTAGCGGCGAGCGAACGGGGATTAGCCCTTAAGTCAGTGGGGTGTTAGTGGAATGCGTTGGAAAGCGCAGCGGCACAGGGTGATAGCCCCGTACATGAAAACTAACCATTGATGAAAACGAGTAAGGCGGGACACGTGACATCCTGTTTGAATATGGGGGGACCATCCTCCAAGGCTAAATACTCCTGACTGACCGATAGTGAACCAGTACCGTGAGGGAAAGGCGAAAAGAACCCCTGTGAGGGGAGTGAAATAGAACCTGAAACCGTATACGTACAAGCAGTGGGAGCGGTTCTTGAGACCGTGACTGCGTACCTTTTGTATAATGGGTCAGCGACTTACATTTTGTAGCGAGGTTAAGCGAATAGCGGAGCCGTAGGGAAACCGAGTGTTAACTGCGCGTTTAGTTGCAAGGTGTAGACCCGAAACCCGGTGATCTAGCCATGGGCAGGTTGAAGGTTGAGTAACATCAACTGGAGGACCGAACCGACTAATGTTGAAAAATTAGCGGATGACTTGTGGCTGGGGGTGAAAGGCCAATCAAACCGGGAGATATCTGGTTCTCCTCGAAAGCTATTTAGGTAGCGCCTCGAGCGAATACCATTGGGGGTAGAGCACTGTTAAGGCTAGGGGGTCATCCCGACTTACCAACCCTTTGCAAACTCCGAATACCAATGAGTACTACTCGGGAGACAGACGGCGGGTGCTAACGTCCGTCGTCAAAAGGGAAACAACCCAGACCGTCAGCTAAGGTCCCAAAGTACTAGCTAAGTGGGAAACGATGTGGGAAGGCTTAGACAGCTAGGATGTTGGCTTAGAAGCAGCCATCATTTAAAGAAAGCGTAATAGCTCACTAGTCGAGTCGGCCTGCGCGGAAGATGTAACGGGGCTAAGCTAGTCACCGAAGCTACGGGTGCACAGTTTACTGTGCGCGGTAGAGGAGCGTTCTGTAAGCCGTAGAAGGTGAAGGGGTAACCCACGCTGGAGGTATCAGAAGTGCGAATGCTGACATGAGTAACGATAAAGGGGGTGAAAAACCCCCTCGCCGAAAGACCAAGGGTTCCTGTCCAACGTTAATCGGGGCAGGGTGAGTCGACCCCTAAGGTGAGGCCGAAAGGCGTAATCGATGGGAAACAGATTAATATTTCTGTACTTCCGCTAACTGCGATGGAGAGACGGAGAAGGCTAGGCTAGCGCGGCGTTGGTAGTCCGCGTTTAAGGTGGTAGGTGGTGTTCTTAGGCAAATCCGGGGACACGTACTTAAATGTACACACTGAGAGCTGATGACGAGGTCCTAAGGGACTGAAGTAGTTGATGCCATGCTTCCAGGAAAATCTTCTAAGCTTCAGGTTAGTGGGAATCGTACCCCAAACCGACACAGGTGGTCGGGTAGAGAATACCAAGGCGCTTGAGAGAACTCGGCTGAAGGAACTAGGCAAAATGGTACCGTAACTTCGGGAGAAGGTACGCTCCTGTTGGTGATGAGACTTGCTCTCTAAGCTGACGGGAGTCGCAGATACCAGGTGGCTGCAACTGTTTATCAAAAACACAGCACTGTGCAAACTCGCAAGAGGAAGTATACGGTGTGACGCCTGCCCGGTGCCGGAAGGTTAATTGATTGGGTTATCGCAAGAGAAGCTCATGATCGAAGCCCCGGTAAACGGCGGCCGTAACTATAACGGTCCTAAGGTAGCGAAATTCCTTGTCGGGTAAGTTCCGACCTGCACGAATGGCGTAATGATGGCCACGCTGTCTCCAGCCGAGACTCAGTGAAGTTGAAATTGCGGTGAAGATGCCGTATACCCGCGGCTAGACGGAAAGACCCCGTGAACCTTTACTATAGCTTGGCACTGAACATTGAACCTACATGTGTAGGATAGGTGGGAGACTWTGAAGTTGTGACGCTAGTCATGATGGAGTCGTCCTTGAAATACCACCCTTGTAGTTTTGATGTTCTAACCTAGGTCCCTTATCGGGATTAGGGACAGTGCCTGGTGGGTAGTTTGACTGGGGCGGTCTCCTCCCAAAGAGTAACGGAGGAGCACGAAGGTTGGCTAAGTACGGTCGGACATCGTACGGTTAGTGCAATGGCATAAGCCAGCTTAACTGCGAGACATACACGTCGAGCAGGTACGAAAGTAGGTCATAGTGATCCGGTGGTTCTGAATGGAAGGGCCATCGCTCAACGGATAAAAGGTACTCCGGGGATAACAGGCTGATACCGCCCAAGAGTTCATATCGACGGCGGTGTTTGGCACCTCGATGTCGGCTCATCACATCCTGGGGCTGAAGTCGGTCCCAAGGGTATGGCTGTTCGCCATTTAAAGTGGTACGCGAGCTGGGTTCAGAACGTCGTGAGACAGTTCGGTCCCTATCTGCCGTGGGCGTTGGATGATTGAAGGGAGCTGCTCCTAGTACGAGAGGACCGGAGTGGACGAACCGCTGGTGTTCGGGTTGTCATGCCAATGGCATTGCCCGGTAGCTACGTTCGGAATCGATAACCGCTGAAAGCATCTAAGCGGGAAGCGAGCCCTAAGATGAGTCATCCCTAGGAATTTAATTCCTCTAAAGAGCCGTTCGAGACTAGGACGTTGATAGGCATGGTGTGTAAGCGTTGTGAGGCGTTGAGCTAACATGTACTAATGACTCGAGAGGCTTAACCATACAACCCAGATGGGTTTTCATCGCCAAGCGCCTAATTATCTCATTGAGATGTAACCAAGCCAGCTGAATAAGCTGGCTTTTTTGCGTCTGCAATTTGTAAAATCGTCATTTAAAGACCAATGCTATATAGCATTATTCTATTCATTTTAGTTTTGGTTCTTCTGCTAGTTCTTTACATTTTTTCCTTCCTTTATTTCAGACTTTTATACTCTAAGTTGATTATTTACATGAAGATCTCGCTTAGTTTGATAAGTCCTTTTGCTTAGTGGTTCGTTTCCCGTTAGCATACAAAAATATTAATTTTTTTGTTAACGGCCATCTGTTGCCTATGCTTCGTAAGCTTTCGCTCGCGGTACTGCTTCCTCTTTGTATGCTGACCCTATATTTAGTGTTGGTCATAGGCGAGTACCTGTTCGAAAGTGACCAAGTTAGGGCTGAACTTGCGCAGCGACAATCGGCTTTGATAAATCAACAGTTGTTCCGCATGCAGAATGTGGTTCAATCGGCGCAAGCTTTACAGGATGTAGAGCGGATTGAGCAGGAGGTTTCCTTAGCTGCGCTGGATATGGGCACTATGGTGTATATCTTGGTTGATGCTGAAAGCCGTATTCGTTTTGCTAATCATACTGTGTGGCGTGATAGCAATGCGACTCAAGTCATCGATGGTTATGATGTAGACCTTCACCGCTCTGTGGTTCAAGCTTTTCTTCCGCAGATCCTCGTTAATCTCGACCGTTTAACTATTCAAGCATATTATCCCGTTCTTCCCCAGTATGGTGGGGCTGTTGATTTGATTTATCTTGAAGCCGATTTAGCGCCTTTAGTTGCCGAAGCTTCCGCTAAGTTACAACAACGTTTTATGCGGGTTTGGGGGCTGGGTGGATTATTACTCATTGGTTTTACCTTCATTCTCTATTTCCTATTGATCCGTCCATTCCAAATATTAAGCGAGGCCGCTAAACAGGTAGGGACTTCTTCCTTTTCGACATCGATACCTTGGAGTTCATCTGAAGTTTTATCTTTGCAAGCCAGTTTGCAGCAGGCACATGAGCGTTTAAGTCGGGCAGTTAAACAGCTCAATGACAGTGAATTGCGTTGGTTATTTGCTGTGGAAGGTTCGCGTAACGGTATTTGGGATTGGGATATTAGTACTGGGGAGGTTTTTCTTTCTGATCGCTGGAAAGAGATGATTGGTTATGAGCCTGATGAATTGGCTGGAGTATTCCAGACATGGGAGACGCGGCTACATCCCGATGATAAGCAGATTGTGTTAGATGCTTTGCAGGAATACGTTAGCGGAAAGAGTAAAGAATTTGAAAGTGTTCACCGCTTACGCCATAGAGATGGCCATTATGTGTGGGTATTAGACCGCGGTATGTTAGTTGATTGGGATCCCCAAGGGCGCCCGACTCGCATGATAGGCATTCATATGGATGTGTCAGAAAGCGCGAAGAACCATGCTGCAATTACTGAGCTTGTAGATCAATCTGTTGTCGGTCGCAAGATGTTGCCCGATGTCTTTATGGTGCGTTTATCTCAATTTTTAACCCAAGGTAATAGTTCGGGGCAATGGGGGGCATTGCTGCTCGTTGAGGTGGATCGCTTAGGATTGGTCGCCACTTTACATTCCCATGAATTAGAGCGCTTGTTAACGCAAATCGCGGCCCGTTTATCGAGTTATTTCACTGAAAATATAACGGTCGGTCGATTAGAGTCTGGTAATTTCGTTTTGCTTGCTAAAGATTTAGCGGCAGATGCGTCAGCCGCTGCTCGTCGTGCTTTAGCCCTTGCGAGTGAGTTAAGGCAAGTGATTGCTCGACCATTCCATTACGGTCATCATCACTTTGAGCTGAGCGCGTGTGTGGGGATCTGTTTACTCGATAGTATAGAAACCTTAGATCCTGCTTTAGTCATGCGTCGTGCCGAGTTGGCAACGTTAAGCGCTAAGCAAGCAGGTCAAGCTGGGTGCGCTTTTTACCATGCTGAAATGGACTTTCGCCAGAGCCGTGATGAGCTGTTGCAACAGGAATTACAAACCGCATTACAACAAGATAGCTTAACGTTAATGTTCCAGCCTGTGATCAATGCGACCAGTGAACTTGTCTCGGCTGAAGTGCTCACGCGTTGGTATCGTGCTGATGGAGAGTTTATTCCGCCAGCTGAATTTGTGGCGTTAGCAGAACAAGGGGGAATTATTGCTGAGCTTGATCTTTGGGTGGCAAAGCGGGTGTGTCTGTTTATTCAGAAATCGCGGGCTCAAGGAAGGAGTTTGCCTCCTTTGACTCTCAATATCAGTGCATTCTCATTTGGTCAGGCTGATTTTGTTGATGCATTCGTTGGGTTAGTTAAGGAGCATGGTATTGTGGCTAATCAACTGGGTATTGAGCTCAATGAGGCCGCATTGTTAATGCAACCACAGTTTGTCGATGAGCGTGTCTCTAAGTTAGTTGAAGCAGGTGTAGGCATCATCCTCGATCATTTCGGTTCGGGTTTGAGTGCCTTGAGCTGCTTAGCTAATCAGCCATTAGTTGCGGTTAAATTGGATATGAGTTGTATCGATTCATTAACCACAATGCCAACAAAAGTGAATGTACTTATTACCTCTGCGCGGCAATTCAATTTGAGCGTTGTCGCCAAAGGTGTCGAATCATCCCAACAATATCAAGCTTTTGTTGAACTAGGCTGTGATGGCTATCAGGGCTATTTATTCAGTCGAGCTTTAAACCAAGCGGACTTTATCCAGCTTGTTTGTCCTCGTCCTTTATTGCGTAGCGTTTAAAGAAGTCGAGAGCATAGTTTAAGGCTTGGTTTCGGCAGGCGTCTTTTTCCATAAAAATCTCATGGGCAGCCCCAGCGATTACTTTCAATTGGCAATGGGTACTCACGGCGAGATTCTGGGCCGCATTATCAACAATCTTATCTTCACTCGCTTGCAGTATCAGTATCGGAGTGCGAATTTGTGCCGTTGCCAGTACGCAAGTATCTGCCGCATCTAAAGATTCAGTCAACCAACGGTTAGTGGGTGAACCGAGTTGTAACTTAGGAGCAGCATCATACAATTCTCGGTAGGCTTGGTATCGGCTTTGACTGTGAGTTAGCTCATTCCCTTTGAATGGAACAGGTTTATAGTTTTGTCCTGCAAGTACATAATTAGGCTCGCCGCCATTGAGTGTGGTATCGAGTTTACTGGCTAACCAGCGTACGAACGCTTTTGGCATAGGTAATTTAATGCCATACATGGGTGCGGAAAATGCCGCGGCGGTAAAAATATCGGGATGCTGTTTGAGATACAAAGTGCCAATCGCGCCACCCATTGAATGGCCAAGTAGCATGAGTTGTTTGTCGTTTTGTGGTAACACTATCTTCTGCATAAATAGTGCAAAATCATCAATATAATCATTGAATCTTCGCACATGGCCCATGTGTGGATTGATTGTCATACGATCCGATAGCCCTTGGCCACGGTGATCTATGGCATAAACAGAGTAACCTTGTTGGTATAAGTCGAAGACCAATTCTTGATACTTTAAATAGGACTCGACTCGGCCACTGCTGAGAACGATTGCGGTATGCGCTTGGGGATGTTTGACCATCATATAGGCCAGCGTGACGCCGTCGGCAGAGGCTAGCGTGTCTTGAACAACGCTTTGCCAGAAGGCTTGCTGCTCTGAGGTATTTAAATCGTGTTCAGTCGAAAATGTCGCTTTGGCTTGGCTCATACTCAGTCGCAAATCATTTGGCTTGAATGGTTTGTTAGAGTGTAACAGACAACCATGGGAGTCTGAAAATACCGACTCCCATGAATTTCATTAACTTAGCGTGTCGCCTTTTTCGCTTCAATAAAATCATTGATTTGCTGTTCGAGGATCGACATAGGCACAGAGCCATTTTCGAGCACAGCATCGTGGAAGGCACGAATATCAAATTTGTCGCCGAGTTCCTGTTCTGCCTTGGCACGTAATCGTTTGATTGTTAACTCACCAATTTTGTAGGACAAGGCTTGTCCTGGCCACGAAATATAGCGGTCAATTTCGGTAGTGACATTGTGCAGTGATAGTGCGGTATTGCTGGCCATAAAGTCGATGGCTTGTTGACGACTCCACCCTTGGGCATGCATGCCTGTGTCTACGACTAAACGCGCCGCCCGCCACATTTCATAGGTTAGGCGGCCAAAGTTACTGTATGGATCTTGGTAGAAACCAGCTTCTAAACCTAAATATTCGCAATATAGCCCCCATCCTTCACCAAAGGCAGAGATATAGCCATAACGACGGAAATCTGGGAGTGAGGTTAGCTCAGAGTTGAGTGAAATTTGCAGATGATGACCGGGTACGGCTTCGTGCAAGGTTAAGGCTTCTAGCTCGTAGAGTGGGCGCTTATCCAATGCATAAGTGTTGACCCAGTAGTAACCGGGTTCATCATCGCTGTTCGATCCTGAATATCGCCCTGTGGTGTATTTCGGTGCAATTTCGGCGGGCACTGGTGCTATACCATAGGGCTGGCGTGGGAGTTTGCCGAAGTACTTAGGCAGCATGGCATCGGCTTTTTTGGCAATAAACGCCGCTTCTTTGAGTAACTGCTCGGCACTGGTGGTGTAGAACTGGGGATCGGTCCGCAGGAAATGTAAGAAGTCGGCAAAGTTGCCTTTAAAACCTACTGACGCGATGATTTGTTCCATTTCTTGGCGGATACGTTGTACTTCTTTTAAGCCCAGTTCATGCACTTGCGTCGACGTCATATTCAAGGTCGTATAGTAACGTACCCTATTCTCATAAAATTCTGCGCCGTTAGGTAAGCTACTGGCCGCGATATTTTCCCGGGCATTGGGAATGTACTCTTTAGTCATGAAATCATAAAAGTTTTGGTACAGAGGTAGAACTTTTTGCTCAACTAAAGCGCGGCCTTCTTGGGTCAGCTGAGTTTTTTGTGCCTCAGTGAAATAGCTGGGATATTGAGTAAAAGGTTTGAAATAACTGCTCTTTTCAACAGGGACGATATAAGCACTGATACTGTCTTCAAAGCCATTGAGTGTCACTTTTGGCGGCGTTATTCCCTCGGCTAATCCTTGTTTTAGCCAGTGGGTTTGCTGGGCGAAATAGGTCGGGAGTGCATTGAGTTTGGCAATATAGTTGCGGTAATCCTCAAGGGTGTTGAATCTTCCCTGTGCGATTGACGTGATATAAGCGTGGAAGCCGCTTTCCGCCGTAATGGGCAGGTAATAATCCTTGAAACGATATAGGTCGACATCGTTTTGGATCTGATCTTCCAGTATTTGAGCGTTAATCCTATCTTCTTTACTCAAGCTGCTGCGGTCGAGTGCTTTGAGCTGCGCTAGTACTGCGATTTGACCTTGATTAAGCTTAGCGAGCGCGGCTGGCGAGAGATCCGCTAATTTTCCTGCGGCACTGGCATCGCCCATGCTGTAAGCCATTTCAGGACTCGCACTGAGCTGTAATTGCCAGCTTTGGTCGATAATCGCTTGCAGCGCGGGAGCTATGGGCTCAACTTGCGACTGTGCTGCCGATATTGTCTGTGGCGCTGCGATTTGACTATTTTTTGTGATTTGAGTGGCACTGCAGGCGCTTAATGCGCATATCAATAAACTGGGGGTTAAGAGTTTATGCATAGTCGATCTCTGATATTTTCGTTGTTATTGAAGTCATTATGCCTGATGAATGCGGCCATTCCTTGTATGGATATTAAGCAGAATTGTGACTGAATGTGAATTTAAATGCGTTTGGCGCATAAATGCCCCCGAAAATGCGTGTTAAACTTAGTGTCCGCCCGCGACCAAATAACAAAAGCATTGGCTGGGTAGTTCAAATAGGGGTTAAATATGATTGATACATCCATTCCATTGGTGGATCTGCATCGTCACCTAGACGGTAATGTGCGGGTAAATACCATTTGGGAACTAGGACACCAACACGGCATTGCGCTACCTGCCGATTCTTTAGAGACGCTCGCACCTTTTGTGCAAATTCAGGGGAAAGAAACTAGCTTAGTCGCCTTCTTAAAGAAGCTCGATTGGATGGTTGCCGTACTCGCAGATTTGGATGCGGTTAAACGCGTCGCCTATGAAAACGTTGCCGATGCGGCGTTATCTGGCTTAGATTACGCTGAGTTACGTTTTAGTCCTTACTATATGGCGATGAACCATAAGTTACCGATTGAAGGCGTAGTTGAGGCGGTAGTTGACGGCGTTAAAGCGGGCTTAAAAGACTATAACGTGAAAATCAATTTGATTGGCATTATGTCACGTTCATTTGGTCAAGCTGCTTGTACTCAAGAACTTGAAGGCTTACTCGCCCATAAACAACATCTTGTGGCTATGGACTTAGCCGGTGATGAATTAGGCTTCCCTGGCGAGTTATTTAACGATCACTTTAAACGTGTTCGTGATGCTGGCCTTGCGATTACGGCTCACGCCGGTGAAGCTGCGGGTTCACAAAGTATGTGGCAAGCGATTCAAGAACTTGGCGCAACTCGAATTGGTCATGGGGTGAACGCGATTCACGATCCTAAGCTGATGGAATATCTTGCTAAGCACCGTATTGGCATCGAATCTTGCCCAACCAGTAACTTGCATACTTCTACTGTGGCTTCTTACGCTGATCATCCATTCAGAACCTTTATGGATGGAGGCGTGTTGATAAGCCTAAATACCGATGATCCCGGTGTGAGCGCTATCGATATTAATCATGAGTATCGTATCGCCAAATCTGAACTCAAGTTAACCGATGCTGAGTTAGCGCAGGTGCAACGTAACGGCGTTGAAATGGCATTTTTATCGGACAGTGGGCGCAAAGCACTCTATGCCGCTAAGGCATAAGTAATACCAATCACATTTAAATATCTAATCAGTTCAGAGCCTCACAGGCATTTCAATCCGAGGCGCATTGATGCAGAAATGGTTATTCTCTTTTAAGTCAATGCAACACGGGAGTGGGATGCCTGTGTGGCTCCCAAGGGGCGGGTTTCAACGCGCTTTATACTGCGTTTAAGGCTTTCGACAGAGCACCACTATGCCTTCAAGCCTTCGCCTTGGCTAAAGCGCGTTGAACTCCCGCTGAATGAACAGATATTTAATACGATTGGTATAAGCTCTGAGTCGTTAATAAAAATAGCTATAAATAAAAATCCGACTCTAGAGTCGGATTTTTTGTGAGCGTTTGCGAGTGCAGCAATAAGCGTTTAGATCACGCGTGAGAACTGTTGCTGACGCGCTTTTTGACGATAGTAAAGATCGAAGCACATACAGATATTGCGGATCAATAAACGGCCAGTAGGGCTGATAGTGATCTGTCTGTCGACGATTTCAACTAACTTATCATCGATAAATGTCTGCATTAACTTAAGATCTTCCGCGAAATAGGTTTCGAAGCTAATCCCCAGTTTCTCATCAATTTTCGCCATATCTAGTTCGAAGTGGCAAATCAGCTGTTTAATCACTACACGGCGGATTTCATCGTCACGGTTCAGGCTACAACCTTTCCACAAAGCATGGCCTTCCTTATCTATGGCCTCATAGTAAGGGCGGATATCTTTCTGGTTTTGCGCATAGCAGTCGCCAATCTGACTGATAGACGATACGCCAAGACCTAACAAATCGCATTCTTCTTGGGTAGTGTAACCTTGGAAGTTGCGGTGCAGTCTGCCTTCGCGCTGCAATTTGGCTAACTCGTCATCGGGTTTAGCAAAGTGGTCCATACCGATATATTGGTAGCCTGCGCCAGTTAAGGTCTCGATAGTTTGGTGCAGCATTTCGAGTTTTTGTTTTGGCGAAGGTAAATGCTCGTCTTTGATCTTACGTTGAGCGGCAAAGCGCGCAGGTAAGTGAGCATAGTTAAATACCGACAGACGGTCAGGCGATAAATCTAAAACGCGCTGCATAGTGACGGCAAAGGTTTCTGGCGTTTGGTGTGGCAAACCATAGATTAAATCTATGTTGGTCGACACAAAACCCATGGCTTTCGCTTTGGCCATTAAGTCGAAGATAAATTGCTCATCTTGTTCGCGATTAACGGCAATTTGCACTTCTTTATTGAAATCTTGTACACCGATGGAGATCCGGTTAAAGCCCGCTTCTTTCAGAGTGTCGAGCATTGACAGCTCAATCTCGCGAGGATCGACTTCAATTGAAAACTCACCTTCATCCGCAAAGTTAAAGTTGGCTTTAATCAATGATGTCAGCTTTAAAATTTGCTCTGGATTTAAGAAAGTGGGTGTACCGCCGCCCCAATGCATTTGGGTCACACTGTAATGTTTGAACAGGGGGGCACGTTTAATAATTTCTTGGCTTAAATATTCAATGTACTGATCGGCTTTGTGTTGGTGGCGGGTGATGACTTTATTACAGCCGCAGTAATAACAAAGCTTGGCGCAGAACGGGATATGAATATACAGCGACAGTTTATCGCTTTTGCTATTTTCAATGGCCGTCAGCAGGTTTTGTTCGGTGAATGTGTCATCGAACTCTAATGCCGTTGGGTAAGAGGTATAACGGGGACCGCTGTAGTTATATTTTTCGATCATCGACTGATCCCAGCTAATCTGAGTGGGCTGCTTCAAGGCGTGTCCTCCGTGGGTAAATTAGCAACAAGCGAAGTATGCAAGGTTCTTAAGTAAATAACCTTGATCTAGGTTGTAAAAATGACGTCTGTCTTTTTAGAAGTTACGCAATATCTATCAAAAAAGTACGCTTGTCTGTCGATATTTGGCGATTTTGTGCGCAGGCTCACGGGAGTAAGGAGGGTAAGATTGGTGCAGGTTTTATCGAGATAACCTCAAAACCACAATATAAGTGGTCTTGAGGTATAGCAATGGGCTGGTTTAATGCATCGCTTTGGCTTGGTAATCCGCCAGTTTTTTCGCATCATCACTGATGCCTTGCTCTAATGCGGCTTCGGACTTCATTCTGATCAAGTCTAACTTCATTCTTTCTTGCTTAGGCAAGGCTTGACGAGCATCCATGATGGGATGATTTTTAATTAACTCAAAGTGTTTGAATAATGAAGGGTAATCGGGAGCCACACGCTCACTTAATGACAGGATTTCAAATAATCGCCCAATCCTGACCACGCCTTCAGAGATCTCACAGCGGTCTTCAATCATGGCGGTGGCGATATAGCGGATATCATCTAAAACTTGGGCACGTTTTGCGTTCGCAGTCACTTCACGCTCGGCTTGTTCAGCCTGCTGACGCTTTTTTTGCTGCTTGAGTTTTAGGATTAAGAAGGTGGCGTAGCTACTTAGCGCTACTATGATGATAAAACCGAGAATAATGATAGTCGTAGACACAGAGACTCCTTATATGAATGGCATAAGGAGCCACAGCTAAAAACTGAGTTCCCTATGCCTTAGCACTGAGAGGTTAGAACTTGTCTTGATAATCTTTTAGTAAGTCAGCGCCTGATTCGAATTTGTCGAATAACTCATCGTCAGACAAAGACTTAGCAGGTGATGAAGGTGTGTCATCATCCATATCGTCGCTAATGCCCAGTTTAATCATCAGAGCTTCAATCTTATTTAGCTGTTGATCTAACCACTTTTGGTCAACCTCGTTGAGGTCGCGGCCTTCTTCAAGCATATCTAACAGCTGATTTAGTCTTGGATCTTCTTCCAGTTTCAGCAGTTTTTGCTCGTCAGTCAGCTTAGCTTGTTTTACTTTTGGCTGAGCGGCTTTATCTGTTACCACTGCCGCAGGAATTGCTAAAGCCACAGGCTTTTTACTGCCATGACGCGGGTCTTTTTTCTTAGCGGCCTGCTGTTGCGGCGCTTGCGCTAAAATTAAGCTTTCGTTATGACGACTACCTGATTTATTGCCAGAATCTTTACGTTTGCCAGTCGCTACAGCGCGATCTTGCTTCTTCACTCTTGGCTGTAACTTAGGGCTGTTCTCGCCGCCCTTGCGTGTTTTCTTGCTACGAGACATGGTCTTCTCAATTATTTACAACGTATGGCCTTGCAGACTAAGGGTGAGCTTGTCTACAAGGTGCGAAATTAGGCCGAGTGTTATACCAGATTATGATGTTTTTTGCATCAAAACGAGGTCCTTTGCGGCAAATAATAGTTCAAAATCGCTATTGTTTGCGAGGTACTCGAAGGTTTGTCGCTGATAAAAGCTCACATGGGTGAGGTTGTTCTTATAATGCCACTTAGCAAAACCATCTAATTCAGTCAGTAATGGTGTGCTTATCGCTAACCAACCACCAGAATGCAGTAGCCGAGAGAGCAAAGTCCACTCTTTTATAGGGTTTTGAAAATGCTCAAACACCCGATAACAGCAGATAAAATCATACTCTAGCTTTAACACATCATGATTCGGGGCAAAAAAGGGATCATATTGATTTAACTTGTGGCCCGCATTTTCTATGGTCGTCAGGCTCTCATCATCGAGTATGCGACCAAAATTCAATCCTAATAAACTGCCCGCTTGTTGCTGCTCTAATTGCGCTAACAGCGGCAAAATAAATTGCGATAACTGTTTTTGCTTCGACGCTATGCGTGAACGACCGTATCTTTGCTTCTCTGCCGCGGGGGGTAAATGGCTATTCGCATCCGCAAAGGTTAACTCACATGTCTTGCAAACATAAAAACTCCGCTTTTTATCTTGATGAAGGAGTCGTGTCTGACTGTTATGACAAAGAGGGCATCTGGGCATTGAGTCTGCTGAAGTGGTTATTAAGGCTTTGATTGTACCAATTATATTGGTTGAGTGCACATTTTAGACACTAATGGGGTGTTACAAAAGAAAAAAGGCGGCAGTTAAACTGCCGCCTTACAAAGGGTGCTTTAGCACCTTATCCTGATTCCAAGTATCCATACTTGCTATGCGACTTTCCCGGTCGGTATCCTTCTTTTTTTTACTGCTTTCCCTGCATTATTTTTGTTAATGGTCTTCCAGACACTTTATTTTTTTCTGTCGCCATCCTTACTACAGTTTCCGTAGATGGTCTCGCAACACATCTTTTAAAGCATCGTCATCATTGACGTCGAGTTAACCATCCATGTTACTTAAGTACCTTCCTGTGATAACAAGCATCCAGCCAGTGCATCCTAAGCTTATCGCTTCCTTTGCTACAGTTTACATCATGTAAACTATGTCCTGATGGGGCAAGTTACCCTTAGCGTAAGGTGTTTTGCTAGAAGCAAATTGGCGTTATCGGCCATCCCTTACAAAATTGTGCTGACCTGGATTTCAAGTGGAAATCACGACTCTTGTTATTATTAGAGAGTGGTCTTAAGTATATTATTGTTATTGAGTATCTTTATTCTTATATCTTAAACGTTAATTATACCGAAACCTGTAAGTTATTATTAATCTTTTTGTACAAACAGATGGGTTTATCTCGGTACGGGGCTTATTAAACCGAAATCTGTGATCTATGTCAAGCACGAATCTTTGCAGTTTACGTCCACGTCAACTTTGTGGTGTAAAAAAAGGGTGACAATACACCCTTCTTTTCACTCGCGAAGATTACTTCAGGCTAGAAAGATACTTTGATAGCGCGTCGATATCGCTATCATTTAGTTTTTTAGCCACATCTTGCATCATGCCATTCAAGTCATTATGGCGGCCCGCTTCACGGAATTTTGTCAGCTGGATCTTGATGTAGTTTGCGTGTTGGCCTGCCAACGTTGGAAAACCTGCAAGCTCAGCGCCTTTACCATCTGGGCCATGACATGCCATACAAGCGGTAATGCCACGAGAAACATCACCACCCTTGTAAAGTTTAGCACCTAACTCAGGAACATCTTTTGCTTCAGCCACTTGGATTGCTTGGCTAGAAAAATATGCGCTAATGTCGAGAATATCCTGATCGCTTAGAGGCATTGCCATGCCACTCATGATAGGATCCATACGCCCATCTTTACCGCCAGTTTGTGCTGCGCTACGGAAATCATGTAGTTGCTTTTGGAGGTAAGTGGCGTGTTGGCCCGCAATTTTGGGGTACATATCGATCATACTGTTACCGTCCATACCGTGACAGGCCGAACAGACAATGATTTTCGTTTTTCCCGCTTCAGCATTACCTTCAGCAATCGCAGGTGAAGATATGGCGGCAATTACAACAGACAGCGCAAGAGCTAGCTTTTTCATGGCGTTCCAACTTCTGGTTAAATTATTATCCTGAGCTTACTAGGGTGACCCGCAAGCGTGGTAAAATATGATTAATGTGATCGGAGTAATATTTTACACGAAAACGTGGGAAAGTAAGTAATTCTTCATAAATTATGGTATTGCGTAGAAAAATTTCGGAGTAAATAGTGACTGAATCTCGTATAGATTTTCGTAGGGCAAAGTTTTTAATCAGTGCACCTGACATTGCACATTTGGATCAATATCTGCCCGGCGATGTTGGAGTTGAGATTGCATTTGCTGGCCGCTCTAATGCTGGAAAGTCTAGTGCACTCAATGCATTAACTGAGCAAAAAAGTTTAGCAAGAACCAGTAAAACACCGGGCCGTACTCAACTAATTAACGTATTTGAGTTAGATGCTCAGCGTCGTTTAGTTGACTTGCCTGGTTATGGCTTTGCGCAAGTCCCACTTGCGTTGAAAAATAAATGGCAGCAAGCATTGGGTGAATATTTGCAAAAACGCGCTTGTTTAAGTGGCGTGGTTGTCTTGATGGATATTCGTCATCCATTAAAAGATCTCGATATGCAGATGATTGAATGGGCAGTTGCTAGTGAAATTCCTGTATTAGCTTTGCTAACGAAATCAGACAAATTAGCCCAAAGTGCTAAGATGAAAACCGTAAATGAAGTGCGTCTCGCACTAAGTGAGTTTGGCGACTGGGTGCAAGTTGAACCCTTCTCATCACTTAAAGGAACCGGTAAGCCTAAAGTGTTGGCAATTCTTAATGAATGGTGTCATCCACAGTGGTTGACTGATGAGTTAGATGCAGCGAATAACGCTGAATAATATCGCCTGTTTTGGTGTACATGGTAGAATTTGACTGTGTATACCTCCTCTTTGTTTTTACTGCAATTTTTTCTCTTTTGTTCAGTCTCATTCCCATCGGTTATTCGTTAATCTCAGGCAAAAAAATAGCCGATGATATTATCATCGGCCAAAAATATTAGCTCTTTTGGGGAGAAGCTAAATTCAACAAGACTCAAGCACCATCAAATTAGCTTCAATGGTTCTCAATGAAACTAGCATACAGCCAATTCATTCCTTATTAAAGTAAATACTCTAAAATTTACTTAAAGTCTGAAAAAAGAGCAAAAAAAAGCCTCAGCAAACAAGTTGCTGAGGCGCCAGAATTTGGCTCATCACTATAAGTGAAATAAAGGTCTGAAAGATAGAACATCTTAACCTCTGTACCCTACGCAGAGAATATTACTCTATTTATCTTTAAATGGAAAACAGTTTTTTCAAAAAAGAGGTAATTATGTGCGCTTGATCTCAGGTTGTGAGTGAAAAAGCATCTCAAATTGATCCTAAAATTTCAGTGAAAATGGTTAATTGGCTGATTTAAAGAGAAAACTCGAAATTTATATACAAAAGTGATCAATATTTGAGATTTGATTTTTTACTCTAATCCTGACCTAAGGTTTTGGTGTACGCGTGAGAGAACAACCGTTATGGCATTCTTGAGCATATATGGCTGACTTGAATGCAGTTTCAATTCGAGTAAATCACACCTTTTAATATCCATCTGCTGTGGCAGTGTATCGATGAACTCTACTGCCAAATGTATCAGGTAAAGATTGTTTGGCTGTGAGTGAATCATTTTCTGCCGATGAAGTTTGTCTAACTTAACGAGCTAATTTGTATTGTGAAAGGGTTATTTATGCTGAGTGATGAAAAGGACTCTGTATTGATGTTCTTAGAGGCGATTAAGACGGGAGAGAGCTAATCTGAGCTCAAAATATTGAAGTCAGATTAGCTTTATTTTCAGTTAAATCATATTGATAGTGTTCTTCTGGATATTACTGAGATTAGTGGGCTTCATCCCAGTTATCACCAATGCCTGCTTCGGCAAGCAGTTCAACATCGAGATTAGCTGCTTGCGCCATCAAGGTGCAGATTGTCTTTTTAAGTGCCTCTGCTTTATCCGCATCGACTTCAAACACTAATTCATCGTGAACCTGCATGATCATAGTGATTTCGCCTTGGGTTTCTGTTTTGATCCACTGGGCAATATTGATCATGGCCTTTTTGATGATGTCAGCAGCCGTACCTTGCATTGGTGCGTTAATCGCAGCACGTTCAGCACCTTGGCGGCGCATCGCATTACGATCACGGATTTCGGGCAAGTAGAGGCGACGACCAAACAGAGTCGACACATAACCTAAGTCAGCAGCACCCGCGCGCGTTTCTTCCATATAACGTAATACGCCAGGATAACGGGCAAAGTAGGTATCGATATAGGTTTGTGCTTCATGGCGTGGGATATCAAGCTGACGCGCCAAACCAAAGGCTGACATGCCATAAATTAAGCCGAAGTTAACCGCTTTGGCACGGCGGCGTTGTTCTGTGGTGACTTCATCAAAGTCGGTACCAAATACTTCTGCAGCAGTGGCTCTATGAATGTCTTTCCCCTCGGCGAAGGCTTTGAGTAAGCCTGCATCTTGGGATAAATGGGCCATGATCCGTAGTTCGATTTGCGAGTAGTCGGCGGCCAAAATTTTACGGCCTGCTGGGGCGATAAAGGCTTGGCGAATACGGCGACCTTCTTCGGTGCGAATCGGAATATTTTGCAGGTTAGGTTCGCTTGACGATAAGCGACCTGTTGCCGCATTAGCTTGATGATAGCTAGTGTGTACGCGACCCGTTTTGGCGTTGACCATCAGTGGCAGCTTATCGGTGTAAGTGCTCTTTAACTTAGATAGACTTCGATGTTCGAGGATCACCTTTGGCAGTGGGAAATCTAAGGCTAATTCGACTAATACTTCTTCCGCGGTCGATGGCGCACCCTTTGGGGTCTTTTTGGTGATCGGATAACCTAGCTTTTCATAAAACAATACTTGCAGCTGCTTAGGTGAACCAAGATTGAATTTTTCACCGGCAATGTCGTAGGCTTTTTCTTCTAAGGTATCGATTTTACGCGCCAGTTCATCGCTCTGTTGGCCGAGTAACATGCTGTCGATTAAGACCCCTTGACGTTCAATGTCCGACAACACTTGGATTAGCGGTAATTCGACTTCGGTAAACATGGCGGCAAGTTCGGCTTCTTTCTCGAGTCTTGGCCATAAATGTTGGTGTAAACGCAGTGTGATGTCAGCATCTTCTGCTGCATAAGGTGCAGCCGTCTCTAGCGGGATTTGGTTGAAGGTCAGTTGTTTTGCACCTTTGCCAGCAATTTCTTCAAAACTGATATTTTTATGGCCTAAATACTTGAGTGCTAAACCATCCATATCATGGCGCGAAGCCACTGAGTTGAAAACATAGGATTCGAGCATAGTGTCGAAAGCGACGCCCTGTAGTTTGATCCCTGCATTGGCTAAGATACTGATGTCGTACTTAAGATTTTGACCGACTTTCTTAAGTTTTGGATCCTCAAGCAGCGGACGCAGTTTTTCTAACGCGACCGTTTTATCGATTTGAGTCGGTGCACCAACGTAATCGTGGGTCAAAGGAAGATAAGCGGCTTTTCCTGTCTCAACGGCGAAGGAAATCCCGACTAATTCGGCCACCATGTAATCTAAGCTGGTGGTCTCAGTATCGACTGCCATTAAGTCGGCTTGTTTAAGCTTAGCAATCCAAGTGTCTAATTCGGCTTCGGTGAGAATGCAGTCGTACTGTGTTTCAATCGCTTCGACTGGAGATGAGTATTCTTGTGTTTCTGTGGATGCCGCATCAATTGAGGTATTTGCCGTCATTTTATTATCTAAGACTTCAGCTAACCAACGTTTAAACTCCATCTCGCCGTAGCATTTGATCAGTTCATCTTTGTCTGCTGGCATGAGAGTGAGTTCGTGCCAATCTTGCTCAAGTTCGACATCGGTTTTGATGGTGGCGAGTTCGTAAGAAAGCTTGAGCATGTCGGCATTTTCAATGATTTTTGCCGCCATGGTTTTAGAACCTCTAAAGCCGAGCTCGGCGACTTTTTCGGGTTCCGCTAATAAGTTACTCACACTGCCGGCTCCCGTGAGCATAGCGAGCGCCGTTTTCTCTCCCACGCCGGGTAAGCCTGGAATATTGTCAGCCTTGTCGCCCATCAGTGCGAGTAAATCTATGATACGGTCTGGACCGACACCAAATTTGGTGACGACTTCTTCTGGGCCCATTATGGTGTCTGTCATGGTGTTGATGAGCGTAACGTTCTCATCCACTAACTGGGCCATGTCTTTATCGCCTGTGCTGATAAGCACGGCACGGTTTTCTAAGCTGGCTTGGCGGGCAATAGTTCCAATCACGTCATCGGCTTCGACGCCGGAAATTGAAATCAGTGGTAAACCCAGTGCGCGAATAATGCGATGCAAGGGTTCGATTTGCGAACGTAGATCATCAGGCATAGGTGGGCGCTGTGCTTTGTATTCGCTGTACATGTCATTGCGGAAGGTTTTTCCCTTGGCATCGAACACGACTGCTATATGGCTTGGCTGATAACGGGTCAACAAGCTGCGTAACATATTCACTACGCCATAAACGGCACCCGTTGCTTCGCCCTTTGAGTTTGTTAGGTGAGGAGGCGCATAATAAGCGCGATACAAATAAGAAGATCCATCCACAAGCACAAGTGGGTTTTTAGCGACGGTTGGCATAGGTATTTTTCGTTTATCGATGACTTAGATGGCGCTAAGCATGCCACAGAAGCACTATTTCAGCCATGGCAAAATGACTCTCAGCCTGTGGATAAGTCTGTGAGTGAAAAAGTCAACTGAGAATAATGGCGATGATTACGGCTTAGTGCGATTTTTTTAAGTTGTTGTTTTTTATGTTTATAAAAGATTTGTGTGAGTTCAATACTGTTTCTTAAAAAATCTTCCCAATTTGTGGATTTTTTATTGACTCCGTAAAATACATCTAAGGATTGGCTTAATTTTCGGCACTCGTCAGATTCGACGAATTAAGTTAGCACGATTTTTAATCAGATCAACTAGTTTGTTTATGGTTTGTTAAAACTTAATGACATAAGAAGGATATTTTTAATGAAAAAAGTCGCAGTGTTACTGAGTGGATGTGGTGTTTTCGATGGAACTGAGATACATGAATCGGTTTTAACGCTTTTATGCTTATCCCGATCAGGGGCTCACTACCAGTGTTTTGCACCAGATATCAAACAGATGCATGTGGTAGATCATCTCACTGGTGAGGTCGATGCTGCTGCAAGTCGTAACGTGCTGGTGGAGTCGGCACGTATCGCCCGTGGCGAAGTCAAAGCGACCACAGAATTAGATATCGCCGAATTTGATGCCTTGATCATTCCCGGTGGCTTTGGTGCGGCGAAAAATCTGTGTAACTTTGCGACGAATGGCAGTGAGTGTGAATTGGAACCGCTGGTGACTGATTTTATCAATGAGTTCATTCTGGCGAAAAAGCCCGTTGGTTTTATCTGTATTGCTCCTATGATGATCCCGCGTTTATATCCCCAGGGAGTAAAAGGCACTATCGGTAATGATAGCGATACTGTTGCAGCGTTTAATTTGATGGGCGGTGAGCATCAGGTTGCGACAGTACATGAGATAGTCGTGGATGAAGCGAATCGCATTGTCAGCACTCCCACTTATATGTTGGCTGGTAATATTGCTGAAGCGCATTCAGGCATCGAGAAGCTAGTCGTTAAGCTACTAGAAATGACTGATCTGAGTTAGTTTGAGCGGTTTGCAGAGGGGTGAAGCGAGTTATTGAACCAAGATAAATTTTAGGATTTATCTTGGTTCACTATATTAGATTGAGTTATTAGATTGAGCTCGAGGATTTGCGGCTATCAAATAAACCTTGGGCTAAACCTATGAGTAAGCCGCCAATGTGGGCGCCGTTAGCAACCGAAACCCCTAGAATATCTGTGAATCCCAATGCCAACCATATCATCATAAAGCCCATATATGATGGTGGGAAATCTATTCCTGCTGCGGGTTTACGTATACCCATGATCCAAGTGTAACCCACCACTGCATACACAACGCCGGACAGCCCGCCAAAGTTAGGTCCACCGACATAATATTGGATAACGTTTGGCAGTGTTCCTGCGACAAACAGCAGGATGAGTAATGGTGCAGTACCAATACGGGTTTCGATTTTACCGCCTAAATACCACCACCAGAGCAAATTAAAGATGACGTGCATGGCGGAAAAATGCAGCAGGCTCGGTGTAAAAACACGCCAGAACTGGCTGAACTCTGAATGAGGTACTGCCCCAAAATAGGACAGTGCTTTGTAGGTTTGGTTGGCGAATCCTAAGTTCATCGCTGCAAAAATGAGTACGCAAGCCGCAAATATGATCAGCGTGACTGGGCCTGCGCCAGTAATAAATTGGGTGAACAACTGCAGCGAAGGGGCACCATAATCGAGTTTGGTTTGGGTATCGCCGTGTTCCCATGAGGCTTGCAGATATTTATTGTCGTAAGGGTGAGCAATAAAGTGGGCAAACTCTTTGCGTGCTTGCTCCACATCTTTGTCATGGATAACCAGAATGGCAACACCCTGAACCAGCGGCTCAATTTGGCAGTCAATGTCTTCCCCTTTGAGGTAATCGACAAATGCCTGCGCGGCTCTGCTGTTGGGGAGTCTGCCAATTTCTATCATGCATTCGCCTCATGCCAAGCGCTATAGCCGCCGTCTAGGCTGTAAACGTCATCAAAACCTTGTTCGCATAAATATTGCGCCGCATTTTGGCTGCTCATGCCGTGATAACAAACCACCACCAGTGGGCTATCCATATCGGCTTGGCTAATAAATTGCGCTAGGTTTTCGTTATTCAGGTTAGTTGCACCTGCAATATGGCCGTTGGTGAAGCTATTGCCATCGCGGATATCGACGATTTGCACTGGCTGTGCTTCGGTCATTTGCAGCAATTGATTAACGCTTAAGTGTTTAAAGGAAGACATAATAAAACCTGACAAAGCTAAGAGATGGAAATCAAGATGGGATAAGTGTGCAACAAGGGGCTGCGAGTGTACAGCCCCTATCTAGGTAATGCTCTGGAGGATTAATCCCAGCTGAGGATTACTTTACCTGATTGGCCCGAGCCCATAGCGTCGAAACCTTGTTGGAAATCGTCAATCTTGAAGTGGTGAGTGATGATAGGTGAAATATCTAAGCCTGATTGGATAAGACTGGCCATCTTGTACCAAGTTTCGAACATTTCACGGCCGTAGATGCCTTTGATGACCAAACCTTTGAAGATCACTTTGCTCCAGTCGATGGCCATTTCACCACTAGGAATACCGAGCATAGCGACTTTGCCGCCGTGGTTCATGGTATCTAACATGGCGTGGAAGGCTGAGGGTACGCCAGACATTTCTAATCCAACGTCGAAACCTTCGGTCATGCCCAGTTCTTTCATCACGTCTTTTAGGTTTTCTTTTGACACGTTCACAGCGCGCGTGGCGCCCATTTTACGGGCCAGTTCTAAGCGGTATTCGTTGACGTCGGTGATCACCACATGGCGAGCACCTACGTGACGACATACTGCTGCCGCCATTATGCCGATGGGACCTGCGCCGGTGATCAACACGTCTTCACCGACTAAATCGAAGGATAATGCTGTGTGCACAGCGTTACCAAAGGGGTCAAAGATTGAGGCTAAATCATCGCTGATATCATCAGGGATTTTAAAGGCGTTAAAGGCGGGGATAACTAAGTATTCTGCAAATGAACCTTCACGATTGACACCCACGCCAGAGGTGTTACGGCATAAATGGGTGCGGCCTGCGCGGCAGTTACGGCAGTGGCCACAGGTAATATGACCTTCGCCAGACACGCGGTCTCCAATCTTAAAACCACGAACTTCTTGGCCTATATCAACCACTTCGCCTACATATTCATGACCAACAACCATAGGGACTGGAATGGTTTTTTGTGACCATTCGTCCCAGTTGTAGATGTGCATGTCGGTGCCACAAATCGCAGTTTTTTTAATTTTGATCAGCAGATCGTTGTGGCCCATCACTGGCTTAGGCGCATCGACTAACCAAATACCTTTTTCGGCTTTTAACTTGCTTAGTGCTTTCATTGTCTTAAGTCCTAAATAATGCCCATTTCTTTGGCAATACGGGTAAAGGCGGTGATCGCTTTGTCGAGTTGCTCACGGGTATGTGCCGCTGACATTTGCGTACGGATACGGGCTTGTCCCTTAGGAACGACTGGGAACGAGAAGCCAATAACATAAATATGTTCTGCTAATAAGCGGTTAGCAAAGTCGCCCGCCAGTTTCGCATCACCAATCATCACAGGGATAATCGCGTGGTCGGCGCCGCCCAAAGTAAAGCCTGCTGCTGACATTTGCTCACGGAAATAACGGCTGTTTTCCCATACGGCTTCGCGCAGGGCTTGGCCTGATTTGAGCATTTCTAACACATGGATAGATGCAGTCACGATTGACGGCGCTAATGAGTTAGAGAACAGGTAAGGACGTGAACGCTGGCGTAACCAGTCGATGACTTCTTTTTTACCCGAAGTGAAACCGCCCGATGCGCCGCCTAAGGCTTTGCCTAAGGTGCCGGTGATGATGTCCACTCTGTCCATCACATTGCAATATTCGTGGGTTCCACGGCCGTTTGCGCCAATAAAGCCTACCGCGTGAGAGTCATCGACCATCACCAGTGCGCTGTATTTATCGGCTAAATCACATACGCCTTGCAGGTTAGCAATCACGCCGTCCATCGAGAATACGCCATCGGTGGCGATCAAGATATTACGGGCGCCCGCTTCTTTCGCGGCGATCAACTGAGTTTCTAAATCGGCCATATCGTTGTTGGCATAACGGAAACGCTTTGCTTTACATAAACGTACACCGTCGATGATAGAAGCATGGTTTAACGCATCAGAAATGATGGCGTCTTCTGCATCTAACAAGGTTTCGAATAGACCTGCGTTCGCATCAAAACATGAAGAGTAAAGAATGGTGTCTTCAGTGCCGAGGAATTCGCTCAGGCTAGCTTCTAGCTTTTTATGTATGTCTTGGGTACCGCAAATAAAACGTACTGATGCCATACCAAAGCCGTGGCTGTCTAAGCCCTGTTGGGCGGCTTTGATTAGCTCTGGGTGATTCGCTAGGCCTAGGTAATTATTCGCGCAAAAGTTAACAACTTCTTGGTGATTAACTTGAATGGCAGTTTGTTGCGGTGAGGCAATAACACGCTCGCTTTTATATAAGCCTTCGGCTTTGATGTCTGCAAGCTGTTGATTAATCTGTGCGTAGAATGAGGTAGAGGCCACCTGATATCTCCTTAGTTAACTTTATTCTGATTTTGGGAGTGGCGGCATTCTAACTCTAAACCTAATCGGCCTACAGCCTTTTTTTCATGCAGGTTCGCAAGATAAACTAGTTTAGGGCTAAAGTGGTTTTTACATTATAAAAACTAATGTGCAACATAAGTTTGCCACTGTTTGACTGAGTATTCTTTTAAGCGTTGTAGAGCGAAAACGGGTTCGCACTCAGTACTATAATTGCTTTGAGTTTAGTTCCGAATGCGAGTTCCCAACATAGGCGTTTGGGATGATGTTATAGGGATTCTTGACTCGCTAGCGCGTGGTAATGTTGCTCTAGGCGAGTAAAAGTCGCAACGGAAGTCGGGGTTGCATAGGCTTTGAAAATCATCAGCACCCTTAAAACGCCTTCATAAAGTGTCGCTTTAGTAATGGTGGACGTGCTGGATTGTGTGAGTTGATAACCAATCCAAAAGCTGACGATCATCTTAATGGTATCCGCCAGTGGCGTGATTTTGTCAGCATCGACACACAGAAATCCGTCTTGTGTGAGTTTATGCAGCACATGGCTTGAACGCGTTAAGACTTGCTGCTGTGCGTGCAAATAGCGTTTTTTTAGTTCTTCATCGCGAGCGAGAATATCCGCAAGATTGGCGTACATGAAGCGGAATTGCCACAAGGTATAGAACATAGCATCGAAGTAGCCGATTAACAGTTCTACATCCACTTGCTTATCTTCATAGGGTTGGAAACCCGATTCGAGATGATTCTCATAGAGACTGAAAATACAGCGGATAATGTCTTCTTTATTGCGAAAATGGTAATAAAGATTCCCGGGACTCATATTTAAGTGAGCGGCAATGTGATTGGTGGTGATGTTTCTTTCGCCATGCTCGTTGAACAGTTCAAGACTGGCATAGATTATTTTGTCGCGGGTTTTCATAAGTTATCCAAATTGCTAGTGAACGCCACATAATTGATCAAAGAAAGCTAACCAACGACCGCCGAACTGCTGGTAAATTATCCCTAATTTGGTGCATATGCTAACATTGCCGCTATTCATCAGGCAAAACTCATAAGCACGTTTTTAATGAATCGTTTTCTCTATTCCACGATCTTATATTTATTATCCCCTTTGCTAATCGTCTATTTAGCATTTCGTGCTATTAAAAGCCCTGATTACCGCGGTCGTTGGGGGGAACGTTTTGGATTAACCCGACTTAAATCGACGGATGTACTGGTCCATTCTGTGTCTATGGGTGAAACGCTTGCGGCAATCCCATTGATCCGTTTGATTATGCAATCACACCCTGAGTTAAGCATTACGGTTACCACAACCAGCCCAACAGGGTCTGCCGAAGTGCGTAAAGCCTTTGGTGACTCAGTGCAGCATTGTTATTTACCCTTTGACTTACCTTGGTGTGTGCGGCGTTTCTTGCGCCAAGTCTCACCTAAATCTTGCATCATTATGGAAACCGAACTGTGGCCTAACTTGGTTGCCTTAGCGGCCAAGCGAGGTGTGCGCTTGATGTTGGCCAATGCACGTCTGTCGGCCAAGTCGGCGGCGCAATATGCTAAGCGCCCTAAACTCAGTCGACCTATGTTGCAACGACTCGATGTTATTGCGGTGCAGACTCGAGTGGAAGCGCAGCGTTTTATCGAGTTAGGTGTATCGCAGGACAGAGTAACAGTATGCGGTAGCTTGAAGTTTGATCTCAGTATTACGCCTGAGCGTTTAGCCAATGCCAAGCAGCTACGTCAAGCTTGGGGGCGTGAAACCTCGCCGATTTGGGTCGCAGGCAGTGTGCATCCTGGAGAATTTGACGCCATGCTCACCGCCCATAAGCAATTATTAGCTCAGTGGCCCGATGCCTTGCTGATTATTGCACCGCGTCATCCTGAGCAGTTTTCTGCCGTTGCTGAGTTTGTTGCCAGCCAAGGTTTTGAATCTGTTCGCCGCAGCGGTAATTTTCCTGTGGCGGCCACGACTCAAGTGCTGGTCGGCGATACCATGGGTGAACTTCTGACCTTTTATGGCGCGGCGGACCAAGCCTTTGTCGGTGGCACGCTGATCAATAATGGTGGCCATAATCCCTTGGAGCCTGTTGCTATGGGCGTACCTGTTATGGTGGGGCCGAACCATTGGGACTTTGCCCAGATTACGCAGATGTTGGCGGATGCTGGTGGGTTAAGGGTTGTCGCTTCGGCGGATGAACTTGCCGCTAACTTGATTGAGTATTTTGCTAAACCTGAGTTACGCCAGCAGGCGGTGAACGCGGGATTGGCTGTGGTTGAGGCAAATCGCGGTGCCTTGCAACAACAATATCTTCTCGCGCAATCTTTAATAACCGCTTAATTCAACTGGATAATTCGTTTAGTGGATCAGGCGCTTTGCATCGCCGCTTGATAGCCTTGCATTAGTGATGACCAGTTATCAGCGGTGAAGGCAAGGTTTGGTAGCTTGGCTTGTTCTTTATTAAAGGAACGTAACAGTCTGTCTAGATTTGATTGCTGCCATTGCGGGCTCGGGTTTTTTAACTCGCCGCGGTCGAAATCGATAAGATAAAACCGCTCTGGCGTTAAGGGTTCAGTTTGTGCGGGCTGGAACAAAATATTCTTGGCATTGAGATCGGCGTGGTACACACCGCGCTGGTGGAATTGGGCGATGCAAGCCCCTAATGCCTGCCATTGCTCTGTGCTCATGACCCCTTTGCCGAGTTTAGCGACTAAATCTTCGGCGCCTTCGACCCGTTCGATAATGATATCGGCGCGGTAAAATAATCCATCGCGCACTATGTTGGCGGCAATCGGTTTAGGTACAGCAAAATCTTCGCGATACAAAATGTCTAATAAGCGTAACTCACCCATGGCGCGGGTATTTTCGAGGCCGGTATAAACGTAAGCATCTTTGCTGAATTTCTCCATTAAGCCGCCACGCCAATAATGACGCAATACCCAATGACTGTGCTCAAATGCCACAAACCAAGTGGTGTAGCGGCCTTTGGATGAACCGACGACAGCATTTTTAGCCCGCCAAAAATCCACCGTGAACCACGCGGGATCGATATCTGTTGGCGTATCTTGGCAAACTGCAATGTTACCTTGGGCGGTTTTTATGAGCTGTATCTGAGCATTCATCGGAGATTTGTTGACTTAAGCGTGGCACCTAGGGCCATTCTACATTAAGATCCTTAGCTTGCGCCAAATAACCTTAAGAGCTTTTAGCTTCAATCCCAATGAGTTTAAATCCCAATACCATGAATTCCCTTTGTTTGCTGCGCTTATCCGCTATCGGTGACGTCTGTCATGCCGTGGCTATGGTGCAGGCGATTCAGCGGCAATACCCCGAGCTCAAAATCACATGGGTGATCGGTAAACTCGAATATCAATTGTTGAAGCATTTACCCGGCATTGAGTTTGTTATTTTCGATAAATCTCAAGGATGGCGCAGCTATTTTAATTTGCGTAAGGCCTTAAAAGGCCGACGTTTTGACGTGCTGCTGCATATGCAGGTTGCGCTACGTGCTACCTTGGCTTCATTAGCCATTTCGGCAAAGGTGCGCATAGGCTTTGATCGTGCCCGCGCTAAAGAAGGTCAGTGGCTAGTGACAAATCACAGGGTGGAGCCCTTGGCCAAGCCCCATGTGCTCGAAGGATTTATGGGATTCGCTAAGGCGATTGGCGTTAACGATCTCACTCCTCAATGGCATATTCCTGTGCCAATTGCGGATACTGAATTTGCCCAGACGCAGATTAAAGACAATGAAAAAGTCTTTATCATTTGCGCTGCAGCCAGTAAGGCAGAACGTAACTGGTTACCAGAGCGTTATGCCGCCGTTGCGAGCCATGCGATTGCGAAAGGGTTTAGAGTCATGCTGTGCGGTGGTCCAACGCAGCTTGAGAAGGATTTAGCAGAGCAAATCTTG
Organism: Shewanella sp. SM23; assembly: GCF_025654295.1. Classification (NCBI taxonomy): domain Bacteria; kingdom Pseudomonadati; phylum Pseudomonadota; class Gammaproteobacteria; order Alteromonadales; family Shewanellaceae; genus Shewanella; species Shewanella sp. SM23. Next base: position 28,267 of record NZ_JAKKRM010000009.1, read on the forward strand.
CAGGCTTGTCCCTCTAAAATCGATAATTTAGTGGGCAAAACCAGTCTGACTCAATTATTGGCCCTGCTAAAACGCGCAAGATTAGTGTTAGCTCCGGATACTGGCCCTGCGCATATGGCGGTGACCCAAGGCACGCCAGTCATTGGTTTATATGCCCATTCCAATCCTGGGCGCACAGGTCCTTATCTATCGCAGCAATATGTGGTGAGTGCCTATGATGAGGCCATGAGATCGCAACATAGTGGACAAATTAAGTGGGGAACTCGCGCTAAAGGCGAGCATCTAATGTCATTGATCAGTGTTGAAGCTGTGATTGAGAAGTTTGAGCTGGTGGCGCATGACACTAAAGCTTCAGAATAAATTTATTTGGATTAAAGGTTAATTATGGCTCCTCAAAAAGCCCCTAAGTTCTTGTTTATCCCAGTCTCATCGGCTGAGGGCATAGGTGAGTATATGCGCTCAATGATCATTGCCGATGAGGTGAAGAGAACTTGGCCGAATGCCGAGATTAAGTTTATTTTGAGTCAACAAGCTCCCTATGCGACTCAGTGCCCTTATCCTGCTGAGCTACTCGAAGATACGCCGACTAAACAAGTCAAGGCGGTTAACCAAATCATGTCTGATTTCCTGCCTGATATAGTATTGTTCGACGCATCAGGTCGTAAATCGCAGTTAGTCCATGCCCATAAACTCGGTGCAAAGGTAATCTTTCTCAGTCAGCATAAGCGTAAGCGTAGTCGTGGAATGAAAATTGGCCGCGCTTTAGTGACGGATTGTCATTGGGTCGTGCAACCAGAATTTGTGATTGGCCCTATTAGTTGGTTAGATCGCCTTAAGCTGAAGCTAATTAATAGACCTGAGCCTTTGAATATTGGTCCTGTCTTTACCCAGCCAGATACAATTACCCAATCAGCATTATTAGCGCAATATCAGCTAACGCAAAATGAGTTTGTATTATTCAATGCGGGTTCTGGTGGTCACAGGGTGAATGGTGAACTAGCCGCTGATATTTTTGCTAAGGCTGCCAGTGAAAGTTATAAAGCATCTGGTATTTTAAGTGTCATGGTTTTCGGCCCGAATTACCCCAATCTTCTGCCTGAGCTTGAGGGGGTAGTTGTTATTCCTCAATTGAATAATCAGCAATTTATTAATATGTTGGCTGCGGCTAAGGCTGCCGTATTGAGCGGTGGGGATACTTTATTACAAGCGATAGCGCTGCACAAACCGACATTAGCAGTTCCCGTATCGAAGGATCAGCCGCCACGAATTGAAAAGTGCGTATCAGAAAAGTACGTAATAAGTTGTGAAACTAAATCAGAAGCCATAGGACATAAGATTGCCTTGCTCTTAGATCCTACATTAGCCAATCAGCTAATAACATCATTAGCAAGAGGCGAGCAGCTTAACGGACTTGATATGGCGATGAAGGAGCTGGCATTTTTATTAGATCTTGGCTGATTTTTTATGATGAGTCATTTTTAGCCTATTAATCTTACCTGGCTAGTTTGCAATATTTCTGCATTATTTATTGAGAGAATACATATGTCTAAACTGATCCCTGTGACTCAACCATTCTTGCCCGAACTGAATGAATTTACCCCATATCTTGAAGAAATATGGCGTAATCGTTGGTTAACAAATAATGGCCCATTCCATCAGAGACTCGAAAAAGAACTGGGTGAGTATCTTGGGGTACAGCATGTCTCATTATTTAATAATGCTACGATCGCGCTAATCACGTCTTTGCAGGCATTAAAGATATCTGGAGAAGTGATTACAACGCCATATTCTTTTGTTGCTACGAGTCACTCTATTTTATGGAATGGACTCGTGCCAGTTTTTGTAGATATAGATCCCAATACGTTCAATATAGACCCTAAAAAAATTGAGGCTGCAATCACACCTAAGACATCGGCTATTATGCCTGTCCATTGTTACTCCAATCCTTGTGATGTTGAGGCGATCGAGGTTATTGCAGATAAACATGGACTTAAGGTCATTTATGATGCTGCCCATGCATTTGGTGTTAATTACAAAGGTCAGAGTTTACTTAACTATGGTGATTTATCGATTTTAAGCTTTCATGCCACGAAAGTGTTTAATACTTTTGAAGGTGGAGCTGTGATTAGTCCTGATGCAGAGACCAAATTGCAAATCGATAGGTTGAAAAATTTTGGTATTGAGGATGAGTTAACGGTTACTGCGGTAGGCATAAATGGAAAAATGAGTGAGATCAATGCCGCCTTTGGTTTGGTACAGTTGAAACATATTACCCAAGCGATAGAGCAACGAAAAGTTATCGACCATCACTATAGAGAGAAGCTTGCTGACGTCGAAGGGATTCGTGTGCCTGAATTATCTAAAGATAGTAACAGTAACTATTCTTATTTTCCTGTGTTGGTTGAATCATCTTATCGTCTGAGTCGAGATGAGCTTTATGAAAAACTAAAGAAAAACAATATATTATCTCGCCGCTATTTTTACCCATTAATCAGTAATATGTCTATGTATAAAGGCTTAGAGTCTGCTTCAGTCGATCATCTTCCCTATGCGAATGAGACGTCAAATAAAGTCTTGTGCATTCCTATTTTTAATGAGATGGAAATGGATGATGTTAATTTAATTATTGACTTGATAAGGAGTATCTAATGGCCTATTTGAGCCGCGATGAATTAGAAAAGATGGGTATCGCTTCAGTTGGAGAGGCAGTTTTTATTTCAGATAAAGCATCTATCTACGGTGCTGAGAGAATTACTCTTGGTAATAATATTCGCATTGATGATTTTTGTGTGTTATCCGCTGGTGCTGGCGGAATCGTCATTGGCGATTATGTCCACATAGCCGTTTTTTCCTTATTGATTGGCGCTGGGAAAATTGTGTTATCTGATTACAGTACATTATCATCTCGTGTCAGCGTATATTCTAGTAGTGATGATTACTCTGGTGAGTATATGACAAACCCCACAGTGCCAGCAGAATTTACAAATGTAAATCATGGTGATGTATTAATTGGAAGGCATGTTGTTATAGGCAGTGGTAGTGTGATCTTACCTGAGTCCATCATTCATGATGGTGTTGCTGTTGGGGCATTATCTTTGGTTAATAACATATGCCATGAATTTGGCATATACGCTGGCGTGCCAGCAAAGAGAATTAAAGAACGGCAGCGGAAGTTACTTAATGTTGCAGATATTGCAAATCTTAAGTAGGTTTTACTTTACGTAAAGATATGCCTAGTATTTATGCTGAATAAATGCCAAGCATATCCCCTGTGGCTATAGCCGTCAGGATAAATTAAAAAATGTTTTTGATTCCAGCATAAAATCAGTCACAGATTGAGCATATTGCTTATCTAGCTTTTCAAAGTGCTGTCTTTTTAGATACCTGGTCGAATTGGCGAACTCTAAGTCTTCCAATCCATAGGCTATGCCATACCGATTCTCAATGTTGGGATACCATTGTTCCTTTGTGATCCCTTCCTCTGGTACTACAATTGACTCGCAGCCGCATAAGCTCGCAAATGATGAATAGGCTGAGTATGCGTCATATGAAATAAATTGTTTCACCCTTTTGAATATGTTAGCAATTTCTTCATGTGATAAACCATCAATAAGAATTGCATCTTTTGGGTGGTATGTCTTAGGCTTTATTTTATCTTTTCGGATTGAATATGCGACACCGACTCTAGGCTCTTGCGTATTTTTTTCATTGTATATTTCATAGGGAATATGCAATATATTGAGAATGTTATTCGATAATGTCGAGCCATGGAAATGAAAGTCATTGACTAGACCATGGTCAAATTTGAAATAAAGTTCATTAGCACCATAGAAAACCTCTCCGGTAAAAAAACCCGGCTGATTTAGTAACCACCGAATGATGTTCTTTGCTTTTAAAGGATTACCAAAAACGAGTTCAGGGTAAATAACAATATCATTATCAGTGACTTCACCTTTATATATCGGCGTGTTGAATTCAGGGTTGGTTCTATATTTTCTAAATAACCCATCAATAGACTTATTAATAAGTTTTTTTAGTCCAGAGAGATCTTTTTTGCTGATTTTATATTGTTGAAAAAGAGGGGATATCACAGCATTACCACCGAGCTCATTAATGAGATGGCACAGTTTGTGTAAAACAATGACGCCTCCAGAGGTTCGGTTATATGAAGGTGCAAAAATGATGTATCTCGTTTGCATTATCTAACCTATTATGTTGTTTAAGTGCATTTTATCTTAAGTTGTTGATTTTGATAGCGAGGCTAAGTATTTTAACATTGCTTAGAAAGTATTGTAACTGCTTGTGTAGGCTTGTTGGTATCTCAATGCATTCATCCGATTGTTTAGGAAAAGTCATAACAATATTTTGGGTAGGCTGTGGCTTTGTGCCTACCGTCATGCTGTTACTTTGGTTGATCGTGTACCTTTACTGAGTGGTTTGATATCATAAACCTCATAATTTTTGTGATAATTTTTTGAGGTTGGAATGAAGATCTTAGTAACGGGTGGTGCAGGGTTTATTGGTTCAGCATTGATCCGGTATATCTTAAGTAACACCGAAGACTCGATCGTGAATCTCGATAAATTGACCTATGCGGGTAACTTAGAATCTCTGGCTGTCGTTGAATCGAATCCAAGCTATCAATTTGAAAAAGTTGATATTTGTGACAGAGCCGAGTTAGACCGTGTATTTTCTGCTCATCAACCTGATGTTGTTATGCATCTTGCTGCTGAAAGTCATGTCGATCGTTCGATCGATGGTCCAGCCGCTTTTATTGAAACCAATATTATAGGCACGTATCAGTTGCTGGAAGCGGCTCGTCATTATTGGCGTGGACTCGATGCCGAGCGACAGTCACAGTTTAGATTTCACCATATTTCAACCGATGAAGTGTACGGTGATCTCCCCAATATGACGGATCTTTTCACTGAAAAAACTTCCTATGCCCCTAGTAGTCCGTATTCTGCCTCTAAGGCCTCCAGTGATCATTTAGTACGTGCTTGGCAACGCACCTATGGCTTGCCTGCTATCATCACGAATTGCTCGAATAACTATGGACCCTTCCATTTCCCCGAGAAGCTTATTCCCTTGATGATCTTGAATGCTTTGGAAGGTAAGGCTTTACCCGTCTATGGTAATGGCCAACAGATCCGTGACTGGTTATATGTGGAAGATCACGCCCGCGCACTTTATCGAGTTGTGACTCAGGGCGTTATTGGTGAGACTTATAATATCGGTGGGCATAACGAACAGAAAAATATCGATGTTGTAATGACTATTTGTGAGTTATTGGAAGAGTTGGCGCCGACAAAACCTAACGGTGTAAATCGTTATAGTGATCTCATTACCTATGTTGATGATAGGCCTGGGCATGATCTGCGTTATGCTATTGACGCATCTAAGATTGCGGCTGAATTAGGCTGGCATCCTGAAGAGACCTTCCATTCAGGTATTCGTAAAACTGTTGAATGGTATCTCACCAATCAATCTTGGTGCCAGCATGTACACGATGGCTCATATCAACGTGAGCGTTTAGGCATTTAATCATTTCACTCAATAACTTCAATAAGATCTTAGGTTTTCGGTCATTTTTGTTTTGACTGGGAAACTAGGATCTAAAATCTTAGGATATTCAATGAAAGGTATTATTCTCGCGGGTGGTTCTGGTAGCCGTTTATATCCTATCACTCGAGGTGTCTCCAAACAGCTGTTGCCTGTTTATGATAAGCCAATGATTTATTATCCATTATCGACACTTATGCTGGCAGGAATACGTGATGTGTTAGTGATCACTACACCGGAAGATAATGCGAGTTTCCAGCGATTATTGGGTGATGGCCGTGACTTTGGTATTCACATTTCCTACGCGATTCAAGCGAGTCCCGATGGCTTAGCGCAAGCATTTATTATTGCAGAAGATTTTATTGGTAGTGACAGTGTTTGTTTAGTACTCGGCGACAATATTTTTTATGGCCAATCTTTTAGTAAAACCTTAAAACAGGTCGCTAGCCGACCTACGGGGGCGACGGTATTTGGATATTACGTCCGAGATCCCGAGCGTTTCGGCGTTGTGGAGTTTGACCAAGATTATCGAGCCATCAGTATTGAAGAAAAACCAACTACACCTAAATCAAATTGGGCTGTGACGGGCCTATATTTTTATGATAATTCGGTCATAGATATCGCTAAAAGTATCAAGCCATCAGCCCGTGGTGAGCTTGAAATTACTGAGGTGAATCAAACGTATCTTAATGCTGGCAGTTTAAACGTTGAAATTCTTGGGCGTGGTTTTGCTTGGCTCGATACTGGTACGCATGAAAGTCTACATCAGGCTTCTTCTTTTGTGCAGACAATTGAAAATGTTCAAGGCTTAAAAGTGGCATGCTTAGAAGAAATAGCATGGCGAAATGGCTGGTTAAGCGATGCACAATTGATTGCGCTTGCTCAACCGATGTTAAAGAATGACTATGGCCGCTATTTAGTCTCACTTATTGATAAGCGATAGTCCGATGCTTTTTTATGTAGTTCAATTCATTGTGGGTAAATAAGCTGATGAAGATACTCGTCACAGGTGCAAAGGGACAAGTCGGTAGTCAATTGGTTGAGAAACTGAGCAGCGGCATTAATACCCACGTAGAATTATTAGCAGTGGATCGACACTTGTTGGATATTACCGATGAGTTGGCCGTAAATGCTTGCATTGAACGTTTTCGCCCTGATGTTGTAATCAATGCCGCCGCTTATACTGCGGTGGATAGGGCGGAACAAGATGAACTTAATGCAAAGCGTGTAAATCACTTGGGGCCCCTTTATTTAGCCGTTGCGACCAATAAGATTAAAGCCACTATGATCCACGTTTCTACCGATTATGTGTTTTCTGGTGATGCAAAAATTCCTTATATTGAGTCAGATACAGTCAATCCTCAAAGTGTTTACGGTGAAACCAAGCTGGCGGGTGAACAAGCTGTTATTAATGCTAATCCTCAGCATTTTGTTTTGAGAACCTCATGGGTATTTGGCGAGACTGGGGCTAATTTTGTCAAAACGATGTTGCGGATTGGTCGTGAACGTTCGGATATTCGTGTTGTCTGTGATCAGTTGGGGAGTCCCACTTATGCGGGTGATATTGCCGACACGCTGATCGCTATGGCAAATCGCTCAATGGAGCCTGAATGTCCTTGGGGTATCTATCATTTTAGTGGCTCACCCTATGTTTCTTGGCATGAATTTGCACAGTATATTTTTGACGAGGCCTATGCCCAACGGTGCCTAAATACGCACATTAAGGTTAAGCCTATTACTACATCTGAGTACCCCACTGCCGCTAAAAGACCCTTAAATTCACGGTTGAATTGTACAAAAATTGCTACAAACCTAGGTGTTTATGCGAGTGATTGGCGATTGGCGTTTAAAGACATTAAGGCCTATTTATAGTAGTAAGACCATGAATATTATAGAAACTAACATTGTAGATGTGAAAATTATTGAGCCTCAAGTTTTCGGTGATGAACGAGGCTTTTTTATGGAGACCTGGAACCAGAGAGGTTTCCAACAAAAGGTCGCCGACTGCCTATTTGTGCAGGATAATCATTCGAAGTCTTGTAAAGGGATACTGCGCGGTTTGCACTATCAGACTGAGCAAAACCAAGGCAAACTTGTACGAGTGACCTCGGGTGAAGTCTTCGATGTGGCAGTTGATTTACGTAAAAATTCCCCGACTTTTGGCCACTGGGTTGGCATTTACTTATCAGCAGAGAATAAAAGACAGTTGTGGATTCCTGCAGGCTTTGCCCATGGTTTTTATGTCACGAGTGATGAAGCTGAATTTGTGTATAAATGTACCGATTACTACCATCCAGCCTCTGAACAGAGTATTGCCTGGGATGATCCTGAGTTAGCGATAGCTTGGCCGATAACTGTCCCTCCCATATTGTCTGCTAAAGATAAAATGGGTACGGCATTTGCCGATGCTTTTACATTTTAGTTCGTTGAGGTTTACTGTAAATGTATGATCGTAAACGCCAAGCGATAGTAATTCTTGTTAGTTATTATCCGCATTACAAGGAAAGCGCACTTAAGTACAGTGCCGATATCCTGTCAAAAATTTCCGACGAAGTTAAAATCTGCGTCGTATACAATACGGCTGAGGCGCGTTCGCAACCTACTCAATACGATCACTTGATTGATTTTGAGCTTGAAGGCAGTAATAAAGGTTGGGAATTTTCTGCTTGGGACGAAGGGCTTGCCCATGTTCGACAGCAGATTAATATAGCAGATGATGATGTACTGATTTTTGCTAATGATACTTTTTGCCACCATTGGCCGTTTTCATCACTTAATGTGAATTTTATTAGTCAGGCTATTAATCGCGCGAGTTTTGGCGAGGTAGTGGGCGATATTAAGCATTTTAAACAGACCATTCAGTTAAACCAAGTGACGGGTGATGCGTGGATGGCATCTTATTTGTTGGCAATACATATGAAGGATATCGGGCTATTACTGCCATTCGACAAGATTGGTTGCGATGATGATTTTAAAGCGTCAATTCTAGTTAATCATGGCAAAGTTGAATTTGCCCGTAGCTGTACTGAAATACAAAACCATTTGTCGACATACATGTTTCCGACCAAACAAGGTAAAGGCTGGTATAACGCGAGTTGTCAAAATCCCGAGCTGATAAAGCTTAAGGTGATCGCCATTCTCAATGAGATACTATTGTCTATAACTTGTGTTCAGCGTGGCGGTAAGTTAGTTTCATTTCATCCGCAGAAGTGGATGCGATCCTTAAATCGTTTTCGGCGGAAGTGGATGGCATTTAAGCGTAAATTGAGTTAGCAGCGTGTTTTTGGGTATCTTCTTGGGTGCCTTTAATGAATATATGATAGCGGTGGGATGTACTTTTACTATGCATACAAGAGCAATTTACCCAGGGACATTTGATCCTATCACCAATGGTCATGCCGACTTGATTGAGCGTGCGGCTAAACTGTTTAAACATGTGGTGATTGGCATTGCGGCTAATCCTTCCAAGCAGCCTAGATTCACCCTTGAAGAGCGAGTTGAATTAGTCAATCGGGTAACTGCTCATTTGGATAATGTCGAGGTGGTGGGGTTTTCGGGGTTGCTAGTGGATTTTGCCAAGGAGCAAAAGGCCAGTGTACTTGTGCGTGGGTTACGCGCGGTATCCGACTTTGAATATGAATTCCAATTAGCAAATATGAATCGCAGATTGAGCCCTGATCTGGAAAGCGTGTTTTTAACGCCTGCCGAGGAAAACTCATTTATCTCTTCAACCTTAGTAAAGGAAGTCGCTTTGCATGGTGGCGATGTGAGCCAGTTTGTTCACCCTGAAGTAACTGCTGCATTGGCGGCAAAGCTTAAGTTGGTTAAACCTTAGATTTTACCTGCGAACTAGATAGTTTTTACGTAGGAGTTTTGTGTTAACTTTGAGGCATTGTTGCCTTGTGATGATACTTAAAAGGATGTTATGAAGGCTTTTTTTTCCCCCACGATCCTTGCTACTAGCATTGCCTCTGGCCTGTTTTTTTCTTCAATGCTTGCTGCTGCACCTTGGGTCGATGCCTCTGATATTTATCTTAGAGCTGATATTCAAGCACTTGCTGATGCGGGTGTGATCACTGTGCCTGTGAATACTTATCCATTGATGTGGTCAGGCATTGGTGGTGATTTAGCGAAAATTGAGCCTGAGCTGCTTTCTCCCTCTTTAGTACAAGCCTTTGCACGGGTTAATTTTTATTATCAAAATGCTGTCGATAATCGTGGTAATGCACGGATAAAAGTATCGGCAGCATCTGATCCTGCTCGCTTTCAACATTATGGTTCTGACTATCGCGAGAAAGGTGAAGTGCTGGGCTCCTACGAGTATTTAGGATCGCGTGTTGCTTATAAGGCGACTGTGGCAGAAACCTATGATCCGCAAGATAATAAAAACTTCCGCCTTGATGAGTCTTATTTTGCCATCATTTTTGGCAATTGGATCGCAACCTTAGGCGCGGTTGAGCAGTGGTGGGGACCGGGGTTTGACTCGGCTCTACATCGTTCTAATAACGCCCGCCCTATGTCATCGTTAACCTTGAGCCGTAACAATGCTGCGGCTTTTGAAACACCTTGGTTATCTTGGATTGGCCCTTGGACCTTTAAAACCGGATTTAGCTTAACTGAAGTGGATCGTGCTGTGCCTAAGACGGCGGAGTGGGATATGCGCTTAAGTGCAAGACCGATTAAACAGTTAGAAGTGGGATTGTCTTGGTCGACCTTATTTTGTGGTGAGGGCCAAAATTGTAACTTTGACTCTTGGTGGGATTCGGTTGCGAGTAATGCTGTTTGTATCGATGGTACAAATGATTGTGCGCCTAATGAGCGCCGCGATGCAGGCCATAGAACTCAAAGTATTGATATGCGTTATGCCGATACTTTGCAGGATATCCCCGTTGGATTATATCTCGAACATAGTTGTGAAAATGGTAGTGACTGCGGCTCACTTTGGGGTATTGATACCCATTTTGGCACATCGGGTAAGCAGTTTAAGTTGTTCATGGAATATTCGGACACCTATGTAAAATGCGATGGTGATAGTGCCAATTGTTTCTATGAGGATCCTGTCTATCTGAGTGGTGCTCGCTACTATGGTCGTGCTTTGGGTTCTACCTATGATAGTGATGCACAAGTGTTTGTGGTTGGATTAGTTGGCCAGTTTAATAACAGCCGTGGTTTTACCTCGTTGCTGCGTTATGCGAAGCTGAATAAAGATGGCTCCAATGTGGCAAACACTTGGGCGCCACAACCGCCAAAAGAAGATTTATTGATGCTGGAGCTTTCTTACCGTATGCCAGTGTGGAAAGGCATGTGGAGCTTAGGTGGAACTGTATCGAGATCGGAGTTTGAAGTTCAAGAAAATGATACCAATGCCACGCTATTTAGCAGTTTTGAGTATCGTTTTTGACAGCTGTAATTGATTAAATAACGAAAAATGCCAAGCACTTGCTTGGCATTTTGGCTTATAAATAACGCAATATTAGCGTGTTTGGCAAATGCCACAAAATACTGTGGTGCGCTGGCCTAAACGGATTTCACTCAGCAAGTTACCGCAGCTTGTGCAGGTTTCACCGCCGCGACCATAGACATGCAGTTTTTGGGCGAAGTAGCCCGGCTTGCCATCGGCATTGGTGAAGTCTTTCAGCGTGGTGCCACCCTGTTTAATGGCGTGGGCTAAGATTTGCTTCACTTCTGCAACTAAAACGGTCAAACGCTCGATATCGATTTTACCTGCTTCGGCCTCTGGGTGAATGCCCGCCGCAAACAGGGCTTCATTGGCGTAAATGTTGCCCACTCCCACTACGATATGATTATCCATCAGGCAGAGTTTGATCGCTTTTTTCTTGCCCGCTAAAGCTGCCGCTAATTGTGCGACATTAAAGGCATGGGTCAGTGGCTCAGGCCCTAATTTGGCGAGTAATGGATGGGCTTCTTCTGGGAGTTCACACCACAGCCAAGCGCCGAAACGTCTCGGATCGTTAAAGCGTAAAATACGGCCGTTGGCGAGCACTAAGTCGATATGGTCATGCTTTTCCACTGGGGTATCGTGGGGCAAAATCCGTAAACTTCCCGACATGCCTAAATGCACTATGCTAGTACCCGCGTCAGTGTCGATTAATAGATACTTAGCACGGCGTCGCACTTGGCGTATAACTTGGCCGATAATCTGTTTGGCTAAGTCAGGCACTGGCCAGCGCAGCGAACCATTGCGGATCACAAGATCAACCACGGTTTGCTCGACAAGGAAGGGTGCAATACCCTGACGGGTGACTTCAACTTCTGGTAATTCCGGCATGGATTCTTTCTTATCTTAAGTAAAATGGGGCGGTATTAAGCTGCGGGTTTCGCATCGAGGATCGGTTGCAGTTTAGCTCGTAAACTCGGTGGTACTAAATACCAATTACCTGCGGGAGACTTTAAGGCGCCTTCATTGGGAAAATAGATCCACAGCTGAGCATCGCGGATATCTGCAATCTGTATAACTAATTCTTGCGGATTATCTGTGGTTTCTGGCGCGGCGGTTAAGGGGGATACCCGTATGGTTTGCCACGCCTTTGCCCATTCATCACAGTTGAGGATTTTAGTGTCGCACTCCCATTGTGATGCTTGCTTGTGCAGCCATAACCCGTCGAGTTGCAGCTGTGAAAGCGGTGCATTATCGTCAAACAGTCGCTGAGCATCACTCGGAACATTATTGGTTTTGTTATCCATAAAAGTCAGCACGGCGACCATAAAGGCGCAGGCGACTATGATGACGTTATTCCATTGCTTACGAGTTAATGCCATAGAAATGTGTGACGCTAAGTATGGGGTGATGCTTCGAGTTTATCACGGCCAAATTGAGATGCTAGCCCTTAAGCGATGGAGTGGTGATGCTTAACCGCCTGTGGCGTTCATAAAGCGTAGGATTTGTACCTGATTATTGCCAAAGTCGTGCTGCTTAGGCTTGAGATTAATTCCCGCGAGAATAGCGACTTTTAATCTTTCAATATCAGCCGGAAATTCCCGGACTATGCTTTTGAGATCAACGGCATGTTCATTGCCTAAACACAGCAATAATTGGCCTTCGACTGTGACGCGCACGCGATTACATTCGTGGCAGAAGTTGTGGCTGTGGGGCGAGATAAAGCCGATATGGATTGGGCTGTCAGCCATAGTGTAATAACGTGCTGGGCCGCCAGTACGTTTGTTGGAAAGCTGTAGCGGATAGTGACTATTGATGATGGCTTTTACTTCATCGCTGCTGCAATGACGGGCGCGTTTCCGCTCATCCATTTCGCCAAGTGGCATTTCTTCGATAAAGGCGATGTCTAAGTTACGGCCACGGCAGAAATCAACTAAATCAATAACTTCATTATCGTTCTGCTGTTTTAAAATCACCGCATTAATCTTGATACGTTCAAATCCCGCCGCAATAGCCGCATCAATACCATCGATGACTCTGTCTAATTTGCCGTTACGCGTTAGCTGAGTAAACAGTGTGGGGTTTAAGGTATCTAGGCTGATATTGAGGCGCTTTAATCCTGCATCAAACATGGGTTTAGCGAATTTTGTCAGCCTTGAACCATTAGTGGTCATGGATAAATCCGTCAGCCCAGGCAGCTTACCAAGCAGACCCACTAGCTGGTCGCAATCGTTGCGAACTAAGGGCTCACCGCCGGTCAGGCGAATTTTAGTCACACCAAGCTCGGTAAAGGCTTGGGCAATCCAAGCTAATTCTTCGAGGTGGAGTACGTGGTCCTTTGGCAGAAAACAGGGATCTTCCGTCATGCAATAAACACAGCGAAAGTCGCAGCGGTCGGTGACCGAGAGCCGTAAATATTCGACCTTACGGCCAAAGGAATCCACAATTAGACTCATAAAAACTCACTGGATCCTAAAGCAGATCCGCAAAGGGTTGAATAAATACAGTTTCACCTGCATTCACGGCTTCTGCATCATCCCCTATGATGATGAGGCAATTCCCTTTAACCATTGAACTTAACATCCCAGAACCTTGGTTGCCCGTGCTACTCACGTGTAGGCGTCCATCTTTACCAAGCTGATAAATCCCGCGAATAAATTCGGTGCGGCCTTGACGGCTTCGTAGAGTTTCATCACTTATTGCAGGGAATAGCTGCGCTTGCCAATTCACTTCACCTGCTAATTTTCGTAAAGCGGGCTGCACAAATTGCAGGAAAGACACCATGACGGCCACAGGGTTGCCAGGCAGTCCGAAGAATAAGCTATTACCGATTTTACCAAAGGCGAGTGGCCGACCCGGACGCATGCTAATCCGCCAGAAATCAATTTTGCCGAGGCGTGCAAGCACGGTTTTGATGTAGTCCGCATCGCCGACAGACACACCACCAGAGCTAATGACGACATCAGCAAGGTTGGCGGCTTTAGCGAGAGTTGCTTCAAGGGCGGCTTCAGAATCTTCGATAATGCCTAAATCGATAACGTCACAACCGAGACGTTTTGCCATCGCTTTGATGGTAAAGCGGTTTGAGTCATAGATGCAGTTAGCTTTGAGTACTTCGCCGGGCTGGCTCACTTCATCGCCGGTGGAGAATACTGCAACAGTTGGGCGGCGATATACACTCAGGTGATTGAGCCCGAGTGAGGCCAGTAAACCTTGTTCGGCGGCGCTTAGGCGAGTGGCTTTGGCGAGGGCGACTTGGCCTTGAGCAATATCTTCTCCAGCGAGGCGAACGTGTTGGCCAGAAAGAATGCGGCCTTCAAAGCTGACAATGCCATCGACTTCCTTGGCAAGCTCTCGGGGCTGCACTGTATCGGCACCCGCGGGCACTGTTGCGCCCGTCATGATACGCACGGTTTCGCCGACCATAAGCGTGCCCGAATATTGATGACCGGCAAGAACCTCTCCCACCAATTTTAAGGTGGCAGGCATTGGGTCTTGATAGACAAAGGCGTAGCCATCCATTGCCGAATTGGTTTGTTGTGGCACGTCGACGGGAGAAATGCTGTCGCTGGCCAGTACGCGGTTATCTAAGGCGTCTAAGTCAATCTCTTCGACTTCAGCCACGGGTGATACATGGGATAAAATCTGCGCTAAACCTTGGCTGACGCTGAGGTTTTTATTGTCGCCTATGGCGCAGGCATCCACTGCCGAAATGGGGTATTGGAGTGGCGCTTCCCAGTTTTGGGTGTACTCCATCACAAAATCGGCAATCTGGCTGACATTGTTGAGATCGAGTCGGCGCAGCTCATTTGGAATTGCGTCGTTTGGCAACTGAGTGTCATCGCAACAGGCGATGGCGAGGATATTCTCATCTTGGGTGTAGATAAAAGGTTTGCCGTGGGCGGCGCGGTGCAATTCAATTTTAGGTAATGCGAGCTTTTTAAAGCCTTCGACGAGGACAATATCGACTTTGTCGGCTTCGATTTGCTTGAGTAAATGGACTAACTCAGGATCGCCATCGCGCGCATCTTCTGTCATCAGCGCCCAGCGTACATGGGAGGCGACCAGCATTTGTCGCGCGCCAGCCTTGCGCATTTCGTAACTGTCTTTGCCGGGAATATCTACGTCGAAATTATGGTGGGCATGTTTGATTACGGCTAAGCGCAGGCCACGTTGATTTAATTCGGGGATCAATTGCTTGAGTAAGGTGGTTTTCCCCGTGCCACTGTAGGCACAAAATCCGAGAACGGGAATAGCGAGCGGATTGACGAAGGGGTTACTCATTTGCACCTCTAATTTGGGTTATTGGAGCCTTTTTAGCTATTGGGTGATTTCTATCGCTAGTCGTTGTTTTTGTTCTGGCGTATTTACATTCACAAAAGCATTGGGCTGGTCGGCGAATGACGCTACGACGAAGTGATGTTTGATATACCAAAAGTCCACTTTACGCTCACCCGCCTCAAGAAACGCTTTCATCGAGTCACGTAAGCTAGGTTTTAAGAGTAAAACAACGGGTTGTTCATACTCACCGTCACTGGCGACAGCAATCTCGGCCTTTTCTGCTTCAATTGCTGCCAACATACGCGGAACAAGGTCGAGTGGCAGGAGTGGACAGTCGCAGGGCACTACCAACAAGTAGTCCGCATCTGTTTGGCCCATAGCGGTGATCATACCCGCTAAAGGTCCGAGGAAACCACTATGCTCGTCACTTATCACCTTAAAACCGAACTCAGCATAACGTGTTTGGTTACGATTTGCGTTGATCAGGATCTCCTTAACCTGAGGTTTTATTCTATCTATTGTGTGCTTAATCATGGCTTCGCCGTTTAATTCGACGAGACCTTTATCGTCGCCACCCATGCGACGGGCCATACCACCGGCGAGAATAACGGCATCAATTTGCGATGACATACAAAGGCTCCTGTGCTGGCAAAGATTCAGGCTGTTGATAAGAGGTCATCACGCGCTCACCTTCTATGTGCCACTGTTGTTCGCAGATGGCGGTTAGCGCGCAATTCTGATGGCTACTCAGTAACATTCCTGTGCCTTCGTGTTTGAGTTGTTGGATCATTTTTAATACTAGCTCTTGGGAATCCTTGTCCATATTGGAGGTGGGTTCATCGAGCATTAATAGTTTAGGTTGTAGGATCCAAGCGCGCGCAATCGCGAGGCGCTGTCTTTCGCCACCAGAGAGATTACTGGCCCTTTCGTGCAGCAGCGACCCTAGCTGCGCCATCTCAATTGCTTGAGTAATCCGCTGTTTAGCCTTGGCTTTTGTTTCTGAGCTGAAATTCAGCCCATAGGTGAGATTATATTCTACTGTGCCGTCGAACAAATAAGGATGTTGGTGCAGATAAACGGCCTTACCTAACAATGGATTGCGTCGCCACCAAGCATTTTTGGCAAAACCGACAGCCTCAATATGGCCTTTGGTTGGTGGCATTAAGCCCGCCAGAATTTTCATCAAGGTTGATTTGCCTGTGCCATTGTCGCCTTGCAGATAAATCACATCTCCTTGGCAGAGCGATAATACGTCGGCTTTGAATAACAGGCGCGCGCCAAAGGACATTTCTACGTCACGGGCGATCAGTTTGACCTTAGTCATTGCTTAATGGCTCCTTGGCATGGCTTTGCCGCGTAAACTACCTAAGGCAAAGTTGAGGATCAAGGCCAAGATTAGCAGCACTAGCCCGAGGGCGATAGCTTGGGCGAAGTCACCTTTGCTGGTTTCAAGTGCGATTGCGGTAGGAATATTACGGGTCACGTTTAAAATATTACCGCCGACCATCATAGAGCAGCCGACTTCGGTCAGAATGCGACTAAACGCCGCGACAATCGCCAGCAGTAAGGGCATGCGCAGTTCTCGGCATACTGTCCACACTGCGCTGCACCAAGAGGCACCTAAGGTGCGTGAGGTTTCCCAAGCTCTGCGATCAACGCTAGTGAATGCGGCTTGGCTCATTGCAATTAGCACGGGGGCACAGATGAACATTTGCCCGAGAATCATGCCTTCTTGGGTAAATAACCATTTTAGATCGCCCATAGGACCGTTGCGCGTTAGCAGTAAATACACGAGTAGACCGATAACCACTGTCGGGATTGATTGCAGAGTTTGAACTAAGTTAGTGACTATCCATTTGCCGCGAAATGGCGCAAACGCCAACACAAAGCCGAGCACCATGGAAGGAACCAGCGTGATCAGCAGTGCCGCGAAAGAAACCGAAAACGAGATCGAAATGATGGACCAAACGTCAGGGTCTAAAGAAAACAGCAGGCTTAACGCCTGCTGTAATAGTGCTAGCCAGCCGTCGTTCATTCGCTATAAGTTGCCTTGAACAATTGCTCGCCTTCAACTTTGAAGCTGTTGATCATGCTTTGACCTTCTTTGCTGATCAACCAGTCGCTGAATGCTTTAGCGCCTTTGTGGTTCAGATCTGGGTATTTAGTAGGGTTGATGAGAATGACTTGGTATGGGTTGGCTAAGGTTTTACCACCATCGAAATCAACGGCAAGATCGAGCTTAGTTTTATAAGCCACGAAAGTACCACGGTCAGACAGAGTGTAACCTTGCATTTCGTTTGCCATCAGCAGGGTTTTACCCATGCCTTGACCGACTGAAGTATAACCTTTGAAGTTAGGAGTAACATTTGCCGCTTTCCATACTTCTAACTCTTTGATATGAGTGCCTGAGTTGTCACCACGAGAGATAAAAGGTACGCCTGATTTTGCCATTTTAACGAAGGCTTCTTCGGCCGTTTTGCTGTCACGGATTTTTGCTGGGTCGTTTTTAGGGCCAAGTACTACGAAATCATTTTCCATAATGCCACGGGGCTCAACACCAAAACCATCGGCTACGAATTTGGCTTCGGCGCTAGGCGCGTGAGTCATGACTAAATCCACATCACCTTGCTCACCTAGTTTCAGGGCTTTACCTGTACCTGTGGCGATGACTTGAACCTTGTAGCCTGATTCACTTTCGAACTTAGGTAACAGTTCTTTCAATAGGCCTGAGTTTTCTGTGCTGGTGGTGGTGGCTAACTTGATAATTTCAGTCGAGTGAGCGGGTAAAACAGTGAACATACTGGCTGCAACAACCAGTCCCAGTAATGACTTCATATGAGATTTCATGTTTAGCATGGGTACTCCTTGGCGGAAAATAGGATTCCAACTCAAATGCCTACTGAGTGGAAGGTCTCGTAAATTGTAATACGTTCGGTTGAAAGCAAGTTAGATGCCAAGCTGAGAATGCGGTCATTTTCTTCACAGCTTAACCTAATTTGTGAGCTTGATCGCAAGCTTAACAAATACTCTACAGACAAATTGTCTCAGGACAAACTTCTGATGGTTCATAGTGACCTATTCATCTATTTTCAGTGCTAGAATTGGTCGCAAATGAGTCAAAATGTCCAGAAGCAGACAATATGAGCCAGATAGATAATAACCTCAAGCCTCTTCCATCGGCTGTATCGGTACTGATTGTTGATGATGAACCCGGAATGCGGAGTTTTTTAAATAAGGCACTCTCGAAGAAATTTGCCTTAGTCGAAACGGCGGGCAGTATCGAAGATGCGGAGCAGCTGCGTAGCCGTTGCCATTTCGATTTGCTTATCGTCGACATTCGTCTGCCTGGTCGTTCGGGTATCGAATGGCATGAAGCGTTGGATGAGCAGGGGCGTCGTTCGGACATCATATTTATGACTGGCTATGCTGACATGGAAGTCGCGATTACCGCGCTACGTGCTGGTGCGTCTGACTTCATCATGAAACCTTTCCACCTTGAACAGATGATGACTGCGGTCGATCGCTGTATCGAACGTCGCTTGCTTAAACGTGAAAACTTGATGCTGCGTCGTGAGGTTTCAATCGGTTATTCATCGACCATTATTGGCAGCAGTGAAGCCATGAAGTCGGTGAAACATATCATCGAACGTGTGGCGCCGACCAATGCCGTTGTCTTGATCCAAGGTGAGTCGGGCACGGGTAAGGAATTAGTCGCACGGCAATTGCATTTGCTCAGTGGACGTCAGGGACCTTTTGTCCCAGTTAACTGTGGCTCTATCGCCCCTGAACTGCTCGAAAGTGAATTGTTTGGCCATACCGCCGGTGCATTTACGGGTGCGAAAGGCAATCGTGAAGGTTTATTCAGTTTTGCCTCGGGCGGGACGATTTTTCTCGATGAAATTGGCGAAATGCCACTGAAAATGCAAACGGCATTGCTCAGAGTATTAGAGCAAAAAGCGATTCGCCCAGTGGGCAGCGAGAAAGAAGTGAACATCGATGTGCGAGTGATCGCGGCCACTAACCGTACTCTGATTGATGAAGTGGATGCAGGGAATTTCCGTCGAGACTTATATTATCGGCTGAATGTGCTCGATATTTTAATCCCGCCATTACGTGATAGACCCGAAGATGTCGTGGAGTTAACCCATCATTTCACTCGCCAACTTGCTGCTGAATTAGGGGTAAGAGAAGTCGTGTGGAGCCATGAAGATATGGTGAAACTACAGCAACACGAGTGGCCTGGTAACATTCGTGAACTGCGCAACATGATTGAGCGTTGTATTTTGCTGGGTAAACCGCCAGCGGAATATTGGAAGCAACAGCTGAAGAGTGAGTCTTTATCCACATCGGGTTATCCATTGGATTGGCCATTGAAAGACGTGGAAAAACACCATGTGACCAGTGTTGTGGACTTACATTCTGGCAATAAGTCTGCCGCGGCGAGGGATTTAGGCGTATCGCGCAAGACCTTAGATCGCAAGTATAAAGAGTGGTTTGATTTTAGTGGCGAACAGGAGTCATAGGGTGTCATTCTTCACTCACTTTTTTGGTGTCAGTTGGCAGCAAATACAGGCCAAGGTGCGCTATCGCATATTAATCCTGACGTTACTGCCCATTTTACTGACACTGGTGAGTTTAGTGTTTATCACTATTTACTGGAACATCAGTTACACAGGTAAGCAGCTGTTTATGAAGGTTAAAGCTGACTTATCTGTTGCCGAAAACACTTTGCAGCAAGTGCAAGTACGCCAAGAAAAACAACTTGAACGTGTGGTGACTTCTTGGACTTTTCAAAATGACTTTAGGCCACTTTTCAGTGGTAAAGAATTAAGTGGCGAAGTCAGCTACCGAGCCAGTATTGATGCTTTTCTCCTTGAACAGAAAAAACAGCTAAATCTCGATTATCTGCGTTTAGTCAGTGTTGCCGAAGCGGCCGCAGACCCAGATTTACGCCAAATCCTTCCTAAGTTAGATGGTTTATTACCTTACTCCGGCTTGATGGTGCTGCCGCCCGAGCGTTTAGCACGTATCGACCCCGAATTGGCTATCACTGCGAGCATTCCGATAGTTGCAACCTTGCGGGCGCAGAGCCCCGTTAAAACCGTTGAAGAACGTGGTTTATTGAGCCGTAGCCTATTGCCCGTCCCTGATATGGAAGGCAAAGTGGCTTGGTATCTCGATGGTGGGATCTTGTTTAATCGCGATACTCGAATTGTCGACCACATTCGTGATCTGGTATACGACAAAGGCACCTTGCCCGAGCGTTCCATCGGTACTGTGACCATCTTCTTAGATAACATCCGTATTTCCACCAACGTGCCGCTGCATTTTTATCCCACAGGCAATGAGACGCTGGGCCGCGCGCTTGGCAGTTTAGTATCGGAGGAAGTGAAAGACAAAGTGTTAACTCAAGGTGAGCAGTGGGTCGATCGCGCTTTCGTATTTAACGATTGGTTTATTTCCGCTTATGCCCCCTTAGAAGATGTTCGCGGCCAACGTGTCGGTATGATCTATACTGGCTTTTCTGAATCGCCATTTATCCATAATTATTTACTCAATATCATAGAGCTAGGCACGATTCTAATGTTAGTGCTGTTGGTCTCTGGCCTGCTGGTTTATCGCGGTGCTTATAGTTTATTGCAGCCCATTGAACGTATTCACCATGTTGTACAAGCAGTGCAGTCGGGGCGCAATATTCGTATCGGCGCCTTAGGATTAGATCGGGATAATGAGTTATCGAACTTAGCCGAGCAATTTGACAGTATGCTTGACTTGCTACAGCGTCGAAATGCCCAAATTCAAGAGGCTGCAGAACAGCTTGAAATGAAGGTTGAAGAGCGTACTCGCAGCCTGCAGGATAAAACCTTAGAGCTGCAACGTAACGTGGCATTACTAAACGAAACACGTCAACAGCTCGTCACTAACGAGAAGCTCACAGCTCTTGGCGAATTGACCGCAGGTATTGCCCATGAAATCAATAATCCGACGGCCGTAATTCTTGGCAATATGGAATTACTGCGCTACGAACTTGGTGATAATGCTGAAGTAGTAAAAGAAGAAATTGATCTAGTCATTCAACAGGTTGGGCGGATCAGCACTATCATCCGTAGCCTGTTGCAATACAGCCGACCTGGCGAATTCAACGCACCACTAGAAATGCATCCGATGACTCCCATTATCGAAGAAATGTTGGTGTTGGTGCGACATTCGATTCAAAAACAAGAAGTCGTGCTGATCACTGAGTTAAACGCCAGTTGTCCAGTACAGGTTAATCGTCCGCAGTTGTTGCAAGTCTTGATTAATCTTGTAGTGAATGCGGCGCATGCGATGGACGGTAAAGGACGTATTTGGGTGCGAACCTATGACTGGGTGCAGCAGGATATGCCGATTGGCGTCAAAATCGAAGTGGAAGATGAAGGCTCAGGGATAGCGCCAGAGCAGCTTGGACGGATTTTCGACCCTTTTTATACCACACGTAAGGATGGCACTGGTTTAGGTCTTTCGCTCAGTTACGGCATTATCAAGCGGATTGGTGGCACGATAGAAGTGAGTTCAACTTTGGGTAAAGGGTCTTTATTTACCATAGGTTTGTATCATGAAGCGAAGGAAGATCAGCAAAATAATCCCTACGATGGCTTACACTTTGCGGGCAACTACAGCGATATGTCTGCAGATTAGTCTTATCCCGTTAGATAGGCAGTGTGTTGTATTTGGCTGATTAGGTTTGAATTAAAATATGTCGAGCGATTACTAGCTTTGTATTATGTGGCTTTGCATTACTGATTTTTAGGCAAAAAAAAGCCGGATGATGAGTCCGGCCACAAAGAGTGTGTGTGAGCAATGTCGTGCTTGCAAACTCAGGAGCTCCATAACAACGTCGATTACCAGTCATCGTTGTTAAAGATGAGTTTTGGAACGCACGTTAACGATAATCATTCTCAATCGTGTTTGCAAGCTATTTATTGCAAAAAGTGCACATCTTTACAAATATCGTTTTGCTCTCATCCATTAACAGTTTAGATCGACTTGCACAGATGCAGTTTATGATCGACTAAGCTTTTAGGATCGGCTGTCAGTTCAGTAATTAAATATTGATTACTGATCAATAAATTAAGCATCGCAGGGAAGCGGTTCAGCGTCTTCACTTGAATATGATTATATCCTTGGCGGCGCGCCCAAGTTTCTTGATATTCGAGTAGACTCTGCGCTAAGCCTAAACGTCTAAAGTCGGATGCAACGCCACCTAACCAGCTATAAAAAATAGCTTCTTCTTGCTCGTAACCCAGTTTAAACCCTGCCAATTCACCTTCTACATATGCGACTAAGATCAAACATGTCTTGCCCTGTAAGCGCTGGTCCAACACTTCGTTTGTGAGTGGGTGATCGAGCTCTGGGATTTGTTGGCTAAGTTGGATAAGCTGAACGGCTAACTCGGGAGTCAAACTTGACTCTGCTTTAATTTCAATAGAATACATAGTTTACTCTCATAAAAAATCAGCCCCACTCGCGCGTTAACAGGAGCAGGGCTGAGCTATTAACTGGTTAAATTATAACAGGTCTGGCCAGTTGGGTTAATCAGGAAATTGATTCTTGCGGATTGGCTCGCAAAATCTTGTCCTGTAAGACTTTTAGCAAAACACCGTATGCCGGTAGGAAAAGGCCTAAGCTCACGATTAGCTTAAAGCCGTAATCGACTGTAGCGATTTCGGGCCAATTGGCTGCCATAAAGCTATCGGAAGAGGCGTAAAAGGCGATACTGAAAAAGACTAAAGTATCGACCAGATTTCCGACTAAGGTTGAGGCGGCTGGGGCGACCCACCAAGAGCGACTGGCTCGAATACGGGCAAAAACCTTAATATCCATCAACTGACCAATCAAATAAGCCGCGAAGCTGGCAAAGGCAATTCGGAACACAAAGGTATTCCACTGTGCAAGTGAATCAGTACCTTGAAAGCTGCCTTGATGGAACATCACTCCCATCACGTAGGAAATCATCAAAGCGGGAATCATAGCTTTGAGTATGATGCTGCGTGCGGCTTGTTGGCCAAAAATACGGACAGTGAGATCTGTGGCTAAGTACACGAACGGAAAGCTGAATGCCCCCCAAGTTGTGTGGTAGCCAAACAGTTGAAATGGCAATTGTACTAAGTAGTTGCTGACGCAAATAATCAGTATGTGAAATCCTACTAATAGGAATAAAGCGCGGCGAAGCTGCGCTGTGGTTAACATTAACATATGTGGCCTTTTTAGTTGTGTAGGGCGGGGTGAGGGAACCCGCTAATATTCAATTTATTATGTTTACGACTTTATTGCCGGTGACAGCGTGCTGAAATCGGGTCGCCATTATAGTGGTCGAGTTTTAAGATGCAAGTCTGCTGTTTAAATGTGCACATAGAATGAAAACTCTTCTACACTTTGAATACGTCGAAGGAGGATAGCCATGAGACGATTTTTTGCTACTTTTTGCTTATTTTTAGCTGTGTTACCTGTATCTGTTTCCGCCGCTCAGCCGATAGTGGTCGATGTAGCAACGTCAACTTGGGAGGGATTTGCCAATCGTGATAAAACGGGTTACTACTTCGAGTTACTTCAGCGGATTTTCCCTGAGCCAGAATGGCAGCTCAATGTACAGTTTATGCCTTTTGCCCGCAGTTTATATCTTGTTGAGCACAATCGTACCGATATCACGCTCAGCGTTTACAAGGGTGATATTAAAAAGGGGCTATTAACAGAGAATATGGTTGAAGTGGACTCTATCGATGTGGCTGTTACTGCCGAGGTGGCGGCAGGCTGGACCGGTATTGAAAGCCTATCCCACAAGAAGGTTCAGGCCATGCTGGCCTACAGATACAATATGCTGACACCTGTGCCTATGTATTACGAAGAAAGTAGCGATATGTTGACTATGCTCAATAGCTTAAATGCTGGACGTATAGATGCCGTGCTAGATTACAAACCTAATTTACTTACGTTTGTTCCTAAATTAAAGGCGCCACAAAATTTTGTGATTATTCAAGGTGTACTCAAGGCCGAAACCTATTTTGTTTTCGCTAACACCGAGAAAGGCCAGATGTTGAAACAACATTTTGACCTTGCACATAAGCGCTTAATCGATTCGGGTGAACAGGACAGGCTTTACCTTGAAACGATTGAAAAACGAAGGGCTGACGGCGCTGAATAGTCTCAATGTTTACTAGGCTTATTACATTTCGAATAAAATCGACATTATGGTTGCGAGTTTATTTTCAAGCTCTTGCCACTCAGCTTCGGGCTCAGAACCTGCAATAATTCCCGCCCCCGCAAATAGGTTAATCCGACCGGGTTCGATTAGCGCACTGCGGATCGCTACCGAAAACTCACTCTCATATTTATTGAAATAGCCGCAGGCACCTGCGTACCAACCGCGAATATAACCTTCACGTTGACGAATAAAGTTTAGCGCTGAATACCGCGGCAAGCCGCCAACTGCAGGAGTAGGATGCAGGGCTTGTAACAGTTGGAAATCATTCACGCCCGGCTTCAATTCGGCTCGAATTGCACGGTGTAAATGTTGAATATGGTTCAGTTTAAAAATAGTCGCTAATTCATCGGCGCCAACATAATTGCTCAGCGGCGTGAGCATATTCACTATGTGACTGCGAACAAGTTGGTTTTCAACGCTATTTTTGTTGTCTTCTAATAAAGCATTCGCCAGCGCAATATCTTCTTCTTGATTGAGACCGCGTACCGTTGTACCAGCAAGTGCCTCGGTAAATAGCTCCTGCTGACGGCGGCGGAATAAACGCTCCGGTGAGCAAGAGATAAAAGTGCGATCTGGGCTAAATTGAAAGCCAAACTGGAAACTATTGGGATTACGGCCCTGCCAGCAAGCCAGTACCATCCAAGGATCGATAGGTTCGTTGACTTCAAGTTGTGTTAAGCGGGATAACACGACTTTTGGGGTATCTTGATTGAACTTAGGATCCACCACTTGCTCGACTAATGTCTTCCAACGTTCAAAATCAGGTTTGTCACTGCGCCCAAGTGGAACGATCTTTTTAGGTGGCGAGAGTGGCTTCGCAGGCATGACGGCTTCGATAGCGCCGATGGCCTTATCTATCTCGCTATGGTGATCATTATCAGCAAAATTAAGATTCACTAATAGGCTAAATTTGTTACCACTGCGTCTAAATTCAATGCGCGGCAGGATAAAGCGGCTATTACCGAACTCAGGCCAAGACTCTATAGTGCGATCGAAGGCAACACCGCCGTAGTAGCGAATATTCTGATTCGTCGATAAGGCTCGCTGCTCTTGGTAGGCCATGGCCAGTTGCTGATCATTGATTCCGGTTTCAAATCTAAAGTCTTTGCACGCCCCTATCGCCGCGACTTCTTCGATTCTGTCGCGCCCATGCCAGTAGATCCTTGGATATTGAGTCTGGGATGCCAGCCATGAAATTAAAGGCATAGCGACAGTGTTTAGTGACAACTGCACTATCGGTTCCGTCGGTGGAACTTGCTTTAATTGAATGAGTTTGTCGATGAGAGACTTAAGGTCTTCAGACAGGGCGTGAACGGGCAAATAGAACTCCAAAGATAACGGATGAAGGCGAAAGCTGAAGGTCACTCTGTCAGCGTCAGTAAATTCGACTCAGGTTAATGTCCTCTTTTACAAGCCATTTACCTGTAGTGATTTTAGTCTGTAAATAAGAATCTTTCGCTCAAATTAAAGGCCACGGTCGAGTGTGTCAAGATGTAAGGCCCTATCGTGTGACTTTCGCCATAGTCTCATTTTACGCTGATAAAAAATGTGACTTGAGTGGGTCTTTTTGTCGGGCAAGTCACCCTCGGTGGACATTTTGTCTCTTAGTCGCTAAATGTACTTTCCCTTTGTCGTAATTAGTCGATCTAGGTTGGTTTTTAAACGTTTTTCGGTTGAGACAGAATAATCGCGGTCCACAATAGCTGGCACATCTTAAATTTTCTACGTGACAAGTTAGATGTCTATTAACGTATGACTCGCCGTGGGAATGAAAAGACGACTAGGGTGAAGCCTTGTCATAGGCTGTTCGTTAGATCTTTATAGGCAGATATAGCATGAAACTCTTAGATCTCGAAGGCGTTAGCTTCAACTATGGCAGCCAGTTACCGACGGTATTACAGGAAATTAACTTGGCGATTTGTACAGGCCAATGCCATTGCGTGAGCGGTCCTACGGGCTCAGGAAAATCGAGTCTGCTAAATCTACTGGCGGGCGTGTTAAATCGCCCGCATGAAGGTGACATCTGGCGTTATCCTCAATTGGTTACGGGTCTGGTAATGCAAGACCCACAAACTCAGTTACTAAGGCAAACCGTTGGTGCCGAGGTGGCTTTCGCCTTAGAAAACCTCGGTATTCCCGCTGAGCAAATGCTACCTAAAGTGCAATTAGCACTACGGCGCGTGGGCTTGTATCTGCGCCTCGATACCCAAGTCAGCACGCTTTCCCTCGGTCAAAAATATCGCTTAATGATCGCCGCCCAGTTAGTGTCAGAGCCGCATTTACTGCTGCTCGATGAACCTTGGGCACAACTCGATGATCACGGTGTGAGTGAGCTGCTGGTCGTGCTTCGCAATCTTATCCAAGATGGTATGGCGCTAGTATTGGTTGAGCATAACGCCTCGGCATTCGCCGAGATTATTCAGCATTATTGGCAGTTAGAGGCAGGCAAGTTGTCCGAAGGCATCTATACAGTGAGCGATGCGCCGCAAATTGAAGCGCCTGCGTGGCGACATCAAGCTAAATTTGAGCATTTAGGCAAAGTCTTGGTCAGTGCCGAAGCCTTTGATTTTGGGTTCGATGCTTGTCCCACGTTATTTGCGTGTCCACAAGGATTCCAATTGCAAGCGGGGGAGATAGTGACCTTAGTGGGCGACAACGGCTCTGGTAAAACGAGTCTATTGAAAACTATAGCGGGCGTGCACAGTTTAAGGCAGCGTCTTCCCCTTAAAGTGCTAGGGCGAAGACCTAAATTGGGGATTTATGGCGCGGAATTGGGACTGTTGATGCAAAGGCCGAGTCGACAATTATTCGAGTCTAACGTGCTAGCCGAAATGCAGTTTAGCCTTAGGCGCTTTGAACTCCCCAAAGAGCGAGCGGTGCAAATGTTGGACGAGTTGGATTTATTTAGCTTAGCCCATCTGTCGCCCCACAAATTATCTTACGGCCAACAGCACTTGATTGCCTTAGCGTCACTCGCCTGCCTACGCCCTAAGGTGCTGCTTTTGGACGATCCATTGGCGGGGATGGATAAGCATTACTTCGGCAAAGTGTGGTACTTGCTAAAGCGGTTAAGCTCCCAAGGTTGCGCTATTTTGCTCAGTACTCACAGAAGCATTGAACACAGTGCAGTGTCACGGCAACTGAGTTTACGTAATGGTTTATTGGTGGAAGAGTCAACTGAAATGGCTGAGCGTTATGTGGGGTAGTTGTGAGCTTTTCGCGCGTGAGGGTCGTTGGTTTTGAATGCCTAGCCCTTAGGCATTTGTTGAAATAATGAGAGATTGAAATGGGCCTAATCTACGCCTTAAGCTCTGATTTCATCGTATCTTGTTTAGGACCCTTTATTTACCAAGAAAGTCTATGGTGATTTTCTAATCCTCGTCTTAGAATGCCCCTCACGTCTGTTCTATAATAATCAAAAATAACAACAGAACATTTGAGCGTAAGTCGCTTTAATGTCGTATGGTTAAGTTGATATTTTATTCAGGCACATCATCCTTGGGGTTGTAGATATGAGTGAGTCGGCAGAATCAGTTGAACTTATCAAATTACCAGTGTCACAGCTGACATTGGGTATGTTTGTCAGTGCCATAGACAAAAATGATAAAGGTCAACTTGCTATTGCAAATGCAGGACAAATTAAACACAAGGATGCGATTTTAAAGTTAGCTAAAAGCGGTATTAAATTTGTTTGGGTAGACGCTGATCGTTCGGCTGAACATTGTGGGTTAAAGAAAAAAATCACTAACGATAATCAAACCGACAATAAAAAAGCGCTCATTAGCCGAGATAAGCAACAAGCTCAAGCTAAAGTCATGCTTACCGAAGCGAAAGACCTCATTCGTAAAGTCTTATCTGAGACCTTCGAAGGTAAAGCCATCGAAGTTGCCCCCTTCGAAGCGTTGGCCGATACCATGATAGAGTCAGTGATGTTGGATGCTGATGCGCTTAAATGTATGTCTGCACTCCGTTCAAAAGATGCCTATCTACTTGAACATTCAGTGAATGTTGCCTTTCTGCTGGTGACCTTTGGTAAATACTTAAAGCTAGATCGTGTCATGCTACGGGAAATGGCGGTCGGCGGGATTTTGCACGATATTGGCAAGATTAAAGTCGACAATAAAGTGCTGCATAAGCCGGGCAAACTGACGCCGGAAGAGTTCGAGCATATGAAGCTGCATCAAGTGTATGCGCTTGAAATTATGAACGAAACTACTGGTCTTTCGCAGATCAGTAAAGATATCTGCTTGATGCACCACGAAAAATTAGATGGCAGAGGTTATCCAAGGGGGTTGAAGGGTGATGAAATCCCCCGCCATGGCCGTATGAGTTGTATCGTTGATATCTTCGATGCTTTGACAGCGACGCGATGTTATAAAGAGGCTATGAGCCCTGCCGCGGCCTTTAAAATTTTACTCAGTCTGACGCCATTCCATTTGGATCAAGAATTGGTCTATGAGTTTATTCGTTGTATTGGTGTTTACCCTGTGGGTTCCTTAGTTGAATTGTCGGATGGTCGTGTTGGTATTGTTTGGGCCTCGAAAGATAGGGATGCGCTACATCCAATCGTAAAGTGTTTTTATTCTTTAAAAGTAAAACGTTACACTGATGTCGCTATGGTGGATTTATTAAAATCTGAACTTTATATTGAACGCGGTGTGTCACCGAGTACATTAGATATCGATCCGACTCCTTTCTATTAATCTTCAAATCCTACCTTAAATGCCGGTCATCTGAGTCGATGGCTGGTGTGAATGATTGCAGAGCCTGCGCTAAAAACCGTAAACTGAAAGTATTTCTCTGGTCGAGCAATGCTATGAACAGTGCTATGAAATCTCTATTTCCTATTTTTATCATTATCTTATCCTTGGCTTTGTTAATCTCTGGGGTGACTCAACCAATTTTGAGTATCAGCGGCAGTATCGATAAGGCCAAGCTGGCGGAACAAGGCATAGAGCAAGTTGCCCAAAGCTTTGATGAGGACTCTGGGCGTGACAGTGCCCGCGGTATGTTAAGCATGGTCAGTGGTTTGCTTGGGTTTAATAGTCTTAAAGGTGAAGTCCAAGTGTTGCAGAAGACTCGTAGTATTTGGGGAACAGTGACCGAGCTTTATCACTCTGGTAATGGACTCGTCGCGGGATTAGTCATGTTATTCAGCGTGGTGGTGCCAGCCTTGAAGTTGAGCTTAATGTTGGCACAGCAATGTGTTAGCTCGATTGGCCTGAAACTGAGGATTAATGCCGTCGTCAATGCACTCGCCAAGTGGTCGATGGCCGATGTGTTTGTGGTAGCGCTGATCATCACCTTTATGGCGGGGAACGCCTCAGGTGGCATGGGGGAAATGTTAAAAACACAGGCGCAATTTGAAAACGGTTTTTATTTCTTTACCGCTTACTGCATTTTATCGATTCTGAGTGGGTTTTTAGTGCGGCGTCCAACGCCAATTCTTTAGTTATTTTAAAGGCATACTGACTTTAGTGACAAAGTGAGTATGCCTTGCTTAGTGAGATCAACATCAATCTAGATTAAGACAGAGTACCATTTTGATAGATGGGCATAATCCAATAGCGACAGGGATTATGTTTGCAGACCAACGCCAGTGCCGCGAGCAGCGCCGCTTGTTGTGCAGCGGGGTGCATGATTTCGAATTTACAAAACTCCCGATAACCTTCCACTTGTTCCTTGATATTAAAATGGCTGTGTTCACGGCTAAAACCACAAATATTACCTAGGCTAAAGCCCGATAAAAACTCCAACTCTATCAAGGTATCGACTATGTCGTCCTTAATATCATTTTGGGCGATCAGTACTAACAGTTGTTCTGTGCTCATTTACGTTTCTCCAGCCAAAAATACAGAATTGGCAGTAAATACAGTGTGGTAATGGTTGAAGTGAGCAGACCGCCAATCACCACAATCGCTAAAGGTTTTTGAATTTCAGCCCCAGGACCTGAGGCAAACACTAGCGGCATAAGACCAAACATAGCCGTTGTCGCCGTCATCAAAATGGGGCGTAAACGCCGCGCCGCACCTTGTTCTACCCGTTCGCGCAGATTACTGAACATGTGCTTGGTTTGTTCGTAATAGCTGACCATCACCACGCCATTGAGCACAGCAACCCCAAGTAGGGCGATAAAGCCAACCGAGGCGGGCACGGACAAATATTCCCCCGATAAATACAGGCTAACTATGC
This sequence comes from Shewanella sp. SM23, assembly GCF_025654295.1. Classification (NCBI taxonomy): domain Bacteria; kingdom Pseudomonadati; phylum Pseudomonadota; class Gammaproteobacteria; order Alteromonadales; family Shewanellaceae; genus Shewanella; species Shewanella sp. SM23. The sequence continues at coordinate 58,941 of NZ_JAKKRM010000009.1, forward strand.
CGCCCATCATAGCGAAGGGAACATTGGCGAGGATTAAGCCCGCTTTGGCCAGTGAGCCAAATGTGGTGAATAAAATCAAAGTGATCAGTGCGATAGCAATGGGGATCACTAACAGTAAATTGCTGGTGGCTCGCTGCTGGTTTTCAAACTCGCCACCAAAACTCACGCTATAACCGCTCGGGAGTTTGATTTCCTTTGCGATTTTAGCGTTGAGCTCTTCTACAAAACTCACAATATCGCGACCCTGCACGTTGGTGGTGATCACTGAAAAGCGATTCCCTTGCTCACGCTCGATAAGGATGGGGCCTTGCTTATAGCTTAAGGTGGCGACATCACTCAGGCGTTTTAAGGAGTGATCTGGCATCACCAGTAACTGATTTTTAAGCTCATTAATGCTGCTTAAGTGGCTCTGATTATTAGCCATCAGTACGGGTGTGCGCTTCTTACCTTGCAGCACTTCGGTCACGATCACGCCTTCGAGTTGGCTTTTCAGGTAGCGAGCAAACTCCATGGTGCTCATGCCAAAGCTACGGGCGAGCTCGTTATCTAAGGTGAGGTTGATAAAAGGACTGCCTTCGATCATCGCCATTTTCACATCGACGCTGCCGCTGGTGGCATTAACGAGCTGTTGGATCTGGCTCGTGAGCTGGCCTAAGGTGTCGATATCATTACCAAAGACCTTAATCGCCACGTCGCCAATACTACCAGTGAGCATTTCGGACACGCGCATTTGTATCGGTTGAGTGAAGTTAAAATTAACGCCGGGATAGTCCAATAACACAGTGCGGATCGCATCGATAAGCGCTTCTTTATTGGCAAAGCGCCATTCGCTGCGGGGCAGAAGTTCTAAGAATACATCGGTTTCATTGAGCCCCATGGGATCTAAGCCGATTTCATCCGCGCCAGTACGCGCCACCATTTGTTTGATTTCAGGAACTTTAGCCAGCAAGGTTTGCTGAATTTGCTTGTCGATGGCAATCGAAGCTTCGAGTGAAATCGACGGGGATTTCTCCAGCTGCAGGATAATGTCGCCTTCATCTAAGGTCGGCATAAAGGTTTTTCCCACTAACCCGAACAAGCCTAAGCTGACGATAAGCAAGCTAAAGGCGATCACCATAAAGCGTTTTTGATGGCTAAACGTGCTCTTGAGGCTGGCCAGATAAAGCTGTTTAAGCTTTTCAATCGCCTTAGGTTCCTTGGCGGCTTTTTCGTTGACGAGATAAGAAGCGATAACCGGAATAACGGTTAACGACAACACCAGCGCCGACAGCATGGCAAACACGATAGTGACCGCAACTGGGGTAAAGAGTTTGCCTTCGAGCCCGCTCAAGGTCAGTAAGGGCGAGAACACTATCATGACGATCACAGTGCCCGACACTACGGGAATGGCAACGTCCTTGGTCGCGCGAAAAATCAAATGCAGCCGCGGTAATCTCTGCTTAGTAGCGATAAGATTCACCATGTTTTCGACTACGACCACAGATGAATCCACTAACATGCCGATGGCGATAACTAGTCCGCCTAGGCTCATTAAGTTCGCAGAAAGATTGAAGTAATCCATCATCAAAAACGTCATCAACGCGGCAAGAGGCAGCGAGAGTGACACGACCAATGCGGCGCGCACGTTACCTAAAAATAGCGCCAGCAAGATGATCACCAACACTACGGCTTCGAATAAGGCATTGGAGATAGTATCAATCGCGGTATTGATCAGATTCGCGCGGTCGTAAAAGGTGTTGATCTGGCTGCCTTCTGGCAAGGTTAGGCTGATTTGATCGAGTTTCTCTTTAATGTTTTTGACTACTTGTGCGGTATTGGCGTCTTTCAGGGCGATGATTAAGGCTTCGGCGGTTTCATTGCCGTCTTTCGTGACTGCGCCATAGCGGGCTAAGTGGCCAATTTGAATATCGGCTAAATCCTGCAGTCGATACACTCTGGCATCATCGGCCTTGATCACCAATTGTTTGAGTTCGTCGATATCATCGATGCGACCTTCGGCGCGTACTATGATGGTATCTGTACCAATCGTGAGCTTGCCCGCACCTTCGTTGTGATTATTCTCAACTATCGCCTGTTGCAGCGCCGCAAAACTTACGCCCGCGGCCGCCATAGCCGCAGGTTTGGGGGTCACACTAAAGCTTTTGGCATAGCCACCGAGGATATTCACATCGGCGACACCTGCAACGGTTCGCAGTAGCGGACGGATTTCCCATTCGAGCAACTGCCGTCTTTCCATCAGCGAAAGATTGGGATTTTCGAGTGAAAACATAAAGATTTCGCTGAGCGGCGTACTCATAGGCGCTACGCCGCCCGTCACACCTTCAGGAAAACTGTCCCACACGGCGGCGATGCGTTCGCTCACCTGCTGGCGCGCCCAATAGATATCTGTGCCTTCGTCAAAATCGAGGGTGATATCGCTGATGGCGTATTTAGTGGTTGAGCGCAGAATCGATTGATGGGGAATACCTAGCAGTTCGGTTTCAATCGGCACGGTAATTTGCGCTTCGATTTCCTCCGGCGTCATGCCGGGTGCCTTGAGGATAATCTTCACTTGGGTGGGCGAAATATCGGGAAAGGCATCCAAAGGAATGGAAAACCAGGCTCGCGCTCCCGCTAACATGATGATCAGCGCCACAATCAGCACAAATAAGCGCTGCGTAAGCGAAAAGCGGATGACTGAGGTCAGCATCTTATTCGCCTCCTAGGCCAAGCATTATGCCTTTGACTGCAGCAACCGACTGGGATAACACTTGGATTTGGCTGAGTTCTTGATCGCTTTCAACGATATATTGCTCTGGGGTTGAACCGAGAATATCGATCGTAATCGAGGTGAGCGTGTCTGCGGTTTTAGTGAAGACTTGGCTGTCTTGCTCCCAACTGAATACGCTATTTTTAGGCAATAAATACACCGCCTTTTGATACTCGGGTATCACAGTGATCTGTTGTCCTAACAGTAAGTTACATTCCTGCGGCAAGGGTGATGACCAAGCGGTCACAAAGGCACCTTCGGCGATGGCCGACACGGACTCAATGGCGATATGGCACTGATTGATATTCACCGCCGAAAGTGAGTGCGACTGACTCATTGGCACACTGACCTTGACGCGAATGCTGTCGCTGGGCACCAGTGAGAATAGCTGTGAACCCGCCATATAAGGCCCATTCACTTGGTTGAGTTTAACGATCCCCGCCACTGGCGTGCCTACCACTAGGGAGTCTGTGGTGGCATCTGTGCTTTTGACTATCTCCATAAAATGCTGCATGTGCTCGTATTCGAGGTGAGTGCTGAAGTAGTCTTGGCTGATCTCGCGCCATTTTTCGGCGCTGATACTGCCATTGTTTAATAAGGGTTTATTGCGCTCATAACGGCTCTTTGCCAGTTGATATAAGCTGCCAGCAGCTTCGACTTGTGTGAGGTAGTGGAACACTTCTGGCCCAGTCAGTTTAACTATTGCTTGGCCTTTAGTGACGAGCTGGCCTTGGCCGACGAGGAAGCTGATCTGCTGGATATTCTCCGGCGTGCTGATCCAATAATCGTTACCGGGGAGGATTTCAACCTGCGCGGGCAACGGGCTGCCCTCATAACTGGCGACTTTCTGTGGTTGTACGTAGCTCAGGTCTAAATTACCGAGGGAGCTTATCGTTAAGGATTCAGCCTGCACTAAAGTGGCAACACTGGCGGATAAACAGAAAAGGCATGCGCCGTACTTGGCCATCATAATGAGATTCCTAAGGCTTGCAGTTGTTGGGAGTGCAGTTGTTGCTGCGCGACTTGGTTCAGTGCTAAGCGGGATTCGGTATCGAGGGCATCCATATAGCGGCGCAGCCAGACTTCGTAGCTAACTTGGTTTTGGTCTTTGACCTTGGCCAGCTCTTCAGTGATGGTGCGGCTAAGGTGTAAGGCTTGGGTTAGCAATGTTTGTTTGTCGAGTAAGTTTTGTTGCTGTTGCTCTAGCTTTTTAAGCTGAGTTTTTAGCTCGATATAGGTACGGTCGAGGTTGAGCGTGTGCTCGGTATTGGCTTGTTGCCATTGGGATAATTCGGTTTGTGATAGGGCAGAACCTAAGGTCAGTGGTACAGAAACGGCGATGCCAAGTTGTTGATCATCGACTTGATTATCGGCGGTATTTTTGGCCGTGAGTGAGACAGCCCAAGGATCGTTATTCCCTGCTTGCTGACTCTGGATGATCAACAGCTGTTGCTGCTTCTGCAGGCTCAATAGTTGCCATAATGGATGCTGCGCGAGCATGTCATTGGGTTGGTTGTTGGCAGAAAGTGGCCGCGCGGTTTCGGCTATGTTCTGCGGTATTTGCTCTTGTCCGGTGAGTTGTTGATAGAGGGCACGCGCCTCGGCCTGTTGCTGATTAAGATCGACCCGCTCCAGTGCAATATCCACCAGTTCGCGTTCTAACAAGAGTATGTGGGCAATCGGCAGTTCGCCCGCATCTGTGAGTTGCTTTTGCTGACTATGAAGCTTGTCGAGTAATTGGCTCTTGCGATCTAATTGGGCCAGTTTCACTGCAGCAAGACGATGTTCCCACAGGCTTTGTCGCAATAATCCCGATAAATACAGGCCTTGCAGCGCGGCTTGTTGCACCTGAATGCCTTGGGTGAGTTGTTTAATTTGCTTATCGCTGCTGTGCAAAGCAGGGGATTTTATTGGCAAATTGAGTGAGAGTTCCTGCTCGTAGCTGTTACCATTATCTAGGCTACCTAAGTGACTCAAGCTAATGCTCGGCAGGCCATTGAGCCAAGATGAACTGCTTAAGCTTATTTGTGATTGCGGTAACTGACCGCCTGATTGAGATAGAGAATGTAATCTTGCTTGGCTGGTGGTGAGTGCTTGAGATAGCTCGGAATGCGCGGCGTGGCACAGGAAACTGCTGCTGACTAAGGTCGCCAACAGACATAACTTGATACAAGACGTACTGACAGACATAGGACGATTCTATGGTAATAAAGTGTGCTGTTAGTGTAGGGATTGGTGGGCGAAAGTCGTGGGGGACATGTATCATAAAACCGTCTATGGTACATATGTCCCATAAATTAATGGGTTGATTTTGCTTTTATTTAGGAGTTTTTCGATGAAGGATCTTGTCATTATTGGTCTGTTGGCCTTGATCATATGCTTTAAGCTTTTTGACATCACTTCCGACATTCAATTGGGCATTCCCCAATGGCATATTGCCCAGGAAGCCATGTTATTAGTGCTCACTGTGATTGGTGCCATGTACTTAAGTTATGACCTTATGCGTCGCTCCCGCGAAGTGAAAGCGTTGGCTAAACGGTTGGAGCATGCGGATAAAAAAATCGACAATATGTCGACGCAAATGCGCTCTGCCAGACAAGAATACAGCCAAGCGGTGTCGCAGCAATTCGAGACTTGGGGCTTTACTAAGAGTGAGCAGCAAGTGGCATTTTTACTGCTTAAGGGTTTAAGTTTTAAAGAAATTGCTGAAGTGCGCCAGACTAAAGAAAAAACCGTCAGACAACAGGCATCGACCATTTACGGTAAAGCGGCAGTCGATGGACGCCATACTTTTTGTGCTTGGTTTATGGAAGATTTTATTCAAGAACATAATCAAGATCTTGCTGCGAATGAAGCGGCATCAAGCCCTAAGGCGGCTTAATCAACGCAGGATTGGCTTAGCTGTTATAGCTATTTGTTATTGAAAATCGATATTTGCTGAGTTTTTAGTTCTAAACAATAATGAGCATCCCCTAAGTTTGCAGGAAGATGCAATTGAAAAACTGGCTGATTATCGTGTTTTGCCTGATTGCCTTGGTCGCTTCGACGCAAACCACAGGACTCGTGCGCTCACTTATCGAATTCTCCGCCTTTGTTGGCGTCCTCTACTGGGCTTGGCGAATGAAGCCGACAGCAGAGTAGATTGGCTTTGAGTTAAATCTTAGCTATTGAAAATAAAGAATATACACTAAAGACGTGATACCAATCGCTGCCCACAGCATCACCCCAAGCAACAAAGGTTTGGGGCCACTCGCCCGCATCTTCTGCACTGTAATTCCTGCACCAATCAAAAACAAACACAGGACTAATGCCCGTTTCGACACCATAAATAAGGTGTCATAAACAGCGTGGAATTGTGGCAACCAATGGGCCACGGCAATGGCTAAACAATAAAAACCGATAAAATACGGCAGGTTAAGCTTGCGCTTATTGCCACCAAACAACATAGCGCTGACCAATGCGATCGGGATAATCCACAGGGCGCGGGCGAGTTTTATGGTAGTTGCGGTTTTTAAGGCTTCATCGCCGTAGGCTGAAGCCGCGCCAACAACCGATGAAGTATCGTGGATGGCGATGGCACTCCACACGCCAAAATCGTATTGGCTCATATTGAGCAAGTGGCCGAGTGCAGGGAATAAAAATAGCGCGACTGAATTGAGCACAAATACGCAGGCTAATGCAGTGGCGGTTTGATCGTTACGCGCATTGATGGCCGGAGCGACTGCGGCAATGGCACTGCCACCGCAAATAGCGGTACCAGAGGCGATTAAGTGGCCCGTGACATGATCAAATTTCAGGGCGCGGGTGAGCACAAACCCTAAGCTGAGGGTGAAAAAGATTGAGCCAACAATCAGGCCGAAGTTGTGGGTGCTCGCCTCGATCGCCGCGTTTAAGTTAATCCCAAACCCTAAGCCAATGATCGAATAAGACAGGAGTTTTTTGGTGAGTGCGGCGATATTCCATTGCACTGGCACCCAACCAAGGCTGGCTAAGGTAAAACCGAGCACTAGCGCCATGGGCGATGAGATAAAAGGCGCGAGGCATAACAAACCCGCACAGATGAAAACAATGCGATGAGTCTTATTATCTTGCTGTGATGTTGATGAAGAATTCATAACGCCTTAGGCTCGAGCGATTCGGTTTATCGTTCCAACCACAGATCTTCACATTAAGCGACGGATACAAAATGGCGATCAATTGGATTGATCATGGAGACAGATGCAAGAGGGCATTATAGCTGTGTGTATGATCCTCAATAAAATCAATTAAACTTATCTAGTTAATCAATTTTATTGACTCTTAGAAGGTTTGGCAAAGCAGGAGGGTAAATCGAAGAAGATGAACTGAGCTCAGTTCATCTTCTTAGCTAGATAATAAATGGCGAGGTTACAAAACGTGAAATTATAAATTTACGATACTTTTCAAGTTGTAATCGCTGCCATCCTTTGCGGTAAACAACTTATCTTGGGTGTCGTTGGCGCTGGACATACCCGCATGTAATAGGCTGAGCCAATGGCGCGATGCGGCAGAACGTGACTCTGGTGTTCCGACTACCATGTTTAATGACGTTCCGATTTGGATATCTTCCAGATTGGCAACGTCTCTCGCACCTATCATGCCACTGCGGTCGAAACTGAGTTCAACGTGGCAACCTAGGTCCTGTAACACTATGGCGCAAGGCGCATCTTTAGTGCCGTTAAAGGCCACAAACTGTTTTGGCTGACGTAAACCACTGTGGCTGCCGTCGGCAAAAAAGGCCAACAGGTGTTGGTAGTAAACCACATAGCTGCTCACATCTTGGTGTGAACCAGAGTTAAGTGGAAAGAGGCGGTCGAGGAATTGTTTCGCATTAGCGATCTTCTCGTGCTCGGCGACATTCACTTGGGCCACGGCTAGCACTTCTTCTGCGATGAGGCTGTTTAGATTCGGTTGGATCTGGTTGCTCTTGATTATTGACATATTCATCGCTTGTTCCTCTCACTCTTTCAATTTAAAAAAATTCAGGGTTTTGATTTAACTTTTGGCTTATCAAAGTTTGTCTTCAATTTGGTTTGTCCGCTTTGAGTGCTTAGCCACTTTTAGTGGGGGTGGTTAAGCATTTCTTGTACTGGAATGGCTTAGCTTGTTCGCATTAGCCTTTCCTTGATTGCTTGATTTGTAGTCTAGTCTTTTTTTGACTACAATTTCACAATAAAAATTTTACACTGTGAATTTTACAAAATGCGCAATGACCAGAGCTTGATGAGAAAATCACATTTCCTAGGCACAAAAATACGTAACCTACGGAAACGTAATAATTTAACTATGGAAGATTTGTCGGCACGATGCATTCGAGTCGACGCGGGAAGTGCGCCTTCTGTGTCATATTTGTCGATGATCGAACGTGGCAAGCGTGTGCCGAGTGCCGGAATGCTGGCTGTGATCGCCGCGGTTTTTCAAAAAGACGCCGAATGGTTCTTAGACGATGTGCCTGAAGAAAACGCCATTACGCCAGACAAGGGCCGACGTGGTGGCATAAGTGGTATGGCACTCGAACCCAGCTTTTTGTTTTCCAATGATATTTTACAAATAGCGATACCTGAGATGCTGTCGCAGACAGGGATCTCAGGTAGGCAGTTTGCCCATTTATTGATCCGCGCCCATCAAGAACACCATCAAAATCATTTCCCCGACCTTGAACGTGCCGCCGAAGAAGTCGGCCTCAAACGTATGCCCTTATCTCTGGACGACATGCTGGATATTGCTAAGGGAATGGGATTAAAAATCAAGTGGATAGATAGTACGCCGCAGGAAGTTATCGATGAAATGGGCGTGAGTTCACGTCAGTTGGTCACCTCATTTATTGAGCCGCCGAGCACGATTTATGTCAATAAAATCCTCAAAAATCGCCCCAACAGACTCAAATATGATTTAGCCGTGCACATAGGTCATTGCGTGTTGCACAACAAGGACGGCCTCAAGAGTGTGATGATCTCAGGCCGCAAATTAGAAGTGGATGAAGAGGCGGGTATGCAGTCCAATACCTTGAACGCGCAGGATATCTTGCATGCGTGGCGCGATTTTGAATCGAGCTTCTTCGCCGGTGCGCTGCTGTGCCCTAAAGTGCCTTATCGCCAATTACTCGACCGCCACGGCTATGAGATTGAAGTACACAAGCAACTGCAAGTGTCAGCCTCAGTCGCCATGCGGCGCATGACAGTGGTATCTCCTTATCCTCATTGGCATTATTTCGACGCTTACGCACCAGGCAAGCTCAAGGCCGTTTACCGTGGTAACGGTATTCCACTGCCTTGGGGCAATATGCGGTTAGTGGAAGACCCTTGTCAGCATTGGGCCGTCTTTAGGATGATCAGTGAGCCGACGGTCGGTACTTCGGCACAGATTTCGATTTTAAACGTCGGCAACGAACCCCGCATTTACTGCTGCGAGTCGATTAAAGTCGAAGACTCGGCGGGCAACCCGCATGTCCTCTGTGCCGGTATCGATTTGAATCCGGCGATTGAAGCCCAAGGCAAAGATGCCCTGTCTATCGCCCACGATTTGAAGAATGCCTGTGTCGCCAGCGGCGGTTCAGTCGCTATTCCCAAACACATTAAAAGCGATCTGGTGAGCGTCGCAAAAATCCTCAATATCAACTGGATAGAGCGCGGGATCAAAAACGACGCCCGCCTTATTTGCTCTCGCGGCGCCGTATGCCCACGCCAACCCAGTTGCTATCAAGCTGGTAAATCACAGTGTGATGGTACTGAATAAAGTATCGCAGATGGGATTGATGTTAAGCACTCTCACTCCAGTGACTCGCCGTAAACTCGTCCCTGAGGGCTCGACGACGGCATCCATGCCGCCAACGGTCACTGCCGCGAGAGTGCTTAATGTAATTAACCTTTTTATCTATCTGTTGTATGCGAAAGTTAATATTTCACACAGTATTAAGTAAAGCGTGGGTTGTTCGGCAAGGGTTGTTAAATTATTTGTTTCAAAATTGTATAAAAACAACTACCAAGCTAAAACAAATTCCTATAGCATGAAAACTAGATAATATGGATGTTGCAGTTTATAAGTCTAATTCTCGCAGTTGTTCCTTATAAACGGCACAAGGCTTAAGTATTAATTCGTCTATAAGTTAGTAATACTCAGGCCTTAATTAAAATAGGGAGATTATGTGTTAAGCACTGTTGCAAAAATACTACTTACAAGTACGGCCATTGCTCCAGTGGGGTTTACTTATGCGTGGGTAGCTTGGTTTAGCGGAGATAAAGTTTTTTCAGGATTGGCAATTGCAGCGTCACTATTTTTAGTTTTAGTATGTATTTGGATGCTTCGATATGCAAAAAGAAAAATGGAGCGTTTTAATTTCTCTGTGGCCACTGTAGAAGCAGCTGATCGAGAAAATATGGGTTTTTTGCTGCTTTACTTGTTACCACTATTTACTTCGAGTTTTAACTCACTTAATTGGATGGTGTGGGTTCCTACATTGGTTATCTTCGCTATCATTACAAGCACAGGTTACAGCTATCATTTCAATCCACTTTTAGGTGTAATGAAATGGCATTTTTATAAAGTAGGAACTCCAGAAGGCGTCACTTATGTTCTCATTACAAAAAAAGAATTGAGACATGCTAGCCAGCCTTTAATTGTAGCGCAATTAACAGAATACATAGTTATTGACGTAGAGGATTGAAATGACAGCACAGCAAAATTTTTTCGCATTTATTAAGGATGATAGCGGTAGCTGTCAAATTAAACGGGTTGGAGTTAATTTACCACTTCAAACAGAGCTTATTAGGATTTTTGAAGAGCAACGTGCATTATTCGAGCTTAATATTGATACTGAAGTGGTATTCAATGGTGACTGGAAACCTGAAAGTAATGAAGTTCTGACGCTGAATGATGTTACTGAGTCTCAAATGATGATTGATGCAGTTAATGCTAATGCAACTTCTTTTTCTAATTTAGTTTTGTCAAATTTTATACGTGAGCCTATAAGAGCATTATTTACAGGAATGACAGTAAGTGGTGTAACTAAAGTTTTCGTACAAAAGTTCTCTTCGAGGCAGGCATTATCTTTATACCAGTTACCTATTATTAAAATGCAGACTGGGAACATATTTGTTAAATCGACAGATGATATATTCACCATTGATAATAAGCTAGTAGCTATAATTGAAGGTAATAAAACAAAGTTCAAAAGCTTTCATAATGCTCGCATGGTTTTTGATCTTGTAGATTTCTATAAAGAAGCCACTGATGATGATTTAACAGAGTTATCACAACATGGGTCTATAGAAATTAATGATTTACCCAATTTCATAGAGCAAGCTGACTCACAAGTCAGGAAAATGGTTCATTCTATTAAAAGTTCAGATATCCTTAATGCATACAGTGTAAATGATATTTCGACTGCTGCCGCTAATTTTGCTAATTTACATATAGTTATGAATAATGGAAAAATCACGCTACCTAGCGATAAGAAAGAACTTAAAGAAGTTCTGCACTTCTTGTTAGAGGACCTTTATAAAGGGCCTCTATCAGGCAGCGATTACCTAACAAACTCCAAGCGTGTGCGGTAATTAAGCTTTAAATGTAGAGGTTACAGAATACTTCAGGTGTTAACGAGATTAAGCACTCGCGTGTAAGTGACCGTTGGCGGCATGGATGCCGCCGTCGAGCCTATAGGGATATATTCACGGCGAGTCACTGGAATGAGAGTGCTTAATCATTTCAGCGTCGCTTATTAATATGTTCGGTCTAGAATTTAAAGGTGCGATTGGCTTCAATCAGAACCATTATCTAGCTAATGGTTAGCGGATAGCAGCATTAATTCCAGTAGTAAAAATTCCCTAAATCTTGTCTGTATTGAGCCTGATTGACGCCATTTGGTGTTTAAAATCATGGATTAATACAACAAACCGAGCAAACACACTACGGTGCTGGCGGGCAATATGGGTTGTAGCCAGTGTGGTTTGTAGCTGAGTAAAATTACTAGGATTATCGAACTCAAACATACCCAGCCGAGCAGTAATACGCTGGCGTACGCTGGGCCGTAATGACGACTGGCAAGCCAATAGCACAGGACGAGCGTTGCAGTACCAGCGGTGCGAAATCCGCGTTCCTGTGCATCGGTTAACGGGCGGTTACGCACGGCGCGGTGGTGGCTAAAATAAGATAAGGCCAACAGCCCCATGGCGATAAAACAGGTTAACAATTCGCCTGTGGCTGTCATGATTCAACTCCTAATTCTGCCGTCGTTTTGGTTACCCGTGTAGCCAGCACTTTTTTAGGGCTACGCAAGCGTTTGGCTGCCATGTAAAACAGCGCTGCAAGTGCGAGCATCATGAGATCAAATCCTGCGAGAACATAGGCTTGGCGCTGTAGATTGCTTATCAGCTGATACTGTGAAGTCATGGCATTAAGCAGAGGTAGCAGGCCATAAAGCAAGGATGTGAGTAAAAAAAGTCGTTGCCATGTTTGTTTATCTCGTTTGAAACAAGCGAGCAGTGTGACTAACGCCCAACTGATAAAGAAACAATGGATTTCCCAGTACTCTCTATCCGCAAAGGTGACGGGTAAGAGTCGATTGGCATAAAAATAACAGGCTAGCGCAATGGGCAGGCCAGCAAAGGTGGCGAGATTCAACATGTTCACTAGCGTCAGCCCACTATGATTTTTATCTTTTTTAAGCTGCTTTTGTGCCAGTTTATCGGCCCACATAATTGCGCCGCTGGCGATCATCACGCAGCCTGTTAATCCCGCCAGTAAATACAGTAAACGTAGGCCTTGGCCTGCAAAGCGACCACTGTGCAGGGCTATCATGACACTTTGGGTTTGATTCGCTCCCGAAGTCACAGCCGACTGCGCCAACACAGCACCTGTCACAGTAGACAAGTGATACCAAGGCGCTTGCTGATTTAAGCTGTGCTCAGGGGAGATTTTGACTGTTACGCTGGCATTGCTGTCGTTGAGATTATCAAACTGCAAGCCTTCAAGTGGCGACTCACCCACGACACTGTGAATCGCACTGAGTAAACTTTGACTATCGAGCATAGTGGCTGGTGTGCCAGTGGCGGCGGGAGTTTGGTAAATGGGTTTCCATTGCGAATAAAAGGCTTGAGTTTCATCACCATATTGCGTGTTAAGTCCCCATGGCATATACATAAACATCAGGGTCACTAGGCCGGTATAAGTGATCATAAGATGAAAGGGCAATGCGAGAACTGAGCTGGCGACATGGGCATCTAACCAAGAGCGCGGGCCTTTTCCGGGGCGAAAACTAAAAAAATCCTTAAAAATACGTTTGTGGATCACTATCCCGCTGATGATGGCGACCAGCATGAACATAGTGCAAAAACCGACGATCCAACGCGCCGTGAGTACACTCATGTAGTACAAGTCGAAATGCAGTCGATAGAGAAAGTCGCCCCCTCGGCTTTCCCGTGCTTTAGGTAAGGCTTCACCTGTCGCAGGGTTAATAAAGCCTTGATGATAATCACCAAATCGCTGGCCTTCAGCGGCGGGATCGCTCCATGCATAGGTCAGTAATGGCACCCGTTGTGTGGGTAAGTAAATCCACCATGACTCAGCGTCAGGCGCTTGTTGTGCCAAGGACGTGAGGCCATTGAGTATCAATTGTTGATTATCCGCATTGGCATCATATTGGCTGCCGTGGTTTTCGGGTTGCATCCACAGGTTGATTTCAGCACGGTAATAGGCCGCTGTTCCGGCGAAAAAAACCAGAAACAACACCCAGCAGGTTAGCAATCCAACCCAAGTGTGTAGCCAAGTCATTGAACGAAAAAAGGAGTCTTTCATAATCCACTCCCTTGAGCACTTGTTGCATCAAACGCTTTAGCTGCGAGGTAAGCTAAATACAGCAGACCGCTGAGCGCGAATAAATCCAGCCAGTATCGCCATGTTGATTTAACGCTGAACACCCAAATCACGGCGCAGGTGTACACAGTAAATGACAGCATCATGGCGGTTAACACCCGATCAACCTGAGATAACGGCAGGATTTGCGCGAATAAAATAGTCGCTACTGCACTTAACAAATAGCCGCCAAAGGTTGCTGCGAGGCAGCGATTACCTATGTGCAGGCTATCGCTCCAGATGGCTGACGTTTTCCAGCGCATCAGTCTTTGTGTTAACGGCGGAGTCATGTTGGTTTTTTCAGTCATGATGGTGTGCCACTTCTGCTGAATTTGTCTTGTGAGTGCGGGATAGCACAGAGATTAACAGGGCGGGTAAAAAGGTTAAGCTGAGTAGCGTTGCCACGATAAGACCTGCCAATACCACTATGCCAACGCCGCGGTAGAGTTCGCTGCCAGCACCGGGGAATAACACCAGCGGCAATAAGCCAAACAAGGTCGTCGCGGTAGACATTAGAATCGGTCGTAATCGACTGGCAACGGCAGATTTGACGGCATCAACGACACCAAGCTGACCCGATTGCAGGTTTTTACGGCTCTGTTCCACGATCAAAATCGGGTTGTTAACGACAGTGCCGAGTAGGATTAAAAATCCAAGCATAGTAATCATATCAAAGGGTTGGTGCCAACCTTGGCCGCCAAGATACGCAAATAAGCTGCCAATAGAATTAAGCGCTTGTAAGCCGATTAAACCGCCCGCAAGTCCGAGCGGGATAGTGATCAGCACAAACAACGGATAACCCCAGTGATTAAAAATCGCGACTAATAACAAATAGATGATCAACACGGCGACCAGAAAATTGCTGGAGAGTGCCGCTTTCGTCGCTTCGAGCTGATCGGCTGCGCCCGAAATATCCAAACTGACATCTTTGCCGACAGCACCCTGTTGATAGAGGATGGGGACTAATTCTTCCCGCACCTTAGCCACTGCGGTTTCCAACGCAATGGAACGCGGCGGAATAATGTAAAGGGTCACGGTTCTGCGGCCATCGACGCGGCGTAAACTGTCGCTATCCATTTGCTCGCTAATGTCGGCCAAGGCTTGCAGTGGCAGTACATTACCTTTAGGCGTGACTATCGGAGCGAGTGCCAATTGCGACAGACTCTGTTGATTGCCTGCCAGACTTAATAGAAAGATATCCACCTTGTTATCATTGAGGAAAAACTCGTCGACATAGGCGCCATCGCTCAGTGCCGAAACCGCATAGCCAAACTCGCTGCCGCTAAAATCTTGTTCTACAAGACGTTGCCAGCGAGGGGAAATCTGCCAAAGTGGTTGGTCTAGCGACAAGGTCGATGGGTCAGAATACAGCTGAGGTTCGGCAAATACTTTTTCCGCCGCTTGATACGCCGCTTCTGCAGCACGATAGAGGCTGGCTTGATTTGGGCCAGAAATATCCAAGGCGACAGCGCGGGTTCCACCATCGTTGCTGGAAATAATGGAACCCCGCGATGAATAGGCGCGCATGCCCGGATATTGCTCAAACAAGGCGGTGAGTGAGCTCATCATGGCATCCATATCTTGGCTGCGAACGGGCTCGCTCATCACCCAAATACTGCCGACACCCACGCTGAGGGTATAGTATTTTAGCGGCGGGATCTTTTGCTCACCACGTTCAAAGGATGCCGCCTCGGCATTGACTCTCGCGGATAGCTGAGTCGTTAATTCTTCAGCAATTTTAGCCATTTCCGATAGGTTGTAACCCGGCGGCGCGACCATAGAAGTAAAGGCTTTTGGTTCTTCGCCTTCGGGTAAATATTCGGCCGGAGGCATCAGCCAAGCCGCAAGCCCGATCGTCGAGACGAGTGACAGCACAATCACAAAGGTGCGGCGTCTTGCCGACAGTACAAGTTGGCTGACTAAGCTCAATATGCGTGATGCTTTGGGCGGCTCACTTTGGTTTGTCTGCGCCGAGTGCATCTTACCGAAACCAAAACGGGCAATAGCGGCGGGTACGATGAACACCGCGACCAGCATAGAAGCGATAATGGATGAAGCGATGGCAATCGCGATATCCGAGTACAGTTGCCCCGCTTCTTGTTTGATAAATAGAATGGGTACAAACACTAGCACTGTGGTGAGCGTCGAGGCTAATACTGCGGGCCAGACATCGTAGATACCACTTATGGCTGCTTCGATACGCTCTAATCCGCGTCTGCGCGCTTGTTCAATACTTTCGAGCACCACGATGCTGTTATCGACCGTCATGCCTATGGCAAAGGCAACACCCGCCAGCGAAATGACATTAATAGTGCGATCAAACACCAGCAGCCCGACGAAGGCGGCTAAGGTACATAGCGGAATACCGATAACACCAATCAGGGTGGCTCGATTCGAGCGCAAGAAGAGGTACATGACCAAGGTTGCCAGTAAGGCTCCAAGACCTAAATTGACCCACACATTTTCAACCGAATTTTGCACATAGCGCACATCATCACTGAATAGCTCTAACTGCATGGCGTGCTGGGCGAGTTGATTTTGATTAATCTGCGCTACCACTGGCATCATGGCATCTTTGATGGCGATAACGTTAGAACCAACATCCCGTTTGACCGCTAAGCTGAGGGTGCGTTCTTGTTCGGCAAAGGACAGTTCACGGATCTCGGCGTGGTCTAGTTTTATCTCGGCCACGTCTTGCAGCAGAATATTAGTATTACCTTGGCGTTTTAAAATCAGTTGCTTAAGTTGATTTAAATCCTCGAAACGGCCAATCACCCGCAGTAAATAACGTTTTTTACCACTGTCGATATCGCCAGCTGAGGTGTCCTTGTTGCGATCTCTAATGGCTTGGCGTACATCCATAATGCTGATGCCGCGTTGGGCGAGTTTGGCGGGATCGAGCCGTATTTGAATTTGCCGTTCGGCGCCGCCTTGAATGGTGACGGAGGAAACGCCTTTGACGCGTTCCATTTGTGGGCGAATAAAGTCGTTAGCAAAATCGCGCATCATGTCTATGTCTAGATTCAGCGGGTTCCCCGCGACAGGCACGAGGCGGAAATACATGAAAGCGTTGTCTGAATATGAACTGCTATAAAGCCGTGGTTGGTCGACGTTTTCTGGATAAGACGATACTTGGCTGAGCGCATTGCTAACACGAATAAGCGCGTCACTTATCTCAGTGCTTTGGGGGAATTCGAGTTCGATCCATGCCGAACCCGTATCAGCCCAAGATGTCATGCGTTGTAAGTTGGGCAGGGTGCGCAGGTAGCGTTCCTGCTCAAGCAGAATTTCTTTCTCGACGTCTTGCGGTGTTGCTCCCGGCCAACCTGTGGCGACACTGATGGTGCGCACATCTAAGTCGGGGATCATTTGGATTGGGATACGCAGTGCTACAGCCGTGCCCAACACGCAGAATATCAAGACGATGACAGACAGTAAGGTGCCATGTTTAATTCCAAACTTCAGCATCCCACTAACCTCCTACAGCAGAGTTGAGTACAGAGACTGGCTGTTGGTCTTGTAGGCTCTCGTTACCGCGGATCACCACGGGCGCGTCTTTGGGTAATGGGCTAAGGATTTCAATCCCTATGGCGCTCGTGTGGCCCACTTGAACGGTATGCCGTTGGGCTATGTTGTTTTGCACGGTAAAGACACTGAACTGGCCGTCCGGGTGACGGACTAGCGCATCTTGCGGCACGACAACACTGTGTTGCGCCCGCTGTAAGTGGAAGGTCGCAGTGGCCGATGTGCCGGGCATCAAAAGTCCACTCGCATCAGGAATGGTTAAGCGCACCAAGAAGCTGCGAGCATTGTGGTCGCTCACGGGGACGAGTGCATTCACATGGCCGATAAACTGCTGTTCAGGCAGCATATCTGCGGCAATATCGACTTGAGTTGCAGTGGCTATGTTTTGGAACATTTCCTGTGGGACTTGAATATCGAGCCAGAGCTGTTCTTGGGATACTAAGGTGAAGATTTCAGTGCCGACATTGACCCATTCACCAGTTTCAGTTTGTTTGCTTGAAATCACTCCCGCAAACGGCGCGATCAGTTGGTGGCGGGCGACCACCTCTTTTTGGTGTGCTAATGCCGCCGTTAAACTCTGCAGATTAGCTTCGGCTTCGGTTAACGCCGCTTGGCGAATCGCGCGCTCAGTTTCGGGGAATAATTGCTGAGAACTGAGTGTTTGCGCTTCGGTGAGGAGTCGCTGTTTTTCTGCCAGCATGGTCTTAGCGGCCATTACATCGGCCTGACGCTGTGCTAATTGGTGTATGGCTAAGGTGTCATCGAGTGCGAGTAGAGGCTGGCCAGCGCGGACTTGCGAGCCCGCATCGACCAGCACTTTGGCGACTAGGCCATCGGTACGTGCAGATAAGCGGGCTACCCGTGCGGATTTAATGGAGCCACTGAGTGGCAAAAGTTCATTGGTACTGCCTGTTTGGGGCAAGGCGACTGTTACAGGTGCTGTGCTTGCGTGGACTGCAGAACACAGCATGTATAAACCTATCATTAAATAACGCACGTTAACTCCATCTCACTATTAAGATTATTACTGAGTGATAAAACTCGTGGTGGTGATGTGTAAAACGCTATCAACCTCGTTGCCTGCGAGTGTTTGTTTACCTTCTGTGGTGTGATTACTGACGAGTAAGTAGCGGCCCGCATCTGGGGTATCGAGGGCGAATTTACCTTGGGCATCGGTGGTGAAAGACTTGCTCCAAAAACCGGGGCGATACACTTGCACTGGATGATTCACCAGTGGCGCGCCTTTATAGCTAAGCACAAACTCGGGAACGCCTGACTTTACTGGCGTAAATTCAAAATCTTGCAGCGCTTTTGTGTGTTCTTGTCCCGTGCGGGCATAGAGTATTGCGGCCTGCAATCCGGTCTCGGTTTTCCATGGTTGCCACGCGGTATCGGCATAGAAACTGATGTCACTCTTGCTATCTTGGGTTTTGACCAGTAGATGATCGGCCTGTGCTGTGGCGGTTAACGGTGTCTTGGCATTGGCGGCGAAAATACGCGCCGCGCTTAACGATGCTAACTCTTCTGCCGAAGCCTGCTCTGAACCCGGTTCGCCAAATTGCACTTTAACCGAACCATCGTTATTACGCTCAAGCCATACTTCATGTGCTTGAGCCGAAAAAGCGATACCGCCGAGTAAAGTGAGTATCACAAGTGCTTGTTTCATTTGATCATCCTTAATGTTATTTGGGGTTAGGGCTATGTTTTAGAGCGTCCAACGTAGTGATAGTGTGGCATTACGTGGCTCGCCAAAGTCGGCGTAACCCCAGAGTGAACGGTTGTAGTTCTTGTCGAAAATATTGTTAATGTTCAATTGCATAGAAATAGAAGGTGTGATTTGGTAGCCAAACATTAAGTCAACGAGTGAGTAGGCGGATTGTGTTTGGCGGTAAGCCACATTCGGCGCGCCATCGACACCCCAAATAGTGCCTTGATAGAAGGTGCTGCTCTGCCAGCGCCAGCTCGCACCTGCAGTAATGCCCGGCAGAATGTCTTCAAAGTTATATTTAGTGGTGAGTTTGAAGATATCTTCGGGCAGATAAGTTTGACGACGTAGGCCATCTTTATCTTCTGCATTGTTGTGGGTATAACCACCGCTGATATCCCATAAGTCGGTAAGACGTCCGGCTATTTCTAACTCATAGCCCTTGGTGGTAATCCCATCCACACTTTCGTAGATAGAGTCGCCGGAAGGTAGTTGACCTTTACCTGCATATTCGGGTTCGTTGTCTTTATTGGTTTCGTAGACTGCAGCTGACATGTTTAGCGTGTCATCGAACAGCGCGACCTTGACGCCGCCTTCGACGTTTGTGCCTTCTGCAGGTTCGAGCAGTTGGCCATCTTCACCAAAATAGGTGCCAGGTTTGAAGATTTCAGTACGGCTAGCGTAGACAGCGATCTGCTCGGTCACATCGTAGACTAGGCCGTAGTAGGGGATGAAAATACCGGTTTTTTCCATGGTCGCATCTGTGCTGTTACCCACGAGATCATGCTTTTCATAGGACCAGTTACTTACGCGTCCACCGACCATTAATTTCAGTGAATCCAACAGATTGACACGGACAGTGCCGTAAACACCCGATTGGCTTTGCTCATTGGTTTGGCCATTGGTGGGTGAATTAGGAATATTAGGCTTGGGGTAATTGCCCTGATCCGCGACGTTATAGCGACGTTGAGGGGCGGAGTTCGTGTTGATGTTATCGAACTCGTTGTCACCATAGTTAAAACCGATCACAGCGCTATGTTCACGGCCGAGTAAGTCGAAGTTACCCGTTGCATACAGGTTGAAACTGTTGGTATCTGACTCGCGATCATGTTGGGCGGCATAAGTATCGCCCCAAGGGCCAACAAATTCGCCGGTTGATTTGACGATATAATCGCCTGGGTAAAAGGCCAATGCGTCTATGGTGGCGTTGGCGATACGATAGGCACTGACGAGTGACCAGTCGTTATCGAATCTATGTTTAAATTCGGCCATGAGACTCTTTTGGGTCACGTCCCAATGGGTCCAGTCCTGTGAGCTAGAGTAGTTGCGGCCAAAATCGACAGCTGTGCCATCGGTATAAAATGCGGGATTAGAGTTCCAGTTATACACACCGTCGGTTTGTGATTTTTGATAGTCCGCAAACAGTGACAAGCTAGTATCGGTACTTAGACTCGTTTCAACTACGCCATAGAGCACTGTGGTATCGCGTTGATAGCGATCGATAAAAGAATCGCCTTTCTTCACTGCACTTACGAATCGACCTTTCACATTGCCCGAATCCGTTAGCCAGCCAGAAACATCGGCCTCAAGTCTATAGGTATTCCATGAGCCATAACTTGCACTTGCCGTGGCACGGGTGTCATCCGTTGGACGTTTACGAATAAAATTAACCGTGGCAGAAGGTTCACCTAAACCGCTTAAAATCCCTGCCGCCCCTTTTAATACTTCAACCCGTTCGGCAATCACAGGGTCTAAACCTTGATCAATTGAGCCGCTGTAAACATGGGATGAAGAGGTTGTGATTAAGCCGTCAATTTGAACACCGCTGTCTAGTGCATAGCCGCGCACGAATATCTGACTATTTTCAGAGGCATCGCCCACCATAGTCACGCCAGGAGTGTGATTTAACACTGACTCCATAGTGACCAAACCTTTGTCGCTAATCATCTCTTCGGTAATCAAAGTGACGCTTTGTGGGGTTTCTTTGAGTGACATAGACAAACCCGTGGCGCTATTCATTGCCGCGCGGGTGTATGTTCCTACCACGTTCAATCTTTCTATCTGTTCTGTATCTTTTTTCTCATCTTGCTTAGGGTCAGTATTGGCTTGAACCGTCAGAGTAAGTGTGCTGAGAAGTACAGGGATCAATGGCGAGCGCCAAGACGTTAAAACAGATAGGGGAGGCATGGTATTTCAATCCTTTCAGGCGATTTCAGATTAAATAATGATTGGTGATCCTGAGTGCAAATAAAGTGTTTAGGTGCAAATGAGAATCGATCGCATGATAGGTTTGTTGAAAATAAATGCAATATGCTCAATGTGTAAATTGTTTAAGCTGGGTTGTAACTTATTGGCGAATAGCTTGTCAGCGAGCTGTGACAAGCCGTCGCAGTAGGATCTGCACTTTTAGCGCATGCCTTACTATAACTCGGTTTCAGGGCATTGACTGGGAACTCAGGCTGTTGTGGATAGGGTCAATTTAGCCAACAAAAAGGCCACAGACGTTACTGACTGTGGCCTTTAATCTTTACAATTGAATCGAAATCCAGCGGACTTGTTAAGCCTAAAAGTGTGATTTACACCTTAGGTTTATGCCCGTACTTGGCCTGTGCCTGAGACTAAATACTTCTCAGCGGTCAAGGATTCGAGTCCCATTGGGCCATAGGCATGTAGCTTAGAGGTCGCGATGCCGATTTCTGCTCCAAGGCCGAGTTCGCTGCCGTCGGAGAAGCGCGAAGAGGCATTGACCATTACCACAGAAGCATCGACCGCACGTTGGAAGTGTGCGGCTGTGACTTCGTTTTCGGTGCAAATCACTTCGGTGTGCTGGCTACCAAAACGGGCAATATGTTGGATAGCATGGTCAAAGTGATCGACTTGGCGAATGGCAATTTCGAGATCTAAATACTCTTGGCCGAAATCGTCTTCTTCCATGTAAGTACAGTTTTCAAAATAACCACCGGCTTGAGTACAAGCATTGATTTTAACCTTATGCTCGGCCAGCGCTTTGGCTACTTTAGGCAGGAATTGCGAGGCAATTTCTTGGTGTACTAATAGGGCTTCGAGGGCATTACATACGCCAGTGCGCTGGGTTTTACCGTTGAGCAGTAAGTCCATAGCAATATCCAGATCGGCATCTTTATCGACGTATAAATGACACACGCCTTTAAAATGCTGGATCACTGGGATTTTACTGTTGTCAGTCACAAAGTTTATCAAGCCTTCGCCGCCGCGGGGAATGATCACATCGATATAATCTCGTTGCTGCAGCAGTTCTAGCATGAGGGCGCGATCTGGGTCTGGCACCACTGTGATTAACGCCTCGGGCAAACCGTATTGTTTCAATACGCTTTGCAAAATAGTGGCGATAATTTTACTGCTGTGCAGCGCCTCTTTACCACCGCGCAGGATCACGGCATTGCCGGATTTAAAGCACAGGGCACCCGCATCGGCGGTGACATTGGGGCGCGCTTCATAAATCATACAAACTACGCCTAAGGGAACGCGCATCTTACTGATGGATAAGCCGTTAGGTCGCTGACCAATATAGCGTTCGTTGCCAATCGGATCGGGTAAGGCGGCGATGGTTTCAATGCCTACCGCCATAGCTTCTATACGCTCTGGCGTTAGCGTTAATCGGTCGAGCATGGCTGGGCCGACGTTATCGGCGGTCGCTCTGTGTAAGTCGATTAAATTTGCGCTTTGGATTTCATAGGACTTTTCGCGTAATGAGCGTGCCATATCGAGGAGTACAGTATTTTTAAGCTGTTCGTCAACTTGGGCGAGGATCAGAGCCGCCTTGGCAGCTTCTTGAGATAAATTTTTGATTAAAGTCATATTTACTCCGCTTAGATGTTTACTCGCTTAGTTTTATTCGGCTGATGCTTATTCGAGAATGGCGATGTTTTTCTCGGAAATAATCGGCCCAGTCTTTTGCTGAAATTCACTGGCAAACTCGCGATCGTCTTGGTCTGTAATAAAGCTAAGTAAACAACTGCTGTAATTGGATTTGGCCTTGGCCAATTTAGTGCCATCGTCTTTGCGTACTAAAATGGTGTCACCGACAGAAAAGTCCCCATTGATGGCAACGACATCGTCACTGGTCAATTGCTCGCTATGGATATCAAGGGCGATATTAAAGTCATTTTCAACAATGACTTCGCCTTGAGCCTGCGAGGTATGTGTCATCCAGTGCAAGTGATCCTGCATTGGCTTCTCATCGGGGGTAAATAAGGTTCCTGGGTTTTGGCCCTTCAACAATTGGTTGAATGAGTCGGCATCAAAACCATTGATAATAAAGGTTTCGATCCCGTGGGAAATCGCCTTCTTGGCGGCTTGTATCTTAGTCCGCATTCCCCCCGTACCGACGGCACTGCTGGCGCCGCCTGCCATGGCGTAGATCTCGGCATTAATCTCGGTCACCTGCTTGATAAGCTGTGCATCGGGATATTCATGGGGGTTTTGTGTGTAAAGCCCATTCACATCCGAACAGATAATCAGCGTATCGGCATCGGCCGCCGCGGCGACCATGGCCGAGAGATTATCGTTATCGCCAACTTTGAGCTTGTCGGCGGTGAC
This sequence comes from Shewanella sp. SM23, assembly GCF_025654295.1. Classification (NCBI taxonomy): domain Bacteria; kingdom Pseudomonadati; phylum Pseudomonadota; class Gammaproteobacteria; order Alteromonadales; family Shewanellaceae; genus Shewanella; species Shewanella sp. SM23. The sequence continues at coordinate 82,364 of NZ_JAKKRM010000009.1, forward strand.
GGCATCGTTCTCGTTGATGATAGGCAATAGCCCATGTTCGAGTAGGCTGAAAATCGTGTCTTTAATACTAATGTAACGATCTCGATTGCGTAAATCACCGTGGGTTAACAGTAGCTGTGCGGTTGGGAAATCGAATAACTTGTTCCATGTGGCCATCATATCGGCCTGACCCGCTGCAGCCATGGCTTTCTTCACTGTGACGCTCGGTTTATCAACCTCGCCAAAGTGATGCCATCCTGCAGCGACTGAGCCCGAAGAGACCAAGACAACTTGGATCCCTTGGGCACGACAATAAGTAATAAATTGGGCAATGCCGAGTAAGTAGTGGCTGCTGCAACCTTGTTTGTGTGGAGCAATCAGGGCACTACCTACCTTAACGACAATGCGTTTCCAGGGTAAGTCAGTCATACCTGCGCGCCTCATCTGTCTTCGGCTAAAACACGGCCAGCCTTATGGAATAATTTAGTGGTTTTGGCACAGGGATCAGTATCGAGTAACGAGACTATCCAAATCACCACACTGCTCACGGCAAAGCCGGGGATCATCTCATACACCACTGTGGTTAAAGCTTTACCGTCAGCAAGTACTGGTGCATAAATCCAAAACAGCACTGTGGCTGCGCCTGACACTATGCCGGCAATCGCGGCTTTGTGGGTTAGGTTAGCTTTATACAAGCTAAACAAGACTAACGGACCGAAGGCGGCACCGAATCCTGCCCATGCATTACTCACCAATGACAGCACACTGCTAGAGCGGTCAAGCGCTAGTAGACTTGCGACAATTGCCACGCCAGCTACGCCAAAGCGTCCCATTTTCACCATGTCTTTTTCGCTAGATTCTTTCTTCGACATCACGCGATAGATATCTTCCGTTAGCGAGCTTGATGACACTAATAGCTGCGATGAAATGGTGCTCATGATCGCGGCCAGAATTGCGGCTAATAAGAAGCCACTAATGATCGGATGGAACAACAACTCAGAAAACACAATAAAGATGGTTTCAGGATCGGTCAGCTTCATGCCAAATTTATTGGCGTAAGCGATACCGACAAGACCTGTTGCCAGTGCACCCACAATGGTCACTGTCATCCAGCCCATACCTATGTGTCTGGCGGTTTTAATGTCAGCGACTGAACGAATTGCCATAAAGCGCACAATAATATGCGGTTGGCCAAAGTAACCGAGTCCCCAAGATAAGCTTGAGATAAGCCCTAACATAGTGACGTTCTGCATGGCATCGGTGAAGTGTGGAATCGATTGATACGCAAAGTTCAGCATAGTGTCAGCGCTGGTAAACTCTTGATATGCCACCACAGGCACTAAGATTAAAGCGACAAACATGATACAGCCTTGGACAAAGTCAGTGAGGCTCACTGCTAAGAATCCGCCCAACAAGGTATAAGAAACCACTACGCCGAGGGTGACGACTAAACCTATGTCGTAGTTCAGGCCAAATGCTGACTCAAATAACTTACCGCCAGCCACTAAACCCGCTGAGGTATACAAGGTAAAGAAGATCACAATGATCACGGCCGAGATAATTCGGATACTGCTGTTGGCATTGCCGAAGCGTTTAGCAAAAAACTCCGGGATAGTAAGGGCGTTATCCGCGACTTCGGTATAGACCCTTAATTTGGGTGCAACGACCAAGTAATTAATTAGAGCACCAATCAATAGTCCAAGTGCGATGTAAATGGTTTCGAAACCAACCAAAAACATTGCGCCGGGAAGACCCATTAGCATCCAGCCACTCATGTCAGATGCACCTGCTGAGAGTGCGGTGACCTGTGGGCTCACCTTGCGGCCGCCCAAAATATAGCCGGATACATCGCTGGTGGATTTTTTATAGGTGAATAAGCCAATAGCAAGCATGGCGATAAAGTAAATCGCTAAGGAAACGTAAGCCAGGTAATTCATGGGTTATTTGTCTCCTAACGCTTTGTTATTTTGAATAATACTCGGTTTCAAAATGACAAAGAGATAGGTGCTTAATATTGCGCATAAACACATAAACTGCATGGTTTCCTTGGCGTGTAATCGGGTAAAGCTTGCTACTTGCGAGATAAGATTTTCCTCTGGTGGGTTCTCCGTAGACATAATTGCTCCTTGGTTGATAATTGAATTTATATCACCAATATAGTTAGTGATCTAATTATATTAAGGCATTTTATCGGCCAAATATCAAGCTTCTATTGGATTTAAATGGTTTTGGCGGCAGCACGAGAGTGGCTTTTTCGGCGGAAAATAGTTTGAGAACTGACTATTTTTTAGAGGTGTTTTTCTGCTCGGCGATATTGTGGGCAGTGCGTTCGAAGGTTAATGTGATGCGTTCAAACATCCCAGTAATCAGAGTGAATTGTTCGTGGGGTAACGGGCATTGCGCCAGCGCTTGTAATAAGGCTTCGCTGCTGGTGTTAAACTCTTCTGCGACTTGGCCGTGGGCGCAGGCGATAAATGCCTGACCTAAATTGTGTTGCCAGAGGTTGAGTGCATTTTCTAAGCCTAAGTCTGAGTGCGTATCTGAAATCCCCTGCAACATGCGCCGCATTCGAATCGACACATGGCCTAGATTCAGTGCAGTGAACACCAGATCGGTAAATACCCTCGAACTCTTGCCCGAGCCTTTTTCGTAACTGGCTATCCGCAGCAGTCGATCGCCCATGCGGGCGTTAAACCAAGGCTCAGGATCATCATGTTGCGCGATATGCACTAGATCTTTTTGGATAGATTGCAGCAGACGATATTGCATCAACCGCTGGCTAGGTTCGGTAATCAATTTAAACAACCAATACAGCACAGTGACGCCAACAAAAATCGCTAAGGCATTGCTGACGGTGTTTTCTATCGCAAATGAAATGGTATTACTGGGCTGTACTAATACCGCAAACGGCACGCAAATCCCGAGACCATAGGGTAAAGTCGGTCGATTCGCTAAAGCGAGTAGCCCAATAAAAAAGGGGCCTGCGAGCACTAAAATGAGGATTTCGAAATCGCCGCTACTCTCTGCCAGCAAAGGTAAAGCGTAAAACACTGTGAGGGGTACAGCGATAGTGATACCGACAAGAATACGGCGCAAAATCGTGGTTAGCATCGGCAGTGGCTGGCGCGCCATCATGATGGAAAAAACCACTGGCATCAGGATCATCATGAGTACCGCGCTCGATCCTGTGCCGATCCACAGCGAAGCCCCAATGACAAATACCGCCATGCTGCGTAGACCGGTCGTAAACCCTATCAGTGGATCTCGGTGAAATTCCATTGGCGGCGCGTTGAGTTGTACCGCAGAATTGCTTGTCAGTACGTTATAACTCTTGAGCACCATGATCAGATCGGCGCTTAACTCCATCGCAACTTTGAGTAAGCGAGTCTCTAATGGGGTTCGGTCGCGGTATTGCATCAGGTTTTGTTGGAGTTGATACCTTAAAGTACGCGCCATTTTGTAGCATTCTTGGTCATCAGTGGATTGCGCCATCAGGGTAAAACTGCTGCGCATATTGGCTAAGGTTTTCGCGAGCGGTTCGCTGACCAGATGGGAGTGATTACGTTGTAGTCGGCCAAATATTTGGATTGCCGCCAACAGCGAAAGGGTTTTATTGCAGAGAAAGTTCGCCGCATGGCTCTGCCCGCGTCCTTCGGGACCTTCATAAATCACCGCGCTGGAGTCGTCACTCAGCGCCGATACTGATTCCATAATAGTGTCGATATGTTCATGGCGGCTCGCATGTACGCCCTGTAAATCGAGTTCTAATGCAAGATAGTTAAGCGTTTGATTAATTGTGTTTTTAGCATGCAGTTGCAGGCCATGTTTTACCTTAGTCGGCCAAAGTAGCGAACTGACCAAGACGGCACAAATTGCGCCGACGATAATTTCGCTGATCCTCGCCTGCGCCACATCGAATATTTTTGCACTATCGGCTGTGCCTGGGCTCGCCATCACAATGAGCACTATCAAGCAGGCTGTCATGCCCGCCATAGCAAAGGCATAGACAAAGTTTTGCTGGCGCACCATGGCCGACAACCCAGAATTTAACCCTATCCAGCAGGCGAGTAATCCTAAGGCGAGTTCGGGATAGGGTGTAAACCCGTTGAGTATGGCAATCCCTGCAAGTGCGCCGACTAAGGTGCCGCCAATTTGGCATAAGCCCTTTTCGATCACGAGGCCACTTTCGGGGCGAATTTGCAAAAATACCGCTGACACCAGCGCCCAATATGGCCGTTCTAAATTTAAAAACATGGCCACATATAAGGCGAGCGCCATCGAGATCACGCCTTTAATCGCGAAGATGAGGGTTCGTCGGTCAGGAAAAAATAAACTCTTAAGTAACAGCGTCATAATGACTATTTGTCAGTCTGTAGCTGGATGGAAACTGTCATGCCGACGCTCAGCTCTATGTCCTTAGGAATGCTATCTAGCTGGATATCGACCGGAATCCGCTGCGACAACCTCACCCAATTAAAGGTTTGGCCGATTTGCGGCAATAACTGCCCATTAGTGGTGACATTGGTATTGGCAATCGCCTTACCTATGCTGACCACTTTGCCGTGCAAGACATGGCCGCCACTCATTAGGCTGACATCGGCGTTTTGACCTATGTGAACCAAGGGGATTTTGGTTTCTTCAAAATACCCTGTGATATAGAGAGAGTCTTGTTTAACGAGCGAAAATACTGAGTTGCCTTTGCTGACATAGTTGCCATTACGCAGGCTTAAATTGATCAGGGTGCCATTTTCGGGAGCGTGAATTTGCGTCCGCGCTAAGTCAATTTTGGCGGTATTCAATTGTGCCTGTGCGAGTTCATAACTGGTTCTTGCCAGTTCGGTATTGATAAAGGCTTCGTCGAAGGTTTCTTTGCTGACTAAGTTGGCGTTGGTCAAACCGATACGGCGTTTGTATTTATGTTTTGCCAGTTCCCATGTCAATTTTTGGCTTTCCGCTTTGGCATTCAATTCGGCAATGGTGGCTTTGTAGCGGGTATCGTCCACTGTGAACAATACATCACCTTTATTAACGACTTGATTGTCTTTTACATTCAGTTGGTTTACCCAACCGGATACATCTGGCGCTATGGTAATGATTTCGGCGCGAACTCGGCCGTCGCGGGTCCAAGGAGAATAAAGGTAGTGCGACCATATCCAATGTCCGGCGATACCTGCAATCGCGACCACAATAAGGGTGAGGCTGATACGAAAGATTTTTCCCATGAACAATCAACTCCCAAGCAAGTAAATGACCGACGCCAGATAGCAGATAAACAGCCCAACTTCGAACCAAGCTGCGCGCCACAGCTTGTGATAGAGCCCAGTTTGATAGAGTACCCCGCGAGTGATGCAGGAAAGCAGAAAAGCTAAGGGGATAAAGATAATTAATGGACTAAATAACAAACCATCGAACGCGAGTTCTTTAAGCATTACGCTATTCATCCCGATAACAGTGGCGCAGCGATAACCGCGCTAGGTGTTTAAAATGCAAAGTACTCAGTCGAGATTATAGGAAAGTCGCGTGAGAGTTAATGGTTTTATGCTATCTGTGATCAATTAGGGCCAGCATAAGCTGGCCCTAAATATGATGAAATCAAAGCGAAAATCGCTTCTATCTCATAGTAACAAACTCTTCCGCGCCCGTTGGGTGGATAGCAACGACCGCATCGAAATCGGCCTTAGTTGCGCCCATTTTCATGGCGACGCCGAAACCTTGAAGGATTTCGTCCATACCAAAACCAATACCATGAATACCGACGACTTTTTCGTCCTTGCCAGCGCAGACTAGCTTCATCTTACAGGCTTGGCGATGGGCCGTGACGGCTGTGTACATGGAGGTAAACGTCGAGGTATACACTTTGACGTTATCGTCGCCGTATTGAGTACGGGCTTCTGGTTCGGTCAAGCCCATAGTGCCGATAGGTGGATGGCTGAATACAACTGTTGGGATCAGGTTGTAATCCATTTTGGCATCTGTCATACCGTTAAATAAACGCTCGGATAACAAACGGCCCGCTTTAACCGCAACAGGGGTGAGCTCTACGCCGCCCGCCATAATGTCGCCGACACAGTAAATCCCTTTGTGAGTTGTATTTTGCTGCTCATCAGTGATGACATAGCCTTTGCTATCTAATTGCACTTCGGTATTTTCTAGGCCGATATTGCCTGTTGCAGGTGAGCGGCCAATTGCCCAAATCAAGCAATCGACTGTAATGCTTTCACCGTTTTCTAAGTTTAATGTCAGGCTGTCATCGGCATTTTTAACCACGGCTTTTGGTACGCTATGGGTGTGTAATGTCGGGCCTTCGGTTGCCATCGCATCGACGAGAGCATCGACTAATATAGGGTCAAAGTTACGCAGCGGCGCATGTTTACGCACTAATAAGTGAGTTTCACTGCCCAGAGCGTGTAACACGCCAGCGACTTCAACAGCGATATAACCCGCGCCAACAACGGCAACGCGCTTAGGTTGCTCGCGTAGGGCGAAGAAACCATCGGAGTCGATACCGTATTGCGCGCCAGGAATGTTCGGAATCGTCGGCGCGCCGCCAGTGGCGATAAGGATGTGATCGGCAGTGTAATGTTCGCCGTCCACTTCGATGGTGTTGCCATCCACAAAACGGCCGTAGCCATTTAACAGCGTCACTTTGTTGTTGGCAAAACCACGGCCATAGGCATCGTGAATACGACCAATGTAGGCTTCGCGGTTTTCGACCAAAGTGTTCCAATCGAATTTATTAACAGTGACGTCGAAACCATAATCTTTGGCGTAAAGGTTCATCGCTTCGGCAACATGGGCGCCATACCACATGACTTTTTTGGGTACACAACCTACGTTTACACAGGTGCCACCCACGTGTTTGGCTTCGATGAGTAGAACCTTAGCACCACGCATTGCCGCTCGGTTTGCTGAGGCGATACCGCCGCTGCCTGCGCCTAGGCAGATATAGTCAAAATGTTGAGCCATGAGTTTCTCCGTCTTACTTCAAGGATGAGATGCTTTACAGCAGAAGGTCATTGTAGGGGGCTTTGCGGTAACAGACCAGCCTATTGCATCACTAACGTATAAGGCATTGCTTTTAATAAAAATACTCCTAAAGTTGCATTCAGTTGTTATCGTGTGGCTGTTTCGCGGCGATATTGGCACTTAGAGTGATCGTTTTGAGCTGGGCCTTCTGCACCACATTTCAAACATTGCCACTCCTTTTGGCGGGCGCTGAGTTCATCGGCTTGATGCTGAGCAGCGTTATCTTGCTTGTCGCCGAGTAGGGACTCTAGCTGATCCATACGTTTATCGAGCCAACGGCAGTTAGGATCATTGGCGACATGTTCACGACTGGCGAGCTGTTGTTTGCGACTGAGTTTTTTACTCTTAGCGGCTTTGTTCGATTGAGTGGCTTTAGTTGATTTAGTGGTTTTGGATGGCTCTGCGGGTGTGACAGTGGGGGGTGAATACTCGAATGCACTTTGCACTTGGTTAGGCACATTAATCGGCTTGCCCTCATTGTCGAGCAAAGTGCCTAGGGGCAAAGGCGCGGTTTGTGTCGGTTGCGCTAAGGACTCTAGACTCGGTTCAGGCTCAGATACCTGTTGCGCATTAGTCGAGCTTGTCACTGGGATAAAAAGCAGGGGCAAGGTAATGATAGCGGTTCGGATAAGATAGAAATGATGCGTTAACATTCCCTGTTCCTCGGCAAAATCGATATGAATAGTGAGTCGCTCCGTCGACATTTTGAGTTTAGTTAGTGAGCTTTGTTTTTGCCAAATGTCGCGGGATAAATTGACAGAGGAAGGTTGCAATACAGCGCTAGAAACACAGAGCTAAAACGACGTTAAAACGTTATTGCAAAGTGGATGCCTGCATAGGTTTGATCCTGTGAACTCATATCGCCGTTGGCTGAGGCTTCTTGCTCAATATCACTCTGGGCAATGCTGTGGCTAATGTGCCCGCTAATATTCATGCTTGGGGTCAGTTGATAATTCGCTTCGAGGCCAAACTGCAGGTTATTACTGCCATCGTGTTCTTCTGTGCGGTATTTAAAATCAAACCCTTGAGTGATATAGGGCGTGAGGCTGAATTGGTCTGTGATATTCCAATAACTGTGCAAACTCACTTCAATAAAGTAGCCTGCCGCCTCTGTGGAATAGACATAATTCACCGATGGTACCAACCAAGCTGTGGCGCTGTAGGCGAGTTCTGCAAATAGCTCGTTATCTTGGCAGCGGCTATTGCTATAGCCTTCAATGCGCTGATATCCCAGATTGGCCTCTAGGTTTTCGGCTAAGTCGAACCCATATTCAAGGCCGATATTCCACTCTGTATAGGCTTGGCTATCACCGCGTCCGACTAAGGCATAAGTGGTTAAGTTGCCGTGTTGAACAGCAGCATTGAGCCAATAAATACCCCCATTTTGCAAGTTATTGCGACCCTGTGAGACATATTTGCTGTCCCAACCTAAATCCAGCGTCACCGCCAAAGGTTCTGTTATCTGGCGGGGTAATATGGTGTTTGAAATACTATCGACTTGTTCTAGGCCCTCATTAGCAACTGCGTTGTGACTAAGGCAGTTGATCCCTAATGTGCAGAGGACGCTGGCGATAAGTTTCACTGAGTGTGTTGCCATATTTTTGCTGATTTTGGTCGAGGTACGTTAGTTATGCAGATAATACCTTTCCCACATACAAACATTAATGCGAATTGATTCGATTTGCGATCGAGATTGCAACAATGTGTAGGTAAATAAAACGTAAATCCTAAATGCGAACTAGTTCACTTTTTTTCAAGGGAAATAGGGTTAAGTAAGGCGTTCGAAGGGGACAATCGGTTTTCTCGCCTTGATAAATAGGCCATTAGCCCTTATTTATAACAGATACAGATTGTTGAGGAGTCAATATGAGCAACCCTTTGCTTAGCGGCGCAAAATTACCGCTTTTTTCACAGATTAAACCGGAACATATTCAAGTCGCCGTTGAGCATGCCATTGCTCAGTGCCGCACTAAGATTGATGAAGTGCTGCAGAACCAAGGTCCTTTTACGTGGGACAACTTGGTCGCGCCATTAGAACAGGTTGACGATGAGCTAAGCCAAATTTGGTCGCCCGTTTCTCATATGAATTCAGTGACTAGCACAGATGAGTGGCGTGCCGCCCATGATGCTTGTTTACCTCTTTTATCGGAATACGGCACTTACGTTGGCCAACACCAAGGTTTGTATCAAGCCTATAAAGCGCTGCGAGCATCCAATGAATTTGCACAATTGAGCCAAGCGCAGCAGATGGTGATAGAGCACAGCCTGCGCGACTTTGAATTATCAGGTATTGGCTTAGATGACGCGCAAAAAGTGCGTTATGGCGAGATTGTAAAACGTCTTTCTGAACTCACCAGTGGCTTTTCGAATCAATTACTGGATGCGACGCAAGCTTGGACTAAGTTGATCACTGATGAAGCTGAGCTTGCTGGTTTGCCTGAGTCTGCCAAAGCCGCCGCTAAAGCGATGGCGCAGTCGCGTGAGCTAGAAGGTTGGTTATTTACCTTAGATTTTCCATCTTACCTACCCGTCATGACCTACAGCGAAAACCGCAGTCTTCGGGAAGAATGCTACCGTGCGTTTGTCACTCGCGCTTCAGATCAAGGTCCCAATGCCGGAGAGTTTGATAACAGCCCGCTGATGGACGAAATTCTTGCTTTACGCCACGAACTCGCATTGTTACTCGGTTTTGACAGTTTTGCTGACAAATCCCTAGCGACGAAAATGGCTGAAACGCCGGCGCAGGTGATGGCATTTTTAAATGAATTAGCGCTGCGCTCAAAGGATCAAGCTAAGGCAGAACTGGCTGAGCTGAGAGCGTTTGCCGAGGCCGAATATGGCGTGACTGAAATGGCCTCTTGGGACTTAAGTTTCTATGCTGAGAAGTTGCAGCAGCATAAGTATGAGATTTCACAGGAAATCCTGCGTCCGTATTTCCCCGAAGATAAAGTGCTCTCGGGTTTGTTCTACACTGTATCGCGTTTGTTCGGCCTTAAAATCCTTGAGCAAAAGGATTTTGACCGTTGGCATAAAGACGTGCGTTTCTTCGATATTTTCGACGAAACTGACGAACACAGAGGCAGTTTCTACCTCGATTTATATGCCCGCACAGGTAAACGTGGTGGTGCTTGGATGGATGACTGCCGTGTGCGCCGTCAAACCGCCAATGGATTGCAAAAGCCAGTGGCTTATTTGACCTGTAACTTTAATGGTCCGGTCGATGGCAAACCCGCGCTGTTTACCCATGATGAAGTGACAACCCTGTTCCACGAATTTGGCCATGGTATCCACCACATGCTGACCAAAATCGATGTTGCAGGCGTGTCGGGTATCAATGGTGTGCCTTGGGATGCGGTCGAGTTACCAAGTCAATTTATGGAAAACTGGTGTTGGCAGGAAGAAGCATTAGCCGAAATTTCTGGCCACTTTGAAACCGGCGAACCATTACCTAAAGCCTTATTAGATAAAATGCTGGCGGCGAAAAACTTCCAGTCTGGCATGATGATGCTGCGCCAACTCGAGTTCTCATTGTTCGATTTTAGAATGCACCACGAATACGACCCAGCTAAAGGCGCGCGCATTCAAGAAACCTTAGACGAAGTGCGTCGTCAGGTAGCCGTATTAACACCGCCAGATTTTAACCGTTTCCAACATGGTTTTGCCCATATTTTTGCGGGGGGTTATGCCGCAGGTTATTACAGTTATAAATGGGCTGAAGTGCTCTCGGCGGATGCGTTTTCCCGCTTCGAAGAGGAAGGTATTTTTAACCCTGAAACGGGTCGTCGCTTCCTGCACAATATCCTCGAAATGGGTGGCTCAGCCGAACCTATGGACTTGTTCAAACAGTTTATGGGACGCGAGCCGAATATCGATGCCCTGTTAAGACATTCAGGTATTGCTGCATAAGCAATTGTGAGTTTTGATAAATCAGCCCATTTTAATGGGATGATTATCTGAGGGTATTTAGCTTAATCGAACGATAAAAAGACGCCTTAGGGCGTCTTTTTTTGTGAGCTATATCCCGCTTGCCCTGTGGTATGACCTCTGTTAGCCTGTGGCTCTTATTTCAAGGGTGGCGCGTTATGAATCTGTATTTTCGTTTGTTTTGGTTGTTATTCTGGCGCACGCGCCATTGTCGTAAGATCGATTTTCTAGGGACAAGCCGTATCACTTATCGTGCTTTACCGAGCGATTGCGACATTAATTTCCATCTGACTAACTCCCGCTATCCCGCGTTTATGGATCTGGCGCGGACCTATATGTTGGCTGAGATGGGTCTGCTGAAACGTTTCTTAAAGTTGAAGTGGATGCCGATAGTCAATGCCGCCGAATTTACCTATATTCGCGATATTAAGCCGCTGAAAACCTTTGAGATTGAAACCAAAGTCGTCGGTTGGGATGAAAAATATTTCTATATTGAACAACGTTTTGTGAGCGAACGTGGCCTACATTGTATCGTCCATGTACGCGGTGTGTTTGTGTGCAAAGGTAAGCAAGTGCCGCTAGATGTGTTAGTGAAAGAGGCTGGTTATACCGATCCTGCACCTGAGTTGCCGCCCGAAGTCGTGAAGTGGAAAGCGTTTTTGCAGTTGAAGAAAGAACGCAATATGTGATTGTGTTGAGGCATGACTTACTCGCTAAGGTATGCCTCTTATTCCTGCCGTTTCCTCCATCTCAGCCAGTAACACCTCTTCTTGTACTAACATCCAAGCGCCACGCAGTTGTGCCTGTTGCCAATAGCGCACGATTTCATCTAAATCCAACAGGTTTAGATGTTGGAAGCTATAGCTTAAGCAAGGGATGAGTGCACAGTCGGCTAAGGTAAAACTGTCGCCACAGACCCAATGATGTTGTGTGAGTTGCGCGTCTAAGCGTTGAAACTGTGCCAGTAGTTGCTTCTCTAATTGTTTGATTTCGAATTCATTACTGTCTTCTATATGCTTTAACTTTTCTAATTGAAATAATGGGTTGTTAATATCATTGTCTATGATGCGATCGAACAAACGTACCTGTAAGTTGCGTTGTGGTTCTTGTGGCAGCAGCTGGGTACTGTTTTCAAAATGCCTATCTAAGTACTCGATAATAATGCTGGATTCGGGTATCAGCTGTTCATTTTGGGCTTTAAGCAGGGGGATTCGCGCTTGCGGATAACGTTGGTGAAATTCCTTGCGGGACAAAGGGTCGCGTAGATCTATGATTCTGGGATAGAAGTTGGCCTGCTTTTCATAAAGTGCGATGAGCACTTTCTGTGAATAGCGTGATAACGGGTGATAAAAAAGCTCCATAGGCACTCACTCCAAACCCAGTCTTTTGCGGACTTTACGTTTTAACTTTAGTCGTAATTGAAGCGCCTGCTGTAAGAGTTTTTTTAAAAAATGCTGGAACAAACACAATTTTTCTTGGCAAAGCCAAGTGATCCATCAGGGATAAAAATCGGTATTATGAGCCCATATAGAAAGTGTCGGGATTTAATCATTTTAAAGGTAATAATATGAGCCAGTTAGAGCGTTTTTCATCTATTTATGCCAGAGCCAGTGAGCGCAAAGGCGGACCTGCTGGACTCGAAGCCTTATTGTCTGGTTGCCTGTCTGATGATGAAATTCGCCAATATCGGGATGCTGAATTATTGTCGGCGATGAGCCGTCAGGTGTTTCAAAGTGGTTTTGTATGGCGGGTGGTTGTGAACAAATGGCCCGAGTATGAGAAGTCTTTCTTTGGGTTCGAACCGCATAAAGTATTAATGTTATCGCCTGAGCAAATTCAAGCGCGGGCAAGTGATGCGACCTTGATTCGCCATCTTAAAAAGACTCAAGCCATTTATGATAATGCTCTGATGATCCACGATGTTGCTCGCGAACATGGCAGCTTGGCGCAGCTGATCGCCGCTTGGCCGACGCAGGATATTATTGGTTTGTGGGCGTTGTTGAAGAAACGAGGTACTCGATTGGGCGGCAATACGGGTCCCTATTTTCTGCGCGGTATTGGCAAAGATACTTTTTTGTTAACCGATGATGTACAAGGCTATTTTAAAGCACATAAGTTAGTCGATACGGGTTTTTCATCACAAACGGCGCTTAAACAAGTGCAAGCCGTATTTAATCAGTGGCAACAGGAGTCGGGTCGTTGTTTGGCTGATATCAGCCGTATTTTGGCTTGCAGCGTGGGCGATAATCGAATTTAGTCCTGTTAAGTTGTGATTGAAGATGAACAAATTAGTTTTAATAGACAAATATTGCTTTGCTAGCAATATTTTTCATTACAGAAGCATTATTTGTGGGAGTCTGAGTTTCATTTAATGGGGTATTAATCTGAATTTCGGGTTTGCTCCGTTTTGGGGTAACCACTAAAATAGCCCGCTAGCTATTATTTGTGACGGTTTAATTGTGTGGCGTTGACTCATAACGCTGGCGCTGCCTTTTAGCCGTGCACAAATAGTAGATGTAATAAACTGCACAGCAATCCGCTATCGGATGTATTCATGTTTTTACGCACAAGCAGTCTGAAGCCAGCTCTTTGCTTACTCTCTTTCGGTATTGTCAGTCTTGATAGGGTCGTTTTTAACGACTTGATGCTGAGAGTGGCCTGAGTAAAAACAAGCGCGCTGCGTTTTCGTCTCTATGTACAAATTATTGCAACAAGTGACGGTTAAGCTAACGTCATTGAGCTGTGGGCCTTGGCCTGCCGCAAGTCTAGAATATGAACAGATTTGCAACATATTCAATATGGAGTAGGCTTATTGGGTGTTTTACGGCATATCCCCCTAACAATGCCACTCAAAGTTAACCGATTTTTTAAATCGAATAACAATTCGATGAATATAGTAATGCTGAATGAGTGAAAATTTTCATTAGTTTACAATTTAGTTTCGTTATCTTCCTTGTTGATTCATATAGGCTATGAGATAAATAACGGATTTGATTTTAGTTACAATTACGGCTCGTGTCAGCGCAATAAGTGTACTGGTATGTGGGCAGTTAATATTTGAAGGAGTTCTCATGCGGCAGACAATTAAACTTGCCTCAGTTATAAGCGTGGCGTTATGGATGGCAGCTTGCAGCCCTCAAGAAGAGAGCGCTCAGGCGGGTGCTGGTCCACGTAGTATGGAAGTGGGAATCCTTAATGTTGTTGCCCAGCCACAAGTGATTCAGGTGGAATTACCAGGACGCAGTAAAGCTTTCCTCGAGGCTGAAGTTCGTCCACAGGTTAACGGTATTATCACTAAGCGTAGTTTTGTTGAAGGTGGCAATGTGAAACAGGGTGAATCCTTGTATCAGATTGACTCTTCAACTTATAAAGCTGCTTTAGTGAGTGCCAATGCTGATTTAGCCAGAGCGAATGCGGGCTTAGCCTCAGCAAAAGCTAAGGCGGCACGTTATCAGCAATTGGTAAAAACCAACGCCATCAGTAAGCAAGAGTTCGATGAAGCTGAAGCGGCTTATAAAGAAGCATTGGCAAATGTTACCGTGGCTGAAGCTGCGATTAACACCGCTAAAATCAACCTGCAATATACTGAAGTATTAGCGCCTATCTCTGGTCGTATCGGTAAATCGAGTGTGACTGCGGGGGCGTTAGTGACTGCCAACCAAAGCCAAACGCTGGCGACGATTCAACAACTTGATCCTATCAATGTGGATATCGCGCAATCGAGTGCTCAGTTGTTACGTCTTAAAGCTAAGTTGCAGCAAGGTAAGCTACAAGCTTCAGAAAATGCAGACGTGAAATTATTGCTTGAAGATGGTACTCAATATAGTCATCCGGGTAAGTTGCAGTTCGCTGAAGTGAGCGTGGATCCAAACACTGGCTCCGTTATTCTGCGCGCAGAATTCCCTAACCCTGAAGGTATCTTGTTACCTGGCATGTATGTTCGCGCTATGTTAAATGCGGGCACTGATCCACAGGCTATCTTGGTTCCACAAAAAGCGATTACGCGTAACTCTAAGGGTGAAGCTGTGGCTATGGTGGTGAATGACCAAGGTTTAGTCGAAGCGAAAACAGTGACGACCGCAGAAGTGATTAACAACCAATGGCGAGTCACTTCTGGTTTAACTGTGGGCGACAAGTTGATTGTGGAAGGATTACAGAAAGTTCGTCCCGGCGCTCCAGTAACCACCAAAGTTATTTCTGAAACGCAAGCACAATAGGGCATAGCTATGGCACGTTTTTTTATTGATCGCCCCATCTTTGCGTGGGTGATCTCCTTGATTATTATGCTGGCGGGGATCCTCTCGATCCGCTCGCTGCCAGTGTCCCAATATCCTAACATTGCACCACCAACCGTGGTGATCAGTGCTAACTATCCTGGCGCTTCCGCTAAGATTGTTGAAGATTCTGTGACTCAGGTGATTGAGCAACGTATGACGGGTATCGATCACCTCCGTTATATCGCCTCAGCCAGTGACAGTTTTGGTAATGCTGAGATCACTTTAACCTTTAACGCTGAAGCCGATCCGGATATTGCACAGGTTCAAGTGCAGAACAAGTTACAGGGCGCTATGACCCTGTTACCGCAAGAGGTGCAGGCGCAAGGGGTTAACGTTAACAAGTCGAGTTCAGGCTTCTTAATGGTATTAGGCTTCGTATCGACCGATGGTTCGTTAGATAAAGGCGATATCGCCGACTATGTTGGTGCGAACATTCAAGATCCTATGAGTCGCGTACCGGGCGTAGGTGAAATTCAGCTGTTTGGTGCCCAATATGCGATGCGTATATGGCTAGATCCGTTGAAATTGACTCAATACAACTTGACCAGTTTAGACGTTATCGCTGCGATTCGTTCTCAAAACGCTCAAGTTTCAGCTGGACAGTTAGGTGGCGCGCCCTCTGTGGCTGGCCAAGAGTTGAACGCAACTGTATCGGCTCAAAGCCGCTTACAAACGGCAGAAGAGTTCCGCAAAATTATCCTTAAATCGGATATTTCAGGCGCAAACGTCTTCCTAAGTGATGTGGCACGAGTTGAATTAGGTTCTGAAAGTTATGCTGTGGTGTCACTGTATAACGGTCAACCTGCGACAGGGTTAGCGATTAAGCTGGCAACGGGTGCTAACGCGCTTGATACTGCTGAAGCTGTTCGTGAAAAAATTGCTGAGATGAAACCTTTCTTCCCGCAAGGGCTAGAAGTTGTTTATCCTTACGATACAACGCCTTTCGTTGAAAAATCGATAGAAGGTGTAGTGCATACCTTGCTTGAAGCTATTGTACTAGTGTTCATCATCATGTACCTCTTCTTGCAAAATTTCCGCGCAACTTTGATCCCGACTATTGCGGTACCTGTGGTATTGCTGGGAACCTTTGCGATTCTGTCGTTAGCGGGTTTCTCGATTAACACTTTAACCATGTTTGCTATGGTGCTCGCCATTGGTTTGTTGGTGGACGATGCGATTGTGGTGGTGGAAAACGTTGAGCGGGTAATGGCCGAGGAGGGCTTAAGTCCACTGGAAGCGACGCGTAAGTCGATGGATCAAATTACCGGTGCTTTAGTCGGTATCGGTCTGACCCTCTCCGCAGTGTTTGTCCCTATGGCATTTATGTCAGGTTCAACGGGGGTTATTTATCGTCAGTTCTCTATCACTATCGTATCTGCGATGGCGTTGTCTGTTCTAGTTGCTTTGATTTTAACACCTGCACTTTGTGCGACTATGCTCAAACCGATTAAGAAGGGCCATGCTCATATCGAAACTGGCTTCTTTGGTTGGTTTAACCGTAGTTTCGATAAACTGACTAATCGTTATGAGTCGAGCGTTGCTGGGATCATCAAGCGCGGCTTTAGAGTGATGGCGATTTACGTTGTGCTGGTTATTGCAGTGGGTTGGATCTTTATCCGTATGCCTACGGCGTTCTTACCAGATGAAGACCAAGGTATTTTGTTCACGCAAGCCATTTTGCCGACTAACTCAACTCAAGAAAGCACCTTAAAAGTATTGGAGAAAGTGTCTGATCACTTTATGGCTGAGGAGGGCGTGAGATCGGTGTTTAGCGTGGCGGGCTTCAGTTTTGCGGGTCAAGGGCAAAACATGGGTATCGCCTTCGTTGGTTTGAAGGATTGGTCTGAGCGTGAAGCACCTGGTATGGATGTGAAGTCTATTGCTGGTCGCGCTATGGGTGTGTTCGGTCAGATGAAAGATGCCTTAGTATTCGCCTTCGTACCGCCTGCGGTAATCGAGTTGGGAACAGCGAACGGTTTCGACATGTACCTGCAGGATAAGAACGGCCAAGGCCACGAGAAGTTAGTGGCGGCACGTAATCAACTGCTTGGTATGGCGGCACAGAATCCAAATCTGGTGGGTGTGCGTCCAAACGGTCAAGAAGATGCGCCAATTTATCAATTACATGTAGATCACGCTAAGTTGAGCGCGTTAGGCATTGAAATCACTAATGTGAACAATGTGCTTGCAACGGCTTGGGGTGGTTCTTATGTGAATGACTTTATTGACCGTGGCCGCGTGAAGAAAGTATATGTGCAAGGTGATGCCCAGTATCGTATGCAACCGGGAGATTTAGATTCTTGGTACGTGCGCAATAACAAGGGTGACATGGTGCCATTCTCTGCGTTTGCCACAGGTGCATGGGAATACGGTTCTCCACGTTTAGAACGCTTTAACGGCTTACCATCGATGAACATTCAGGGTGCCACGGCTCCTGGTTTCAGTACCGGTGCAGCTATGACAATTATGGAAGACTTAGCCAAGCAGCTTCCTCCTGGTTTTGGTGTCGCGTGGAACGGTCTATCGTATGAAGAACGTCTATCGGGTAACCAAGCACCAGCGCTGTATGCTCTGTCAATCTTAGTGGTCTTCTTAGTATTGGCAGCACTCTATGAAAGCTGGTCGGTACCCTTTGCAGTTGTGCTCGTGGTTCCGCTTGGGATCATCGGTGCCTTGATTGCAATGAATGGTCGCGGCTTGCCAAACGACGTGTTCTTCCAAGTGGGGCTGTTAACCACAGTAGGGTTAGCGACTAAGAACGCCATCTTGATTGTGGAATTCGCTAAAGAGTTCTATGAGAAAGGTTCAGGCTTAGTTGAGGCGACCTTACATGCGGTGCGTGTGCGTCTTCGCCCCATCTTAATGACGTCTCTAGCCTTTGGTCTGGGTGTTGTGCCGTTAGCTATCAGTACCGGTGTAGGCTCTGGTAGTCAAAACGCCATTGGTACAGGTGTACTCGGCGGTATGATGAGCTCGACTTTCCTAGGGATCTTCTTCGTACCATTATTCTTCGTGATAGTGGAGCGTCTCTTCAGTAAGCGCGAGAAGAAAGGTAAAGAACAGAAGCCAAACTCAGCTGAATAAGCTCGATCGTTTCTAAACTTCTAAACTAAAGCCCTGCAATTGCAGGGCTTTTTGTTATTTTAATGCTGTTAGTTATAAAGATGGATAGGCACTGTCCGCGAGTTCTGGCATATTGCGCTGAGGCAGTTAAGAGGACGAAACATGGATGATGCTGCGTTGGAATTGCAAAAACTAGATGCACTCATTGCTAAGGGTAAGATGTACGTCATTTTGGTCTTTGGCGTATTGTTCTGGGGTATGCTGACGTCCCTCGTGGTCGCCTTAATACATTATTTTATCTCGGGCGATCCATTCTGGGCGGAACTGCAAAGAGCGCTCTATATTTATCCCATTGGCGGTATTTTATTTGGTTGGTTTGTGTGGGTGCAGATTAATCGTAAGCGAGATAAACTTCGCGCCCAATAGTATCAATAGTTCTGGTTAAGCTGAGTGTAGGAGTGACATGGCGTTTTCGTGGGGTAATCTTGCCACTAAGCAACTTATCGTGGGAATGGTATGCCATGGCATAGCGCTGGCATTTTTGGCCTATGGCATTTATGCATTTTACTTGCAGGAGCTTGTACTACCAGAGTTAACTCGCTGTGTCGGTGCTGCAGTGTTATTTGTAGGAATGGGGTTAGCCCCTCAATTATTTTTTATGTCAGTGAGCCAGATAGTATCGCAAGCTGAGGACTCGACATTAAAATCTACCCTACAGACCTATGTGTTTAATCTAGGTATTTTTTTGATGATCTGCAGTCTGTTAATGGAATGGCTATACGACTAAAGCTATCGAATAAAGAAAGGGCGTCGACTTCACCATCGACGCCTTTTTTATTGCGATTAAGGCGTGTAGTAAGTCGCGGCTCCCGGCCCAACGGGCAGACCAAAGCCAAATACCCACAGGAAGAAGAACGCTGTCCAACCCACGAAAAACACGAGCGAGTACGGCAGCATAGTGGCGATCAGCGTACCTATCCCTAGGTTTTTCTGGTAACGACAGGCAACCGCTAAGATTAAACCAAAGTAGCTCATCATAGGTGTGATTAAGTTAGTCACCGAATCCCCAATACGGTACGCCGCTTGAATCGTTTCGGGCGCATAACCAACCAGCATCAGCATAGGCACAAAAATAGGAGCGGTAATGGCCCACTGGGCCGAGGCACTGCCAAGCATCAAGTTGATAATGCCGCAGAGCATAATAAAGAACAAAAATACGATCGGGCCCGTCAAGCCAATGGATTGCAGAGCATCTGCACCTAACACCGCCAATACTGCACCTAAATTACTCCAGTTGAAGAAGGCGACAAACTGCGCGGCGAAAAAGACGAGGACGATATACATGCCCATAGTGCTCATGCTGTGGGACATGGCATTGATGACATCTTTATCATTTTTGATGCTGCCCACGACTTTGCCGTAAATAAAGCCAGGTATGGCAAAACAGATAAAGATAAAGGCGACTATGCCCTTGAGGAATGGCGAACCTGAGATGAGACCGGTTTCAGGATGGCGCAGCGGTGCGCCTTCTGGTACGACTGAAATCGCTAAAATAACCGCGAGCACTAACATAGATAACCCAGCCCATTTTAAGCCGCGTTTCTCAATAGTACTGATGCTCTCCATCGATTGCAGTACGGTTTCGTCTGCATCATCATCTTGGTATTGACCTAACTTAGGTTCGACGATTTTTTCGGTGACAAAGGCGCCAAGGAAAGTGATCACAAAGGTGGAGACAAACATGAAGTACCAGTTTACTTCTGGGCCGACGTTGTATTGAGGATCTATCATGCGCGCCGCAGCTTCGGTAATGCCCGATAGCAAGGGATCGACAGTACCAAGCAACAAGTTAGCGCTATAACCTCCTGAAACCCCGGCAAAAGCGGCAGCTAAACCTGCAAGTGGATGGCGGCCAAGGGAGTGGAAAATCATCGCCGCCATAGGGATAAGTACCACATAGCCAAGCTCGGCAGCGGTGTTGGACATAATGCCGGCAAATACTATGGTCACAGTGACTAATCGTTTAGAGGCACCCATGACTAAGGCGCGCATAGCCGCAGATAATAAGCCAGAGCGTTCGGCAATCCCGACGCCGAGTAGCGCCACGAGTACAGTGCCGAGCGGCGTAAAGCCGGTAAAGTTGGTCACTAGATGCGAGACTATCATCCGCAAACCTTCGGCGTTCATCAGGCTCACCACATGGATTAAACCGTCGGCACTGTGGCCGTGTGAGCCAATAGGTCTAGGATCGACCACGGTTAACCCAAAGTAGCCCGCAATACCTGAAATAATGACCACGGCAACGCAGAACAGTGCGAATAAGGTGATTGGATGGGGCAGCAGATTGCCTAAGCGTTCAACAATATTGAGAAAACGTACAAACCAACCACTAGAGCTGATATCGCCCTGTTGTGGATTGGGTTCAGAAGCTTTTTGTGGGGGAATATCGCCGGAATTAAAACTCATCGTCCTTCCTTTATGTCGACCTTTACGCAGCGCAATATTTTGACCCTATAACAGACTCGAGACATTGCCGACGGCCGATTGTGGATGACGTGGCTGAGGGGATAACTCTAGGTGCAAGACTCGGAGTGAAAGCTAAGGTAAAAGTTAAAAAATTAGCGGCAAAGTATGATTGTTAAGTTTTAATTGAAACTTAAATGTTGCTATTGTCTGTGTTGAGGTGAGGAGGGCTAAAATTAGGATAAAAAAATGGACTCTCGAGGAGTCCAGTATTCACGAGCAAAATTGGATGCTCTAATGTTGTGCCATATCACTATAGACCTTGTTTGCTGTATCGGAGCTGAATATCGATAAATTTATAGGTTAAATACTGTTTTTTATGCAGATGATCACTTTTCATCGCTGAATATGGCCAGTTTCGTTGATGATTGCTCGTTAGATGACATCGCCAGCTCTGACCAGCGAGTAATTTCATTGTCTTAATCAGCCCGCAGGTGAAATTTTCACTCATTTATGGTTAGCTGTATCCTATTAACAAGAATAAGAAACCTAAGGATGGAAGATGGAAAAATTGTTATTGGGATTAACGCTGATTTTTATCGTGACCTATCTTTGGTACGTCAGCCTAGTCAAAAAGCGCAATACCGCGCTCGAAGCCTTGTCGGGTATTGATGTACAGCTGACCAAGCGTGCCGACCTTGTGCCTAATATTCTAAAAATTGCTAAACGATTTATGGAGCATGAAAAGTCATTGCTCACTGAAATCACCGAATTACGCACTCAGCTCAGCAATAATTACAACAAGGCCGATCCGAGTGCCGTTAAAGAGCATTTAGTTCAGGCCGAGCGGTTGAACGACAAAATGAGCACCTTGATGGTGAATGTGGAGAACTATCCCGAGCTCAAATCTGACAACACTATGTTGCAGGCGATGCAGACCTATAACGAGGTCGAAGCGCATATCTCAGCTGCGAGGCGTTTTTACAACTCGGCAGTTTCCGAGCTTAATACTGCGGTAGAAATCTTCCCCGGCTCGATTATCGCTTCTATGGCGAGTATTAAAGTGATGCCATTCTATGAGGTAAGTGAAGCGGCAAAAGCGCCCGTAGATGCGGCCGAATACTTGTAAGCTTAGCTGTGCAGGGTGAGTTATCACCCTGCAATACTATGACATCAATATGAATATCATCACTTTTATTTTAGGTAGCCCGATTCGGACTTATCGGGGCCTGTTGGTTTGTCTGCGGATTTTGACGAACTACCTCAACTCGAAGCGTATTACGAAGAACATATCGCGCCCATCAGTCGCAAATATGAAACTAAGCGTGTGGCTTGCCTTAAGGCGGCGCGTAAACGTTTGTATTTGAGTTTGATGATAGTGCTTGGGCTGAGCTTGCTCACCGTTATTGGCTACTACAGCGGCGGCGCTTATTTCCCGCCTTTGCCATTGCTTGCCTTAGTCGGATTAAGCTGGTGGAGCTTTGCTCCGACTCGTGAGTTTAAGCATTTGGTTCAAAATGATATTTATCCGCTGATGTTTAAATATTTCGGCGATGATTTTATTTATAGCCGCGAAATGCGCCTCGACATGAATCGACTCGTTGCGGCTAAAGTATTACCGCGATACGACAAAGTCAGCTTCGGTGACTATATACAAGGCTGCTATAAGGGCGTTGAGTTGACGGTCAATGAGCTTACCTTGACCAAGAATGTGCAAGTCGAAGAGCTGGATGTCGGTACGAATAGCCGCAGAAGTGTGACCCGCACGGAAACCCAGTTTCGTGGCTTAGTGGTTGAGCTGAGTAGCCATAAAGCGTTTATGGGTCATACTGTGGTGCTGAGGGATCGCGGTGGTGTAGCAAATTTCCTGTCCGACAGCCATGCGGGACTGGTACGAGTCAAACTTGAAGATCCGCAATTTGAAAAAGAGTTCGACGTGTTTTCAACGGATCAAATCGAGTCACGTTATTTGCTCAATACGGCATTTATGGAGCGCTTACAGGAGCTTGCCAAACATTTCGATGGCAATATTCAATGTGCATTTTTCCGCAATAAACTAACTTTGTTCCTGCCGAATCGCAGAACGCATTTTCAAATGCAGTCCATTTTTCATGGCGCAACCTTTTCAGTAGAATTTAGTCAGATAAACCGAGAAATGAAGCAACTCTTTGCTATTATTGAAGTACTTAAACTTAATCAGTACACGGGACTTTGATGTTGCTTACTCGCTTAGCGCTTGCTCGTACACTGACTTTTGCAGCCTTTTCATTGCCCTGCAGATTTGAGGTGTTAGGCCTGTGCTTATTATTGATATCGAGTTTGATGATAAATGCAAATGCTGAGGAGGCGCGCGAAAAAGCTAAGCCGCGTATTGTGGCGCGGTACTCACAGAGCGGCATAGTGAGTAGTGAAGGTCTAGAAAAACTCAAAATTTATCAATACCAACAAGCTAATGGTGTCACCGTATTTACCGACAAAGCCCCCGCAAATAACCAGTATCAAATTTTGTTATATGACTGTTTTGCCTGTCGTCCCGATTCGACCATAGACTGGAATGGTATTCGGCTATTTACCGCTAATTATGATGCCTTGATCTCCCATGCAGCCCATAAGCATCAACTTGATCCCGCCTTAATCCGCGCTGTGATCCACGCGGAATCAGCCTTTAATGCGCGTGCACTTTCGCGAACTGGCGCCATGGGATTAATGCAATTGATGCCAGAAACAGCAAAAGAAATGGGTGTAGCGAATGCATTTTTACCCGAAGAGAATATCTTAGGTGGCAGCAAGTATTTGGCACAAATGCTAAAACAGTTCAATGGTGATGTCGCATTGGCCTGTGCGGCTTACAATGCGGGGCCGACGACCGTGGTTCAGTACAATGGTATTCCGCCCTATCCTGAAACCCAAGCCTATGTTGAGCGTGTGAAAATTTTATTGAAGCGTTACCGCGAGCAGAAGGACGTTTAGTAACCGTATTGATAAGCTAAAATGAAGTGGCGAAAATCCGGAGATCATCGCCGCCATTTGAGTCGAAGGTTACTCGCCGACTTCCCATTTTACGGTAATGTCACCGTCCACTTGTCCAAGTGTTTTACCCAAGTAATCCATTAATTCAGTTGCGATTTCGTCTAACTGCCAAGGTGGATTGATGATCCATAATCCTGCCGCTGTCATGCCAAATTCATCTGAATCGGGCTTAATGGCTTGTTCAATTCTCAGCTGACGTTTAATGCCACTGCTGGCTAGGCGCGATAACATACCTTCGGTCTGAGCGCGATTTACGACTGGATACCACAGGATAAACACACCCGTAGCAAAACGCTTGTGCGCTTTTATCAGGGTTTCGGCCACATCTTGGTAGTCGGTTTTCATCTCGTAGCTAGGATCTACTAGCACCAGAGCACGACGCTCTAATGGTGGTACTGCGGCGATAATGCCTTTTAAGCCATCACCTTTGATCACTTTAACTTGTCTGTCTTCGCAGAAATAATCATCCAATAACACATAATCAGTGCTGTGCAGCTCGTGCAAGACCATGCGATCTTTAGGCCCTAGCTCCATGTCGATAATGGCGGGTGAACCTGGGTAGAAGTTTAGTTCGTCTGGATTTTCTTCATTAAAATGGCGCACGGCGGCGACATAGTCCTGCAGTGATTGTGGTAGGTCAGTTTTATCCCAAAGCTTAGCTACACCTTCGAGGTATTCACCTGTTTTCTGTGCAAATTCATCGCTTAAAGCATAACCACCCGCACCTGCGTGGGTATCGATATACACGAGTGGTTTGTCTTTTTTGTGCATCAGCTGCAAGGTTTGTAGCAAGATGGCGTGTTTCAACACATCGGCATAATTGCCAGCGTGATAACCATGACGGTAACTTAACATGGGGTAATCCTAGTAATTTGCAAACATAGCAAAGAGAGGCAAATGCCAGTCGGCAATTATACCTGCGATGGTTCTAGGCGTAAATTTAATGCCTCAGTTGGCGCTCTTTTTATTGGCAAACCAATGTGTGGGGGTTTGCATTTGAAAGGTTTTCAGCCAGAGATTCGCTGGTGCGGGTTTACCGAATAAATAACCTTGAAATTGTTCGCATCCTAGCGCAGTGAGTTGCAATAATTGGGCTTCGGTTTCGATACCTTCGGCAATGACGTTGAGTTTTAAGCTCTTGGCTAACAGGATGGCGGCGTTAACAATTTGGGTATGGCGTTCACTAATGCCCATTTGACTGACAAAGTAACGGTCGATTTTAATTGTGTCGGCACTGATATCAATGAGCTGGCTTAATGACGCATGGCCAGTGCCAAAATCGTCAATGGCGATAGAAACCCCCATGCGAGCTAAGGTGTTTAAGCGTCGTCCTGTTTCTTTATGGGTTGAAAATACAGAGGTTTCAGTAATTTCAATTTCCAACAATGGGATGAGTTCAGGATGATTCATATAGGTTTGGATCAACACCTTAAAGAAGCGATCCGACAGAATATCTTGCCCAGATAAATTAAAGGCAATCCTAACCAGAGGCACATTTTTAGGCCAAGAACGGATCAGTTGTAGTAATTGCCTGAAGACTTTTATCGCAAAAATCGCCTGCAATTGAGATGACTCTATGATGGGGATAAAAGTGTTCGGCATGATCATAGTGCCGTCTTCATCAAACATTCTGGCTAGCGCTTCAAAGCTAGTAATGTGGCCATTGGCCATCACTTTAGGTTGCAGCCACATTTCAAGGCGGTTGTGTTTCAGTGCGTCACGGATTCTGGCTTTTTGCGATGAAGCTTCGAGAAGATTGTTAATCAAACCAATGTAATACACCATCACTGGGCTAGCTTGGGTGGTTTGTTTTATGGCAATTAAACATTGCTCCGCGGCTTGCTGCGGTGAGGCTTTATTACCTGAGCTGCAACCGACTCTGCACTCGAGATGATATTCAGTCTGTTGTTCTTGCTTAAGTTGTAGGTTTGTTGGAATACGCTCGCGTAATTGTAGCGCTAGGTTTTCAGGGGAGATAAGCGGCAGGCTAGTAAACTCGAGTGCAAACGATGCTCCTCTAAATCGGTATATTTTTGCGATATGACCAAAGCGATTTTTGAGTTCAATAGCAAAGGCTTTTAGGATGGCATCTCCGACGCTGATACCGAAAGCAGCATTAATTTGGCTAAGATTATCAATTTTGATTAAGGCTACGGTCATTTCCTGATGGATCAAGCTTGGCGCTGGGTTATACCAGTGATTTTCGTTGGGTAATCCTGTCACTAAATCATAGAAATGCGTGCTGATGTGGTGCTTTTTAAGTCGACTCAGTTCAATCGCATGGTTTGCCTGTTCTGTGACATCGTGGCAGTGAAACAACAAAGTATCATGGTGCTGTAATGAGGCTTTTTGCAGCAGATATTTAGTGCTGTTATTGTTCTTTAAATGGGTCGGAAACGAGGCCGCCAGTAAATTCGTGCTGGTATCTTCGGTAAGTTCAAAAATGTCACATAGGCGAGTGCTGTTTAGTGTGACTTCTCCAGCGATTTCCCTCGCGGCATTATTCAGGTTGAGAATGACTCCATCCTCATTGCAGAAGAAGGAGGCTGTACCATTATTTTCAAAGATTTCAGCATATTGATCTAATGTATGTTGCAGTGCATTTTGATGCTGGATCATTTGCTGTGCATGGATTTTCTGGGTTTTTAGCAGGCGCATCGCCGACAACGGGATGCAGATATTAAAAAACATAAACAGCAAACCGTTTAGATAAGCGTGGGTCGCAGGTAGGCTGATATCAATATCGATAATGGGAGGCAGGTTTTGGTTACGCAGTAGCAGTAAAAAAGGCAATACGTTGAAACACATCATAATAAAAGCGACTTTTCTGCCAAACAGGAAAAGCGCCATCAAGGGCAAGGTATATAAGAAAGTAATACCTACCTGCGATAAGTTAAAGTCAGGGATAAACAACAGCATAGATAAACAGGCTGCAATAACCATCGCCAGCAGGCTGATAGAGCTGACGAGTAAATATTTGCGCGTAAACCATAAAGACAGGAATAGTACGGTTAAAAAACTGACCGTAATGCTGATAATGAAAGTGAGGTTTAACTCATACGCAATTAAAGAGCTATGCAGCACTATGCTAGTGGTCAAGATGGCACCACTGAGCAGAATAATCCGCAATAAGCTGGTTTTTAATATCGTTTTGTCAGGATTTAAAAAATCTTGCTCCCTGATAAACAAAAAACCTTTTAGCCATTGAAGCAAAAAAAGTCCTTATCCCGTACGGAAGTCACGCAGGTTGGCTGGGGACGTAACATATAACATAAATCACTAAACTGTTATACAAATAGATTGCCGCCTTTATAAATCAGTATATTACAGTGTGATACTTGTTTGAATTATTAAGGGCGCACTGAGACAAATTGGCTAATACAGTGATGAGCTTGGTGATGTGTTTTGCTTACTAGCATATTCATAAACGAGATTTTTAGGCATAATGGCCATCATTTTCGTTGGTTAGAAGACAGCCTGTGACCCCGATTTTTTTCAATCAGCAATACCCAACACTTGTGGATATTTGTGCACGTTGGCAACTCGTCTACGATGCGAATGCGACCTTCGAATTGCGTTTTGAATCAGATACTTTATCACTGCATAAACGCGATGAGCCTAAGCTCGATGGCATAGTGGTGGATTTTGTGACTGGCGCCGTCGCTCATAGACGTAAGTTTGGTGGCGGTCGTGGCCAATCTATCGCTAAAGCGGTGGGATTAAAGCAAGGGGTAACACCGAGTGTGGTCGATGGCACTGCGGGTTTAGGGCGCGATGCATTTGTGCTCGCAAGCCTTGGTTGTACAGTAACTATGGTTGAACGTCATCCTGTGGTTGCCGCATTACTTGAAGATGGCTTACGCCGCGCCTATCAAGATGCTGAAATTGGCGATTGGATGCGTGAGCGGATGCGCCTATTTCATGGATCTAGCCTAGAAGCACTATCGAAATTGGCACAAGAGGTGGATGTGGTTTACCTCGATCCTATGTACCCCCACCGTGATAAATCGGCCCTTGTTAAAAAAGAAATGCGTGTATTCCAATCCTTAGTCGGTGCCGATTTAGATGCCGATGGCTTACTCACCCCAGCTTTAGCTTTAGCAACTAAACGTGTCGTCGTTAAGCGCCCTGATTATGCCGAAGATTTGGATGGGGTTAAACCTAATACGGTTATTGAAACCAAGAAAAACCGTTTCGATGTCTACGTAAAAGCCGCGATGAAATAGCGAAGATTTTTCTCATCGCGAACATTGTATGCTTTCAGTGACAACGGCTAGCCCATGCCGATATTTCAGTTTTATGGGCTATTTTCTTTTTTTATACCCACTTGTGATTTTTTATATGAAACTCATTCCTCTGCTAAAACAGCCGCGTATTCACTGACTATTCTAATGTGAAACTTCTCATAACATTATGTTTCGTATTAACTATTTTGTTTATAAAGAGGATTTGCAATGCGGAACAAGCATTGGTCAAAAGTTCAGTTATTGCACGAGGTGGTCACCAATCCCAATATCATAGTCAAAGGTCAGCATAGCTATTACAGTGATTGCTGGGATGCTGGCTTTGAGGGAGCAGCGGTGAGATATCTTCATGGCGATGAAGTGAGCCGTGAGTGGGAACCTAAGTGGTCTATCGATAAACTTTATATCGGTAATTATGTGTGTATCGCTGCCGAAGTTGTGATCTTAATGGGCGGAAATCATACGCATAGAGCAGATTGGTTTTGTTTATACCCCTTTATGGATTTCATCGAGGATGCCTACGTAGGCAAAGGTGATACTCATATTGGTGATGGGGCTTGGTTAGGCATGAGATGTATGTTGATGCCAGGTGTGACGATAGGTGAAGGTGCGGTTGTTGCCGCAAATAGTGTTGTCACCCAAAATATCGAACCCTACAGTATTGTGGCGGGATCACCCGCGCAATTAATCAAGTATCGGTTTGATAAAGACGTTATTACTGAGTTACTGGCGTTAAAAATCTACGATTGGCCTGGCGAAAAGTTTGAAAGCTTAAAGCGGTATTTGTGTTCGGCGGATTTTGACGTGCTCAGCAAAGCGATCACTCTCTATGACCAATCCGTACATCAAAGCAAGTAACCGTTAGTCCCAAAGTCAAAGGTCTCGCTCAGTCGAGGCCTTTTACTTATCCTGCCTTAAATCTGCTTTTGGGCGCTTTCGCTAAGTCGACCAGTTCTTCGATGATCACCCGTAGCTTGGGTTGAAGGTAAGGGGTTTTAAGCCAAATTAGGTGGATGGGTGTGTCGTCACTGGCAAGTTCGTCCAGTACTGAGATAAGTTCACCAGTTTTAAGATAGTCCTCAACCAACCATATTGGCACCTGCGCTAAACCCACTCCCGCCAGTGTGGTCGCTAAAATGGCTTCGCAATCAGCGATTTCGTGGCGTACTGGAATGTCATAGGCCTCAGTGACCCCATCCTCATTTTTAAGTAACCAGCGATGTTGCTGCCCAAGCGGCCAGCCGACAATGCATTGGTGCTGGCTGAGATCTTCTTTGCCTTGTGGCGTGCCAAGTCGAGCGAAATAGGCGGGAGACGCGCAGATCACTCGGCGTTGTTCCCCTAATCTGCGGGCGACTAAATCCACAGTGTCGCCGAGTTGTCCGACACGCACCGCCAAATCAATGCCATCATTGAACAGGTCAGTCGCTCTATCGTTAAAGGTAATGGATAACTCGAGCTTGGGATATTTTTGCGATAGCGATAATAGGGTTGGCAGTATATATCGCCGCCCAAACGTCACAGGTAAATCCACTCGCACTCGACCTGAGGGAATTTGCTGTTCGCTGCCGAGTCGGCTCTGTGCATTGTCTAGGATTGCCATGGCATTTTGGCAATCTGTGAGGTATGAATCGCCATCATTGGTTAAGCTCACACGCCTTGTGGTGCGGTGCAGCAGCTTAGTGCCTAAGCGGGTTTCTAATCGCACTATGCTTTTACTGAGCGCCGAACCAGTCATGCCTAACGCCTGCGCCGCTAAGGAAAAACTGCCGAACCAGTCATGCCTAACGCCTGCGCCGCTAAGGAAAAACTGCCGAGCTGGGCAACTGTGACGAAATGGCGTATCTCAACAAATTGATTATTTATCACGGCAATTGATTCCTTATAGGACTTAGTGAAGGTCATTTTAGTGACTTAATCATGGCAAGTGAATCACGTAAGCTACTACCACAGTATGAAAAAGAGCGTTAACTAACGGGCGAACGCCATTTTGTGATTGATTAAAAAGGTTTTTCTATACAATCAACCTTAACTTCCTATTGAGTGAGCAAACTATGAAATCGTCAAATAATCTGCAAGGTAAAGTGGCTTTTGTGCAAGGTGGTAGTCGTGGTATCGGCGCTGCTATCGTTAAAAGATTGGCGAGTGACGGCGCCGCAGTTGCCTTTACCTATGTGTCATCTGAAGCCCAATCACAATTGCTTGTTGACGAAGTTATCACCCATGGTGGTCAAGCCATTGCCATTAAGGCCGACAGCACAGAGCCGGAGGCGATTCGTCGTGCCATCCGCGAGACCAAAGCGCATTTCGGTGGCTTAGATATAGTGGTCAATAATGCGGGTACGTTGATTTGGGATAGCATCGAGAACCTGACGTTAGAGGACTGGGAGCGAACAATTAACACTAATGTGCGCAGTGTGTTTGTGGCCAGTCAAGAAGCCGCGCTGCACATGAATGACGGCGGCCGGATCATCAATATCGGTAGCACGAACGCTGAGCGTATTCCGTTTGTAGGTGGTGCGATTTACGGCATGAGTAAATCGGCCTTAGTCGGCTTGGCCAAAGGACTCGCGCGGGATTTAGGTCCAAGAGCTATTACGGTGAACAATATTCAGCCTGGACCTGTGGATACCGATATGAACCCTGATAACGGTGATTCATCTGAGCCCGTTAAAGCGATGGGCGCCCTAGGGCGTTTTGGTAAAGCCGAAGAGATCGCAAGCTTTGTCGCCTTTATCGCGGGTCCAGAAGCGGGCTATATCACTGGTGCGAGTTTGATGATTGATGGTGGGTTTTCTGCATAAGCTTTGTCTGTATTTATCTTTTAGGCAAAAGTAGGCAAAAAGTTTGATTCCAGTCATTAATAAGCCTGCACAAGAGTCACTCTGGCGGGCTTTGCTTAAGCTGTGGCTAGTTATGCAGAATCAATATGTTAGAGCATAAAAACTTGTTGAGTATGATGGTAAGAACTTAGGTCGTTGTTACTCAAATTATCCGTCAGCAAAGCGCGGTTTTATTGAAATGGTGGACTATGGCTTGACTCAGGCAAGGCAAAATAATTTGCTTGTTGATGAACTATTGTTACAATCCGCCGGTCTTATCTTCAGCTATCTGTTGAAAGACACTCATTTTTTATCTTTATTATCAAAGAATAAGACGAAGGGAAATCCAAATTTCTAAGTTATCGACTAAGCAAACAGGCAACCTATGGGGCGTGATGGTGTTTACCATTCTGACCTTGTTCTGTTTGACTCAAAATAGTGGAATACTTAACTTGTTGCTCAAGGAGTCGAGCGCGCAAGCGATGTCGGCTACGTCTTTTTCTGGTGCTGGTTTTAGCGCCAACTCAGCTTTAAACGCCAGTTCAGCTTCAAACAATATGGCTAGCCACGCCGATGCTCAAGCGGCGGGTACTGAGCTGGTCAAAAGTGAACCTAAAAAATGTGAATTGTCTGAGAAATCGATCCGAACCTGTATCGACACTCCGAGTACCATCCCATTTCTTATCCTGCTGTTCCTACTGCCGTTACTTCCCCGCGCCTCCCGCGTGATAACACTGTTACCCATACAAGGTTATCAAGCTAAACCTAGGCGAATACATCTCACACATTGTCGCTTTCAAGAATAAAAACTTATTTATCAATTTGATAGGTGGGTTTGTTTAGGCATGCTTTCTCTCAGTCAATATTTGACTTTTCTCGCCAGTTTGCCGGTAGAAAAGAAAGTTAAGCGGCTGCAGAACATCCGATTTTACACATCACACCTCCCTATCTGACTGCTTGAACTTAAGCCTGCTATCACGCTGATGTTTCTTAAGCCATTACGATATTGGTAACCAGAACATAGCGTTAGCCAATATTTATATGGCCTAGAAGCAAGGTAAGCATGCACGCAGCATCACAGAGTCTTGTTTAACTTAGCTTGGTCTAACAGCGCTTAAGTATTGCAATGGCAAATGCTGACGATATATCGAAGAGATTAATATGCAATTGAATAACAAACAGTTAATGCATATTTGGGGGACAAAATGAGTACATTAAAATCCATGTTAACCAGATTCTGGATACTCGCCTTGATAGTGACGAGTCCGTCGCTAATGGCCGCATCGACGGGGTGGTTGGTTAATGATAATCACCCGCCAGCCAAAGTACGTTTTATGCTAACGGGGGAGGTTGATCCTGCAACGAATACTTTGCCCGCTGTGCTTGAAGTACAACTTGAGGGCGATTGGAAAACCTATTGGCGTAGTCCTGGGGAAGGCGGTATCGCGCCGACGATAAAATGGGATGGCTCACGCAATCTACAGCAAGTGGATTGGAGATGGCCTGTGCCAGAGGAATTCTCATTATTGGGATTACAAACCTTTGGTTATAAAGGGAATACCACCTTTCCATTAACCCTAAAAGTCGATGATATCGCTGCGCCAACTCAGCTGCGTGGCAAAGTGACCTTGTCGACTTGTACCACTATCTGTGTACTGACGGATTATCAGATTAGTCTCGACTTCACGCCCAATGCGCTGCAAGCGGACACCGATGCCATGTTGGCTTACAACAAAGCCGTGTCGCTTGTGCCACAAAAAGTGTTGACCCAAGAGGGCCAAAATCCTGCTATGACAATGGGTTGGGATGCCGCCAAAGGTCAACTTGAAGTCAGACTCAATGATGCCAACTGGCAAAGTCCAGCCGTGATTATCGATGGCGAGCCAGATACCACATTTAAGCTAGTGAGCTTAAAACCGAGTGAAAGCGATGTTAACGGCAAGCAATTGGTCGGTATTTTTAGCGGTAAAAGTTGGCTGGGCGAGCCTGAAGTCTTAGGTAAATCGCTGAACATGACTGTCGTCGATAGCGAGCGGGCGTTGGAATACTGCGCCGAAGTTAAGCCTGTGGTGATTACCCAAGAAAGCACCTCGATATTTGGCATGATTTTGTTAGCGCTTATCGGTGGTTTGATCTTAAACGTCATGCCTTGCGTGTTACCAGTACTCGGCATGAAGCTCAGTTCAGTGGTTGCTGCGCCTGATCTTAAGCGTAATCAAATCCGTCAACAGTTCATCGCATCAGCGCTGGGGATATTGGCCTCATTTTGGTTACTGGCTGGCTTTATCTTAATGCTTAAGCTCACGGGTCAAGCGATTGGTTGGGGCGTGCAGTTCCAAAATCCTTGGTTTATCGGCTTTATGGCGCTGGTGACCACAGTGTTTGCATTCAATATGTTAGGTGTATTTGAGATTAACTTACCCTCTAACGTGCAAACCAAGTTAGCGACAACGGGCGGCAATAATAACAGCGGGCACTTTTTACAGGGCATGTTTGCTACGCTACTGGCGACACCGTGCAGTGCACCATTTTTGGGTACTGCGGTCGCCTTCGCTTTGGGCGCCGATGTACTGAGCTTGTTTGCCATCTTCACCGCGTTGGCCGTGGGTATGGCGTTCCCTTGGTTGATAGTAGCGGCATTTCCGCAGGTGGCGGGTTATTTCCCTAAACCCGGTCGCTGGATGAACACAGTCAAAGTGTTTTTCTCCGGCATGTTGCTACTCACCAGTTTATGGCTCATTAGCCTGTTGTCCAGCTTCATTGATACAATCTACCTGTGGCCATTATCTGGCATTATTACACTGATATTTATGGTGTTTATGGCTAAAAAATATGGCGCGATTGCCATTGTGAGCTGCTTAGGTATCGGCATTTTACTGTCGGCGGTTATTGCATTTATGACGGCGAACCAGTGGGCTAAACCTTTACCTGCGGATCTTGCTTGGATGCCATTGGATCAAGCATTGATTAATCAGCAGGTCGCACAAGGCAAGACAGTATTTGTCGATGTGACTGCCGATTGGTGTATCACCTGTAAGGCCAATAAAGTTGGCGTGATCTTGCAAGACCCTGTTTATAGCCTGTTGCAACAGCAGCATATTGTGCCGATGAAGGGCGATTGGACCACGCCTTCTGAGCCCATTACTCACTACCTGCAAAGCCATAATCGTTTTGGGGTGCCATTCAACGTGGTTTATGGCCCGGGTGCGCCGCAGGGGATTGAGCTGCCGGAAATTCTATCGACTGAGCTTGTGCTTGCTGCGATTGAGCAGGCCTCAGCGTCCCCTGAAAAGTCATCCGTAGCGGAAGGGAAATAACGCTAACGAACAGCCATTCACTCGGACATGTCACTCGGCAATATCACTGGCGAGTCTCATTCAATAGCGAGTCGAGTGGCACTCAACAAATACTCAGGTCAGGGATAACTCTGACTTAAGACAATGGAAATCGATTATGAAACAGACAATTGAAGCACAAAACAACACTGAATCAATGCAGAAAACTCAAGCCATTGGAGGCACCCAAATGTCGAAATTTAGCTCTTTATTCAAACATCGCAAGTTACAGATGTTTGCTGTCTCGGGTGTCGCCATGGCAATGCTGGTGGTTTCCTTGCCTTCGGTGAGCACCATGACCTATGCCAAAGACAGCAGTTTATCGGCGGCCCAGCAGCAAGAGGTGCGAGCGATTCTTAAAGATGCCTTGATCAATGATCCTGACCTAATGAGAGAAGCAATTATTGCGTGGCAAGCAAGGGAGCAAGAGGGGGCCAATACAGCCATGCAAACGAGCCTAGTGACCCACCATAAAGCCATGTATGAGACCAAAAGCGATCCGTGGAAGGGCTCTGCGACACCTGAGATTGAGATGGTGTACTTCACCGATTTTAACTGCCCATACTGCAAGAAAATCGAGCCTTCGCTGAACCAGCTGATTGAAGAATTTCCGCAGTTAAAAATCATAGTCAAAATGGTGCCGCTGCAGGGCGAAGGCTCTAAAATGGCGGTCGATTTTGCCCAAACGGTTTGGTTAAACGAGCCTGAAAAGTATCTCAAGGTGAAGGATATGTTGATGTCGAGTCCGCGTGGACTCGATGCCGCCGCCATCGCTAAGGTCGCTAAACTGACGGCAACTGAGCGTTGGGTCGGCAACACAGATGCGCGCGTGGCTAAAATGGTCGATGACAATGTTAATTTAATGAATGAGTTAGGCATAGGAGGCACGCCAAGTATGATAGTGGCCGATACGCTTATTCCCGGATTAGTGCCTTACGAAGTGTTAAAAGAGCAGCTCGAAGCCGCGATTGCCGCTAAAGATAAGACGCAGAAGAGCAGTTAAGATGCCGCCAAAGGAAACTGAAAATATGAGCGCCGAACAGGTTTCGACATCTTTACCTAAACGCATATTGGGCTGGATTAAGCAGCTGGCACTTTGGCTGCTCATTGCTCTTATCGTGACCAGCGTGATGGACATCTGGCGCGGCAAAGATATCCCGCGGGATAATTTGCCGCAGCTCCAAGGGACGACGTTGGCTGGGGAAGCACTTGATATTGCCAAGTTAAGCCAAGATCAGGCGGTATTAGTGTACTTCTGGGGCACTTGGTGCCCTGTGTGTAATTTTGTCAGCCCGGCAGTCAATCAAATGTCGGCCTATTACCCCGTGGTGACGGTTGCCATGAATTCGGGGGAGGATGAGAAACTGAGAAAATATCTTCAGCATCAAGGCTATGGCTTTGACACTATTAACGATAGTGACAGCAAGATTGCCCGTGATTGGTCATTGCAGGCGACGCCAACCATTATGATCTTTAAAGAGGGTGAGTTAAAACACTACACGACTGGCTTTACGAGCCTGCCTGGTATGTGGTGGCGAATGATGTTCACTTAGAAGTGATGCATCAGGGGCTGTTTTAGGAGAGAAAAAAAGCGCTAATCTTGGTTAGCGCTTTTGTATTATCAACTTATTTCAGGACTAGACAACTAGCTGAAAGCTTAGGGTTTACTTCACTAAAGTGAGTAGTGGTGCCTGACTCACAACTTGGAAGTCGAGCGCCATAGTCACACTGAGCGCCGTAATAGTGATGATTGAAAAACCAAATACTTGGCGAGCCCAGCGGTGCATGTCGACGCCGTGGCGATAACCTTTTAATGCCATGGCAAGCCACCACAGGCTGGTTGCGCAGGTGACTGCCATAAAGGCGATACCTGTATAACCCGCGAGTGGCAGCAGCGCACTGACTAAGGCGAACACGGCAATATAAAGCACGATATGCAGTTTTGCTTTGGTCATGCCTTCTGCAACCGGCAGCACAGGAATATTAGCGGCCGCATAGTCATTAAAACGGAAAATCGCGATGGCATAGGAATGTGGCATCTGCCATAGACTGAACATCAACAGCAAAATAGCTGCACCCATGTCCATTTGCCCTGTCACGCTGCAATAGCCAACCACGGGCGGTACTGCGCCCGAGAAGCTGCCAACCAAAGTGCCATACACTGAGTTACGTTTCATGTAGAGGCTATAAACCCCCACATAAACGATGTAACCAATAACGGCAAATAGCAGGGCTAATGCATTGGTAAACAAGGCTAAGATGCTAAAGCCTAACACACCTAAGGCGAGTCCAAATGCAAGTACGTTACCCACGGCAATTTCGCCCGTGACGGTCACGCGTTTGCAGGTTCGCTGCATTTTGGCGTCGATATCACGGTCAATACAGTTATTGACAGCGCAGCCCGAGGCTACAACCAAGGACAATCCTACTAAGCTCGCCAGCATCAAGACCAAATTTACGTCGCCTTTGGCGGCTAATAAAAAACCGCCAGCAACGGAAATCAGATTCCCGAAAATGATGCCAGGCTTAGTAACCTGCACATACCCTTTGAAGCGTGCTTTCCATTGCGGTGACATAAATCTGTCTTGTGTTTGCATAGACTGTTTCTCGTTACATCATCAAAGCGTTGGCTTCGAGTATGATCCACACCGACAGGCCGACGACCATGACAATAATCAGGGCGGTAAACAGGAAGGAGAAGGTATTTACTTTGCCTTCTTTCGAGAAATCTAAGTGCAAGAAGTACTTAAGATGTACCACTATCTGCACTATCGCCATCACTAGCACTAAGCTGAGGGTGGTCGCTTTCTCGAAGTGATGGGTCATTACGGCCCAAAATGGAATGGCGGTTAATACCACTGACAGCACAAAGCCCATTAGATATGACTTAATGCTCGCGGCCAGATCGTCAGTGCCATGGCTATGCTTATCAGTATGACTATGTGCGCTCATTACAGTGCTCCCAATAAATACACGACCGTGAATACACAAATCCACACTATGTCGAGGAAATGCCAGAACAGGCTTAAGCAGCTCAGGCGGGTGATGCTGCGATGACCTAAACCGGTTTTCGCCACTTCAATCATCATAATCGCCATCCAAATCAGACCTGCGGTCACGTGCAAGCCGTGCATACCGACAAGGGTGAAGAAGGACGACAGGAAAGCGCTACGCTGTGGGCCATTGCCGTGTTCAATCAGGTGATGGAACTCATAGACTTCCATCCCGATAAACACACAACCGAGGGCGAAGGTGACGAGTAACCAAGCCAAGGTCGCGGCTTTGTTATGGCGTTTAGCAAAAATCAGCGCCATGCCATAGGTAATACTACTAACGAGCAGGGCGGCAGTTTCGATCAGCACAAAGTCCAATTCGAAAATGTCTTTACCCGAAACGCCACCGTCCGTGTTCATGTAGAGCACAGCATAGGTTGCGAAAACCGAGGCAAACAAAATGCAGTCGGTCATCAGGTAAATCCAAAAACCAAACAGAGTGTTGCCACTCGTATCATGGTGTTCGTGATGATCTTCTGCGTGAGCTACTTCTAAATCTGCTGGGATTGCAATACTCATATCAGCCCCTTACTACATTGTTTAAGTGGGCATTTTCAATGCGAGCCACTTCATCGGGTTGCACGTAATAGTCGACGTCATTGTTATAGGCACGGAATAAGAACACGATAAACGCGCCCACTAAGCCCACAATGGCTAACCAGAGAATGTGCCAAATAGCGGCAAAACCCGCGGCAGTGATCCCCAGCGCCATTAAGATACCGCTTGAGGTATTTTTCGGCATATGGATTGGCTGATAGTGTTTGAGGCCTTGATAAGCCAAGCCTTTTTCTTTCGCATCGGTAAAGGCATCGATATCAGCAACCTGTGGCAGCTTAGCGAAGTTATAGAACTGCGGTGGGGAAGCGGTTGACCACTCTAAAGTATGGCCATTCCATGGATCGCCCGTAGTATCGCGGTTTTGGTCGCGGTCACGGATACTCACGTACAGTTGGATAAACTGCAGAATGATACCGACCATGATGATGCAAGCACCCACGGCGGCTAAGTAGATCCACAGGTTCCATGCTGGGTTATCCGTATGACTAATTCGGCGCGTCATACCCATAAAGCCTAATACGTACAGCGGCATAAAGGCCACGTAGAAACCGATTTGCCAGCACCAGAATGACGCTTTACCTAAACGTTCATTCAAGTGGAAACCTGTCGCTTTCGGGAACCAGTAAGCAAAGCCAGCTAAGTAACCAAATACCGCACCACCAATAATAGTGTTATGGAAATGCGCGATTAAAAACAAACTGTTATGTAGAACGTAATCGGCTCCCGGTAAGGCTAATAGCACACCTGTCATACCGCCTATGGTGAAAGTCACCATAAAGCCTAGCGTCCACAACACAGGTACAGTTAACCGTAGGCGGCCACGGTAGATAGTGAACAACCAGTTAAACAGTTTCACCCCGGTTGGAACCGCAATCACCATAGTCATCACCCCGAAGAAAGCGTTGACGTTGGCACTTGAGCCCATAGTGAAGAAGTGGTGTAACCAAACGATGAAACCTAAAATTGAAATCGCACCGCTCGCCCACACCATAGAGGTGTAACCGAACAAACGCTTAGCCGTAAAGGTTGAGATCACCTCGGAGAAAATACCAAAAGCAGGCAAAATCAGGATGTAAACCTCAGGATGTCCCCACGCCCAAAATAGGTTGATATACATCATGGCGTTACCGCCACCGTCATTGGTGAAAAAGTGGAAATCCATGTAACGGTCGAGCGTTAACATGGCTAACACGGCGGTTAAGATTGGGAATGACGCGACGATCAGTATGTTCGCCCAAGTACAAGTCCAAGTGAAGATTGGCATTTGCATCAGCTTCATGCCTGGGGCACGCATCTTCAGTACGGTGGCGATAAAGTTCACCCCGGTTAAGGTCGTCCCTATGCCTGAAATTTGCAGTGCCCAGATATAGTAATCGACTCCAACCCCCGGACTGTAAGCCAGCTCTGAGAGGGGGGGATACGCCACCCAACCTGTCTTAGCAAATTCACCTAAACCCAATGAAATATTGATCAGCACAGCGCCAGAGGCGGTCAGCCAGAAACTGAGGTTATTCAAGAAGGGGAAGGCAACGTCGCGTGCGCCAATCTGCAGCGGCACTACTAAGTTCATTAGACCTATCATAAATGGCATCGCCATAAAGATAATCATGATCACGCCGTGGGCGGTGAAGATCTGGTCGTAATGTTCTGGCGGCAGATAACCTGCGGCGCCGTTGGTGGCGAGTGCTTGCTGGGTACGCATCATAATGGCATCGGAGAAGCCACGAATGAGCATCACCAAAGCCAACACTATGTACATGATACCGAGGCGTTTATGGTCAACTGAGGTTAACCAATTATTCCAGAGTACACTCCATTTTTTGTGTTTAGTGATCAAGGCTGCGATATACAAACCTACCACAGCGACGACCGCTAGGGTCACCATGATGATGGGCTCGTGATACGGAATCGCATCTAAGCTTAATTTACCGAGAAATGACATGATTACTCCGCCTCCACTTTGTGAGTGGATGAGTGCTCTAATGATGAAGGTTCTGTGGATGAGTCTTGTGTTAATGACGGTACAGAAGGTGTTGAGCTATCCATGTCGGCCATGTTCTGTGTATTTTCCATCGCGTGCTCGCCTGCCATATGTGCCATGTCGTGCATACCTTTCATGTCTGCCATGTCAGATGTGTGCTCAGTGCCCATGTGTTCCATGCCTGCGTGCATGTCCATTCCTTCGTGACCTTTCATGCCCTCATGTGAGTCCATGTGCATGTATTGCATCACGATTTGGTCAAACATCCCTTTGCTCACTGAGCCAAAGTATTCAACTGGATTGTATTCACTCGGTTTAGCCAGTGTGGCATAGGCCGCTGAGTCCAATGTCTTGCCCTGTTGTTTTAACTTGGCAACCCATGCCTCGAAGTCAGCAGGTGTTTGAGTGGCAATCGCTTTAAACTTCATGCCCGCAAATCCAGCGCCGCTGTAGTTAGCCGAGATACCGTCGAAGGTGCCTGGCTCGTTAGCGATCAAATGCAATTTAGTGGTCATGCCCGCCATAGAATAAATCTGGCTGCCTAACTGAGGGATGAAGAAGGAGTTCATCGCAGTGTCAGAGGTGATCTTAAAGTTCACCGGCACATTGGCCGGGAACGCCAACTCATTGACCGATGCCACGCCTTGTTCTGGGTAAATGAATAACCATTTCCAGTCCAGCGACACTACTTCAACCGTGACGGGTTTAGCTTCGTGTTCTAAAGGTTTATAGGGATCAAGATCATGGGTCGAACCCCAAGTGATCACACCGAGCACTATCACGATCACAATCGGCACTATCCACACTACGGTTTCAATCGCCGTTGAGTGTGCCCATTTAGGCGCGTAGATTTCCTGATCACGGCCATCGCGGTATTTCCACGCGAAGTACAATGTCATGGCAATCACAGGGATAACGACAATGAGCATGAGTAGGGTGGCGACGATAATCAGGTGTTTTTCATCGATACCGATTTGGCCCTTAGGGTCCAACACACCGCCATCACAACCCGCGAGCATGAGTGCTACTGCCGCGATTGCTGCTTTACTT
Source organism: Shewanella sp. SM23 (assembly GCF_025654295.1). Lineage (NCBI taxonomy): Bacteria > Pseudomonadati > Pseudomonadota > Gammaproteobacteria > Alteromonadales > Shewanellaceae > Shewanella > Shewanella sp. SM23. The sequence goes on from NZ_JAKKRM010000009.1 coordinate 123,169, forward strand.
AATTTTCGAATTAACAAAGGAAGATTCCTCTAACCCTAAGGTTTACAACTCTGCCAAGCATTAACCGGCAGTCGCACTAAGCGGCGTTATCTGAGCGCAAATCCTGAGACCCAAGAGGCATGACACAACAATGTGCCGCCATTCCGAGGCAAATCTAAGATCAGCTTTCAGCGCTTAATGCTTAATTTGAATTTAAAAACAGAGGGTTAAAATGGCGGAGCGCGACAACCGTGGGCGGTATGTTCGAGGGATTTTAGCCTTGGGGGTGCTAAAAAAAGTGAAGCGTTAGTTAAATCGAGATGATTGAAAAATTTGAAGCAGCAGTCGATTAAATGCCATAACTGCAGGATAACGAGGGGGTTGAGCAATAATAGGCTGAGCAGACTGGCGCCGATAAACTCGACTAAAAAGCCATTGCTGAGGCTGATTAATTCACTAATATCGACACAACCGCCGATCAACACGGATAAAACGTCAGCAATAGGCAGCACAAACAATAACCCGAAAAACAGGGTTAGATTTGTCATGCTAAAGGTTGAAAGCCGAATAGTTAGGTTCAATCTTTCAGCAATGAATTGGCTAAGAGCTAATTTCAATTAATGAGTCCGGCTGAACGGGAAAAGGAGTCAGTTGGCAGAACAAAAAATATTCAGCATGTAACTTTTTTATGCGGCAGGAGGATACCAAGAAGCGGCTATTGAATGAAAGCGGATCCCCGTAGTAAAAGGGCTTTAGCATTAAAAAAACCTTAATTAAAACTAAATTTGATCGTTAACTTTACAAAATTAACAGAATTTAAACTGATTTCGTTCTCATAAAATAAAAAATTGTGAAGCCTCTCATTTATTCATTTTAACTAAAGTTGATTTGCTTGTGGTGTCATTGAGTTGATTACAGCCCCTATAAACATGTTAGCTTTACCCGCAAAAAGACTAAGCTTAACTTCTATGGCGGGCTAATGTTGCCGATAGTTGTCTTGATGGGTTAGCTTGTTTGTCGCAAGATTGGGCTCGCCAAGTTTGGCTGTGTGATTAAGTGCATTTGAGATCGGCATCCCAAATAAAAACATCACGTTAAATGAGTGATTGCGTCAGTCATTTACGCTATTTACATTAGATAAACCGATTATTAAACTGTGAACTTATCTCGCCCCTGATATGTGCTTGAGATTGAGCCTGTGAGTAGGGCATGATGCTTCTCAATTCTTGAAGTGCGTCAGCATGAAGGACTACACATAAAGTCATTTATCCCATACCTTAAGGTAAACATTTTCATCGCCTTAGCTTACATTGTTGTAGGTAAATTAGGCTTGATGATTGCTTTACCGCCCGGATATTCTGCTGCAATTTGGCCTGCCGCAGGTATTGCTATTGCCGCTTGTGTTTTATGGAAAGAATATGCGCCTTGGATTGGCGTGTTTATTGGTTCCTTGCTGATCAACATCAATATTGGCGGGCATATCCATTTTGGTTGGTTACCCTTTGCCATCTCGATTGGAACTTGTATACAGGCTGTGCTTTCAGCCCATGTTCTTGGGCGAGTCGATCATTTATTCACCTTAGATAATCCTAATACCGTCATTAAATCCTGCTTGAGCTTAGCCTTCACTTGTATTGTGGCGACCGTTTTTGGCAACAGTGCCTTAGTGATCCACGGTACGATTCCACAGTCAGATTTACTGGGAAGTTTAGTGAATTGGTGGACGGGGGATTTGCTCGGCGCTGTGATTTTTATCCCTCTGACTATGTTGTTATTTGATAAGCGAGTTATTTGGCGTTCTCGCCGCATTCAGACGGGTGTGCCTTTGCTGGTGGGTTTTTTATTTTGCGTGGGGATTTATTACTACTCTGATATGAACCAGCGCCAACAGTTACAGGATAAGTTTCAGATCCAATCTAATGCCGTGATTAGTAATATTGAAAGTTTTCAAGATGCTAACCTGCAGCAAATCGTTGCCTTAGCGAGCTTGTTTGATAATAGCGATCAGGTTTCTGAGGATGAGTTTATACAGTTTGGCAAACGAAATATGTTGATGAAAGATGGCTTTAGAGCTTGGTCTTGGTCACCGCTTGTGGCGGCAGCCGATCAGCAAAGTTTTGAGGCATCCATTCGTTCTGTGGTTGGTGGTTCCTACAAAGTGACTCGTCCCGAAGGCTGGCAGGCGAATACTGATGGTTGGCTAGTCCCTGTGATGTATATTCAGCCGCAGATAGGTAATGAAGCGGCCTTGGGATTAGATCTCAATAGTGAGCCGACGCGAGCCGCAGCCATCGCAAAAGTGCGTGCGACGTTAGCACCCGTGATGACAGCCAAGATTCAATTAGCACAAGATCCCAATGGCCCTGGTGGCACCTTACTCATTGCTCCTGCTTTTGACCGATTGGGTAAGATCTCAGGGTTTTGTTCAGCTGTAATTGATTTGCAAGGCATTATTGATGATGTTGATAGTGTAAAAGGGTTGCAGTGGCAACTGACAGATATGAGTGCGGGCGGTACCTTACTTTATAGCAATACTCAAAAATCGTTTCCCGAATTTAGCAGCAAGCTCTTCAGCGATAAAACTGGGCAGTATTTTCAGGCAAATCTGATGTTAGCTGATCGTCATTGGCATATAGTGATTTATCAATCCTATGCGGTACTGATGGGCGATACTTTTAGCTTATCGCTACTGATGCTTCTGCTCGCCTTTATCACTTGTGCGGTCGTGGGCGGTATGACACTGGTTTCCTCCGGCGAGCGCCAACGTATTGCCGAAAAAGTGACAGAAAAAACCATGGCATTGTCGAAGGAAATTGCCCGCCGTCAGGCTTTTCAAGCTACCTTGGTCGAAAGTGAGCAAAAATATCGAAACCTATTTGATAAGGCCCCAGTGGGGCATGTGCTTAAACGTTTAGACGATGGTCAATTTGTGGCGATTAACCCCGCCTTTCAAGCGATTACGGGTTATTCACTCGATGAGCTTAATCAACTTGATCCTTGGGTTCTTACCCCAAAGCGTTATCAATTAAGTGAAGATGAGCAATTAGAGCGCTTAAAGCAGACGCGCCGTTACGGCCCCTATCAGAAGCATTATTTACATAAAAATGGCCAATTAGTTGCGGTGCGCCTTAACGGGGCTTTAGTTACTGGTGCCAATGGTGAACAGCTAATTTTGTTTATCGTCGAAGATATTACCGAGCAGGAGCGTACCGTTGCGCGGGTAAATCTCTTGGCGCAAGTATTTCAGCAGAGTGGTGAAGGCATCACGATTATGGATGCCAACGATATTATTGTGGATGTGAATAGCGCATTTTCTCAGATCACGGGTTATTCCCGAGAGGACATTATTGGTAAAAACTGCCGTTTTATAGAGGCTGAACGAACGGATAAAAGTATCGATTCTCAAGTCCGTGCTGCCCTCGAGCAAACGGGTTTCTGGCAAGGTGAAGTCTGGGATAGGCATAAACAAGGCTACGATTTCCCGAAATGGTTGATGATGTCTGTGGTGCGGGATGATTCTGGTGCTGTGAGTCACTATATTGGCAGCTTTACCGATATCAGTGAGCGTAAAGTCAGTGAGGAACGCATTCATTTCCTTGCCCATCATGACTCTTTGACCTTATTGCCTAATCGACTGAGCTTGCAGTCGCGCCTCGAAGTGGTGTTTAAGGATGCTCTGGTATCCCACAGCCAAATAGCGGTAATGTTTATCGACATGGACCACTTTAAAAATATCAACGATACCTTGGGCCATCATGTGGGCGATCAACTGCTGCTAGAGGTTGCCCGACGTTTGAAATACATCGTTGGTGATAATGATACTGTGGCGCGTTTGGGGGGCGATGAGTTTGTGGTTGCCTTGTCTGATACAAACCATGATGAAGTGGCCAGTTTAGCCGAGGCGCTGCGCAGTGGTTTGAGTCAAACCTATGTGATTAATAATCAAGCATTACATTCGTCGCCAAGTATAGGGATCAGTTTATTTCCCAATGATGGTGACAGTGTTGAAGCCTTGATGAAAAATGCCGATATGGCCATGTACCGCGCAAAAGCGGCTGGACGCAATAACTATCAATTCTTTACTGCGGCAATGAACACTTTGATCACTGAGCGCCAGCATATTGAAACTGGCCTGAGGCAAGTGTTAGCAAACGACGAATTACGACTGCATTATCAGCCACAAATTGATATTAGAAGCGGGCAAGTGGTCAGTGTCGAAGCGCTTGTGCGCTGGCAGCATCCCGAATTTGGCATGATAGCGCCTGACCGTTTTATTCCCATTGCCGAAGAGATCGACATGATCATCCCAATTGGTCAATGGGTGTTAGAAACGGCGATGGCGCAACTTGCTGTCTGGCGTGCTGCGGGTGCCACTGAGTTGCGAATGGCAGTGAATCTGTCAGCGCATCAACTCCGTAAGGATACGATAGTCGCCGATATTACCAATGTGCTGGTGAAGCATAAGTTGGGCAAAGGCGCGCTGGAGCTGGAGATTACCGAGAGTGTGGCGATGCAATATCCTGAGCAGAATGCGCGCCTATTAGCGGAATTACGTCAACATGGTATCGAGCTCGCCATCGATGATTTTGGTACAGGATATTCCTCTTTATCCTATTTGAAACTCTTGCCCTTAGACAGGTTAAAGCTCGACCGATCCTTTGTGAAGGATATTGAGACCGACTCGAACGATGCAGCCATTAGCGCTGCAACTATTTCTATGTCCCATGAATTGGGGTTAACTGTGGTCGCTGAAGGGGTTGAAAACGAGGCGCAATTGGTATTATTGTCGAGCATGGGGTGCGACTTAGTGCAAGGGTTTTACTTTAGTAAACCCTTAGCGGCAGAAGAGTGTTTCCGCTTTATCCAGCGTAATTTATAACGGCAGAGTGTTGTTGTTTTTCTAATGCTGGCGCAGAGTTGGACTATACTTGAGTTCGCATTATGCATGCGTTAATCAAAATACTAAGGATGGTTTTATGCAAGTCATCTTCACTAAAGGTACTCAGCGTTATGGCCAGTTGCGCTGCGTGCGCATGGACGGTAGTGCGACTCAAACCCAAATGCCAGAACAGGGCATTGCTCCCCACGATATGATTCATTATGTGGTTGAAAAACGTCTGCATATTCAAGGGGCTTTCTTCTCGCAGATCAGAGCTGGCGCCGATATCAGCTTCGCCTTGGAACATAATGAAACCTCCCGCGCTATCGCAGATAAAACGGAAGTGTGGCAAACCGAATCCATAGTCGAGACCTTGCAGTCGCTACTCTGGTCGGGCGAAACGCCAACCTATGACGGCTTTATTTATCTGTTAGAGCAAGCCTGTAGCAGTCGAGACTTAGCCGTTCCTACTGTTAACCAAACAGATTTTGATCATATTCTCAATGAGATTATGGATTTGAGTGTTGAGTGGCAGGGAATGGGAGAAGGTCAGTCCTTGACCTTGAAGTTCTGATCTATTGATTATGGCGGTGAGTGGCTAAATGCCTTCCCCTAAAAAGACTTTGGTATAGCGTGGCTGGATCCAAGCGCTATCACCTTTGTTTATGCCAAGCTGTTTAAATTGCACTTTAGATAATTCAACATGGATCAGTTGGTTATCTAGCTCAGTTAGGACTTCTAATCTCACTGCAGGGCCAACTATGGTCACTAAGTCTAAACTGACTTTAAGGGCATTTTCAGTTGGTTGTGTCAGTACCTCGATTTCGTGTGGGCGAACATAGGCCAAGCCTTGTTGCTCTTCGCTAATTGTGTGTTCAGGTGAGGGTATGTGGATATTGCCTATAGTGCTATGCCCTTGTTTTACCCGGGCATGAAATAGGTTCACATTGCCAAGAAACTCGTACACAAAAGGATTGCTTGGATTATCATAGACTTCTTCTGGCGTACCTTGCTGCTCGATACGACCTTGATTCATCACTACAATTTTATCTGCGACTTCGAGTGCTTCTTCCTGATCATGGGTCACAAATACGGTAGTGACATTAATCTCATCGTGTAAGCGTCTTAACCAGCGGCGTAATTCTGCGCGGACTTTTGCATCGAGCGCGCCAAAGGGTTCGTCTAACAGTAGAACCTTAGGTTCGACCGCAAGCGCGCGGGCGAGTGCGATGCGTTGCCTTTGACCGCCTGAAAGTTGTGATGGATAGCGATTAGCAGTCCAATCTAATTGGACGAGTTTGAGTAATGAATGCACCTTATCGGCAATGTCTGCCTTACTCGGACGTGTTTTTCGTGGTCTGACTGTGAGTCCATAGGCGACATTTTCGAATACAGTCATATGTTTAAATAGGGCGTAATGTTGGAATACAAAACCGACACCGCGTTCACTCACATGCTGTGTGGTGATGTCTTCGCCATTAAATCTGACTATGCCACTGTCGGCCTGTTCGAGTCCGGCAATAATCCTGAGTAAAGTTGTTTTGCCTGAGCCGGATGGGCCTAAAAGGGCTGTCAGCTCTCCGGTTTTGATCTCTAAATTGACCGAGTCCACGGCAACAAAATCACTAAAACGCTTATTAACTTGTTGAATGTGTATGCTCATAATGCTCTGTTCCCAAGGACGTTGCGTTTAGTTAATTTGATGTTTGCGCTCATCTTTCCACTCCACAAGGCTTTTCAGCACTATAGTGACCAGTGCTAAACCTGTGAGCAGGGATGACACGGCAAACGCGGCCGTAAACATGTATTCGTTATAAAGCACTTCTATGTGTAGCGGCATAGTATTGGTCTCACCGCGAATGCGCCCAGAGACCACTGCTACCGCCCCAAACTCGCCCATAGCACGGGCATTACACAGGATCACGCCGTAGAGTAAGCCCCACTTAATGTTAGGCAGTGTGACGTACCAAAAGGTCTTTAAACCACTGGCACCTAGGGTGAGTGAGGCCTCTTCTTCATCTTTGCCCTGTTGTTGCATCAGTGGGATGAGTTCACGGGCAATAAAGGGTAAAGTGCCGAACATGATGACAATGACTATGCCCGGAACGGCAAAAATCACTTTTAAATCATGGGCAGCAAGCCAAGGCCCAAACCAGCCTTGGGCACCGAAGAGGATCACAAAAATCAGCCCGACCACTACGGGTGAAATGGCGAAGGGCATATCGATTATCGAGATCAGTATGGTTTTGCCTCTAAACTCAAATTTAGCAATGGCCCAAGCGATGGCGACACCAAAAATAGCATTAGTGGGTACAACAATAATTAACACTAACAAGGTGAGGCGAATGGAAGCGAGCGCATCGGGATCGGTCACGGCTTGCCACCAGACCTTGAGACCCGCTTCGAAGGCGCCGTAGAGCACAACCGCTAATGGCAAAACCAGAAACAGTGCGAGAAAGCTTAATGCGATCCCGATTAAACTCCACTTTATCCAAGGTGCCTCAGTGGTAGCGTGATGATTTACAGTCGATATTTGACCCATAGACTTAACCTCTTTTACTCGCCCACCACTGTAGGCTATTAATTAATAACAATAAGAGGAAAGCTGCTGCGAGCATGACCACGCCGATAGCCGCTGCGCCGTTATAGTCATATTGCTCAGCTTTGGACACTATCAGTAGCGGAGTAATTTCGGTGCGATAGGGCAAATTGCCCGAGATAAAAATGACGGAACCATATTCGCCCACTGCACGTGCAAAGGCTAAGGCATAACCCGTTAATAATGCAGGTAATATCGCAGGTAGGATTACTCTTCTTATGGTGGTTAATCGATTAGCACCGAGGGATGCTGAGGCTTCTTCAAGTTCCTTTGAAAAGTCAGCCAAAACCGGTTGCACTGTTCGTACGACAAAGGGCAATCCAATGTAAGTTAAGGCGATTACAACACCAATTTGACTGTAGGCGACTTTAATGCCCCATAAGTGTAAATATTGACCTACCCACCCGGTAGTCGAATAAAGCGTTACGAGCGCGATACCTGCGACAGCCGTCGGTAAGGCAAAAGGCAGATCGACTAAAGCATCGACGACTTTTTTACCAAAAAATTGATAACGTACTAACACCCAAGCGACGAGAGTCCCAAAAATGGCATTAATGCTGGCGCCAATAAAAGACGCCGTAAATGACAGCTTGTATGAGGCTACAACCTGAGGATGACTAATTGCGACCCAAAAGTCAGCCCAACTCATTTGCAGCGTAAACAGAACTAATCCGGCTACAGGAATAAGAAATAGCAAACTTAAATATAAAACTGAGAAGCCTAAGGTAATACCAAATCCAGGTAGCACAGATTTTATGACAACCTTGCTCATATCATTATTCCGTCGCGAGATAAGTGAAACTCATGGGCGGTTTCGTATGAGTGAAACCGCGTAAAAGATTACTTGCTAATCTTGGTTAAAATAGAATCGAATTGACCACCATCATTAAAATGCGTTTTTTGTGCTTTGTTCCAGCCACCAAAAACCTCATCAATGGTAAAGAGCGTCAGTTGTGGAAACTTGTCTTTGTATTGCAACTCAATGTCTGGGTTTGTCGGGCGATAAAAGTGTTTTGCGGCTAAGTGTTGTGCTTCATCAGTATAGAGATGTGCTAGGTAAGCTTCTGCTAACTTACGTGTCCCTTTGCGCTCGACATTTTTATCTACTACTGTAACTGGTGGCTCAGCAAGAATGCTGACACTTGGAACAATGATTTCAAATTCACCTTTTCCTAACTGCTCAACAGATAATATGGCTTCATTTTCCCAAGCGATGAACACATCGCCAATTTTTCGCTGTACAAAGGTATTGGTTGCGCCACGGGCGCCTGAGTCCAGCACAGGTACGTTTTTATAAATCTGAGTGACAAACTCTAACGCTTTTTCTTCTGAGCCGTATTGCTTCAGTGCATAACCCCAAGCAGCGAGATAGTTCCAGCGCGCCCCGCCTGAAGTCTTAGGATTTGGGGTAATGACTTCTACACCTTCACGAACTAAGTCATTCCAGTCATGGATATTTTTGGGATTTCCCTTGCGAACCAATAGCACTATGGTCGAGGTATAGGGCGAGCTATTGTGTGGCAGGCGACTTTGCCAATTTTCAGGAATTAAATCCGCTTTTTGCCTTAATGCATCAACGTCATAGGCCAGTGCCAGAGTGACAACATCCGCTTCTAATCCATCAATAACTGAGCGAGCTTGCGAGCCTGAACCACCGTGAGATTGACGTATGGTTGGGGCTTTATGGCCTTGTTTTTGCCAATATTGGCTAAAGAGTTGGTTATATTCCCGATAGAATTCACGGGTTGGATCATAGGAAACATTCAATAGCGTATCTTCAGCGAGTGCGAGAAAACTAGTAGAGGCCAAAACTAAGGTGAGTGTTGCTTTTTGTAGGTGAGATAAAATATTCATACCGAAATCCTCATATTATTTAATAAGGCTTCCGGTTGACCGGTCAGCGATGTGGTCTAACTGTGTTGATTGGGTGGTAAATTTCGTTTTTATTTCGACGGCGTAACTTGGTCTAAACGAATTTTTTCTTTCTTTTCTAATTGCACTAATTTCCCATGGTGAAAGGTTAATTCCACTGTCCCAAACTCAATTCTACCCAGTAGTTTTTCTAAACTATTGACGAGCAAGGGGATCACGGTTTGTAGATCTTCTTTGGTTGCCATATAAGTCCTCATGTAAGTGGTTTTTGACAACGTAATTGGAATTATAATCAAATATTGATAACTAAAAAGTTACATTTTGCGATTTGATATTCTTTTATGTAATAAGTGTGTCTTTTGTGTGTTTGAGTTTACGAGATCGTTAGACTGGCTCTGAGTTGCACTTTCTATTTGATAGATAAGATTACCAATAAGCACATCAATGAGGGGCCACTGTCCATGTCCGGAATCGACATTAATGTGGCCACTTAACCCTAAGTTGATTGTTGGGAATCCCAATTTTTTTGCCAGTTTTGCAGCTTGATTAAAGGGCATCCAAGGATCGTTTTCACTGGCAATGACAAGCCCAGTGACACCTAAGGGATGTCTTGGCAACAAGTGTTTGATCGTTTGAGTGCCATCGTGTTCAGGCAGAATGTGTCCATTCTCAGAAAATCGTGCTGGTGATGCTGGCGCGACTAAAATCGCTGCTGCTACCCGCTGTGGATGATGAGCGATGGCAAGGCTTGTCGCTAAACAGCCAAAACTGTGGGCGAGGATGAGGATTTCACCTTCGATTTGATCGATTGCGCGGCAAATGGCATTGGCCCAGATATGAATCTTAGGCTCCAATAGTGGTAAGTCATTGACCCATATAGCTGATTCATATTTTTGTGCAATCCAACTTTGCCAATGTAAAGGGCCGCTACCACCAAACCCTGGCACAATTAATAAGGTTGCCATATTTCATCCTCCAAGATGTGAGTTGATAAGAGAGCCAAATGACGACCGGATGAAGCCAGTTTGACTCGCACTCTGACTATATCTGCAAATTTGGTTATTAAAATTGTTATTTGTAGTTCATTTTGGAATATGAGATATATTTAGGATCTTAACTCTGGAGGAAGTTGCCTTTGTGAGGTGATGTTACAGATAAATAATCCATAAAAATGCCCAGTAAGAGGGTGAGTCTTCTGGGCACTCGTTTTCAGTTTATATCTTGTTATTCCCTATGACGGCGTTCTTGGCTTTGAGTTGATCGACCTTGGTTATGTTCTACCGAGCGAGCGGTTTGCGCATTTTGGCGTGGCTCACTTTGTCTCACTCTCACTTCTTCGCGTTGTCTAGGCGCCGCTTGTCTTGGTTGTTCAATCCGTTGTGGCTCTGTACGTCTTGTTTCAGGCCGTGGCGTTTCAACTCTTGGGGTCATAGTTCTTGGTTTTTCTTGCCTTTGTGACTGTGCCCTTTGTTGATCGATATTACGCGGTTGTGACTCCCGAGTTTGATATTGCCTTTGCTGAGACTCCTTCGATGGCATTGGTTTTGACTGCACGGGTCTTGATTGCGCGTCATTACGCTCCTTGTGAGTCGGCGTTTGTACCATAGTCGCAGATCGACGTTCCTTTAACTCGGCTTGCGTTTTCTGATAACTCGGCGTGCGGTTATCACGTTCACGGCTGACGTTGTGATAGTCTTTATTATCACGACTTTTATTGCCCTGATTACTCATATTACCCAGATTACTATGGGTATCTTGGCGTTCTTTAGACTTCGAATATTGGCTATTGAAGTGCTGTTTACTGCCGCTTGAGTGTGAATCTCTGCCGCGATATTTATCATCATGGTAATAGCGTTGTTTTACCACTGGATTGTGATAACTCACACCGCGTCTATGTTCGGGTTTATGTTTCCAAGGTTGTGCGCCATGGCTAACACTGTATCTTTCCCGTGGGCGATATCGGTGTGAATGGCGATAGTCGATCACCACCACTTTATGGTTGTGCCAGTGGAACGAACTGAAGAAGTAGTTAAAGGAAATATGGATGCCCGGTGACCAGTAGAAATGGTTATGACTCGGACGATAGGGATAGCCAGCATAGCCGCCAAATTCCCAATATACAGGTGGATAAGCCACACCCCAACGCCATGTGCCGTAAACCACGCGTGGATCGTAATAGGGGACGTAGACGATTTCTCGCTTCGCGGGTTCTATGATGATCTGATTGTTGGCGCGTGTAATTGCCATGTTATCCATGTCCGCTAAGCTATTCGCTTTATCAGCCTGTTGTCTTAGGGACTGAATGCTGTTCATCACTTGGCCTTCATCTTCTAAGAAGGCTTCACCGAGTCTTTGAGTCCATTCGAGATCTTCACTCATTTTTTGCAGCAGAGTCGGGAAGGCCAGCAAGGCTTTGACGCTCGGGTCCCAGTCCTGATCTTCGGCTTGCGACATAATTTGGTCGATCGATGATTTGGGGCGCTGGGTTAACCAACGCTGTGCCTGCACTATTTCGAGTGGATAAGTTGAAGCGATAAGTATGTGGGTCAGTAAGCTATCGGGATACAGGGCAATAGGCGCCAGCATTTGTTCGAGTTCGGCTTGGCTTGCCGCTGTGCTCGATCCTTGGCTCACAGATACGCCCGCAGCTTGGGCTGTGGTAGTGAAAGGCAAGGCCACTAATGCCGCCGTTAACACTAGCCAATTCCATCGATGTAGTCTGTTCATGGTTTGCTCCAATAATCCTGTTCGAGGATGTTATGGGCATATTAGGCGTGTGAATATGAACATAAGCTGAAAGTGTTTTGCGGTTAAATATTTATCTATATCCAAGTTTTAAGAGAAGTAATAAATCTATCAAATTGAAAATAAAGACTTAAACTGAGTGTGCAAAGCTGATGCTAAATTTGGCACCACCTAAGGTTTCTGAACGAGAGACAGAAATTCTGCCGTTATAGCTGTCGACTAAATCGCGCACGATAGCAAGCCCAATACCATTACCTTGAAGGTAGGAGTCTGCGCGAATACCACGTTCAAAGATTTGATTTTGCAGGGCTTCACTGATCCCAGGGCCATCATCTTCGATACAGATTAGCAGTTGATAGGCATCGCCTGTGACCGTTAATGTCACCGTAGACTTCGCGGCTTTACAGGCGTTGTCGAGTAAATTGCCCAGAATTTCAGTCAGATCTGCTTCATCCCCTTTGAATACTGCGTGTTCTACCATCTCGCCGCTGAGATTGATTTGTGGCTCTCGATAAATTTTAGCTAACGTGCGTAATAACTTAGTGGCGACTTCATCGACACGAATACCTAAATGCCACGAGGCCGCCGCTGCAGTTTGGGCGCGTTTTAGCTGGTGGCCAATGATCCGGCTGATCACTGATACTTGCTCACTGGAGGATTCGCTTAAGTCGGCCTGACTCTTGATCACCGCCAGTGGTGTTTTGAGGCTATGGGCTAGGTCGGCCAAGGCATTACGATAGCGTTTTCGTTGGGTTTGTTCGGTATTGAGCAAAATATTAAGCTGCCGAGCAACCGCTTGTAATTCAGTGGGGTACTGGCTACTTAGCTGCATCGACTTACCTTGCTCGACGGAATGTAACTCTTGGGTAAAGCGTGCTAAAGGTCGCAACGTCCACAGCAACCAACTTAATTGAAACACTAACATGACTAACATTAAGATCAGCAACCAAGTCCAAAGCTGTTGATTAAACTGATCAATTTGCTGCTGAAATTCTCGCTCGTCTTTAATGATGTGGATTGTCACTGGCACGTTTTGATTTTGGCTGGCAAAACTGACACTAAAGCTATAAATCAAATGGAGTTGATCGGCGAGCTCAATTTGTTCAAATGCGCTTTGACCCGTGGCTGGGATGGTAAAATGTGGCGGTGGCGTAATCCCCATAAAAGATTGCGAATGCCACACTATATCTTGTTTGCCGCTGGCGTCTTCAGTGGTTGCAATGGCATACAGTCCTGATTGAATGAGGTTAAAACGATTCTCTAACACTAACTCTGGGATGGAGATTTGTTTGTTTTCGACTTCAGTCACCGCGAGAATCGAATAGACATAGGCACTGAGTTCATTCTTGGTTGCGCTTTTAACTTGTTCGGTAAAGGCATCGTTTAAGGCAACGCCGATCAAAGGTAATAACACTAAGATAAATAATAGCGCGCTGGCAACTAAGCGTGCTTTTAGGGAGTTCAACACTTGCCACGCCATGGCGCGTTTACTCATCGGCTGCTTGCCCGGACGTTAACGCTTTTAGGCGATAACCTTGGCCGCGCAGAGTTTCAATTAAGTTGTATTGATTATCTGGGTCGAGTTTTTTGCGTAACCGGCGGATAAAGACTTCGATGACGTTAGAATCTAAATCAAAATCCTGATCGTAAATATGCTCTGTGAGTACAGTTTTTGATTTGACTTCGCCTTGATGCAACATAAAAAATTCGAATAGCTTGTATTCAGAACCACTGAGATTAACCAGTTCTTCGCCTTTACGTACTTCTAGACTGCTGGTGTTAAGGCTAAAGGGGCCGTTGTAGATCAGGGGGCTGGCCTTACCGGCGGAGCGACGGATCAGGGCTTTTAGTCGTGCGATGAGTTCTTGGGGATGGAAAGGTTTCGTCAGATAGTCGTCGGCACCGGCATCGAGTCCTTCAACCTTATCTTGCCAACTGTCCCTTGCGGTTAAAATCAGGATAGGAAAGTCGCGTTTTTGTTCACGCACGCTACGGATCAAGGCGATACCATCGAGTTTAGGTAAACCTACATCGATAATTGCTGCATCATAGTTGTATTCGAGCGCTTGAAATAAGCCTTCTTCACCATCACTCGCCACATCGATACTGTAATGGGCATCGAGGAGATGTTGCTTTAAGTTAGTCTGTAGTTCTATATCATCTTCAACTAGTAACAATCGCATCGTTAGTTCCTCGAGACTCGGCCCGTTGCGGCATCTACTGAAACAGAAAATACTTGGCCATCATTATTGAGGATTTTAATACGATATCCCGATCCGCTGGATTGTACGCTCAATACTTTGCCTTGAAATTGTCGTTGCGCCATTGCCACCGCTTGATCAGGGCTATTGACCGCCAGACGGCGCTGTTCATTCTTCGCACCTTGGTTACGAGGCTGATTGCGATCATCATGTCTATCATTACCTGCTATGCAACCAAAGGAGGCTGATAAGCAAGTGATTAGGGCCAAGGTCAAACCAAGTTTCATATCGGGTACCCGCAATGTTCAGCGATCTTAAGTTAATGAGTGAGATGGATAACTTATCGAGTCGACTAAGAATACCTCATCACCTTAACAAACACATAGAGATCAGCCAATTGGTTGGCACAATTCCTTCAAAATTAACTCTGACAGTTATTTTGTTATTCGTGACAGAACTGAAGTTCTGTTGGCGAGTCTATCTCTATGCTCGCGCTTGTATCGTTTAAGTTTTGTGAGTGTTACCCATTCCAGATGAACTCGGGCTGAACGTATCTTCTGGCTGAGAACAGTGAGCGTTGATGTTCAGCTTATGTTCACCTTCATTGCACTTTAATAGCTCCAATTTGAACGGGTTATCCATAGGATATTCAAGATGAACACACTCAATAAGCAAGATATGGCAGCCACAGTTAATATTAAGCTGTTTATGGCAACGGCTATTGCTGCGCTGTTTTTAGCGTCCCCTGCCGCTAGCGCTCAGCCCCGCGAACTGGAGTCATCGCAAAGCTTAACGCCATTTACTGCCGCCAGTGTTGGTATTGCCAAAAAAGCAGAAAATAGCGAGCAAGCTGCTGAGCAGGAACAACAAGCTTTAGCTTTGTTACAACAAGCTGCGCCCGCAAAAAATGTCACTGAAGTCGCCGCTGCAGCCGTGAAATCCTTGGCGCCAGCAGCCTTATCATCCAAAGCGCAGACGACAAACCGAGTGCAACTTATGGGCGCCTCGCCGATGACGCGTGAGCAAGTAACAGCGAAACATGCGAGCCAAGGGATTCCGAGTTCGAGTGCGACCAGTGAAGATCCCTACCGCGCACCTGTGTATCACAGCTTTTCGATTTTTGATGCCAGCAGTCGTTTGTTTGAAGACTTTGACTACGATGGTTTTTATCAAACGTTTAGCGTGACCTTCGACGTTGATGTCAATGGTTCATATCTTAATGAAAGAGCTGATTTATTTGCCGAGCTTTATCTCAGTCGTGATGGTGGCCCTTGGGTGCATTACTACACCACAGACGTATTTACCATTTACGGCGATTCGACACAGGACGATTACGAAGTGTTGACCACGCTCTACACGGGTTATGCGACGGATCACTATGATGTGTTGATTGATGTGTATGAAGTGGGTTACAGCGATATTGTTGCGACCATTAGCGCCGATGAGACCGATAGTTTGTATGCGCTGCCATTGGAGAGTAGCGATCGAGACAGAGAGCCCGACATTATCGTTGTTGAGGAAAGTGGCGGCGCCTTCTCAGTATTAGGTTTGTTATGTCTTAGTTTGTGTGCGGGGCTGCGGTTGAATCGAACTCGAGTCTAATCGCCCTTATTTCTCTCGGTGTTTATCTGCGGTAAATAGGGCTAGTATGGATGAGTTATTTTAACTAAATGGAGAAAGACATGATTGCTCAAGGTCAAACATTACCCGCGGCCACATTAGGTCAACTGACTAAAGATGGCATGGTGAATCACCAAGTTACCGAATTGTTCGCGGGTAAAAAAGTCGTATTGTTTGCAGTGCCAGGTGCTTTTACTCCAACGTGTTCTGAAGCGCATTTACCTGGCTATGTGGTATTAGCCGATCAATTTAAAGCGAAAGGCGTGGATTTGATTGCCTGTGTTGCTGTGAACGATGCCTTTGTGATGAAAGCGTGGGGCGAAGCCCAAAATGCCTCTGAATTAATGATGTTAGCCGATGGCGATGCCAGCTTTACTAAAGCCTTAGGTTTAGAGATGGATACTGCCGGTTTTGGTGGCGTGCGTTCACAACGTTACGCCATGATCATCGATAATGGTGTAGTGACTCTACTGAATGTAGAAGAACCAAAGGCTTTTGAAGCCAGTAAAGCTGAAGTTGTTTTGGCTGCTATCTAAGCGTATTTAAGACATGAAGTTTGAATGTGACCAAAGCCAGCCATTCATTGGCTGGCTTTAACTAAATCAATTTATTGTACGATTTGAATGTTGTCTGCATCTATGGTCACTTCAGACCAATCTTTATCCACTTCACCACGAATAATGACCTGAGTCTCAGGTGTTACTGTGTTGCCGCGCCATAAATCATCATCAATTTCGACCTTAATATCACCCGTAGCGTCACGGAAAATATAATCATCGTGTCCAATGGAAGAAATGATATGGCCCGTTAACTCAATTTGGGCGTCATCACTGGCATTGAGCGCGCTCACCACATCATGAATCACTTGTCTTGCGCTCGGCCCTTGGAAGCCACCCTGTATTTGAGGTTCACCCGTTGTAGGTTGAAAGCCTGCTTGGCTGGTCATAGTCGTGAATGAAAGTGCCATTGCGAAAACGGTAAGAGTCATTTTATTCATCTGTTTGTCCTTTCTATGGTTTTATGTAACTCAGCCTCAATGGCTATTACAGTGTTGCGAGCATAGTGCCAAGACAAGCGTGAAGCGGTTGTGAAGATTGGGTTTGCAACTCAGAATTTGCTAAAACGAGGTCATTTATCCAAGCTAACTTCAGTTAATGGGCATTATCTATAAACTGAACATAAGCCTGATAGCTAGCACCATCGTTTTGGGTTGAAAATGCCCAGCCCATTCGCTCGCAAATACGTTCAATAATAATTAATCCGCAGCCATAGCCTGATGTATCAGTACTTTGAGTGCTTAGTGGATTCAGTATCCATAATTGGTTGCTTTGCATCGTAATTTCAATGTTTCCGGCACTGTAATTGAAAGCATTTTTAATTAAATTACCTATCACTATGTCAATAAAGCTCAGTGGCGCCTTGATGCTCAAGCAATCTTTAAGCGTTAAGCTGTAGGTGATTTCTTGCTTGGCAAAATGCTGCGCCATTTCAGCTAAAATGTGTTCAAGGCGTGGTGCTAAATCAATTTGACTGTAGTGCTGGGATTCAATGTCTTCTTTTCCGAGAAGTAAAAAGGCCTCGGTGAGCGTTTTCATTTGATGCCCTGCGTAATCAATACGTGTAATGGCTTTTTTGACCATTAATTGTTGAGCCTCGGTTGTCGCATTGGGGATTTTTTTGAGCAATTCGACCGAACCTTGGATCACCATAATGGGCGTGCGTAGTTCATGGGAGGCAAAACGGCTAAATTCTTGTTCTCGAGTGAAGTAGGCGGCAATTTTAGCTTTGTTGCTTAATAGGGTTTGCTCAATCTGGCGGGTTTCACGGTATGAAGTACTCGGTGTTGATGTCGGTCTTTTTGGTGATAGTTGATTGATTTTATTTTCAATCTCAGCGAGTGGACTGGATAGCAGACGTACAAAATACAATCCATACGCCATGATAAACAGGAGCAAACCGATCCCCATAATAGAGATCAAAATGTGCATTCTATCTTCATAGCTATCAAGGAAATCGTCCGCGTCATCCTTATAAACCACATACAGCAGCCCTTGCCCAGAAGGATGAGCGGATATCAAAAAGTGTTTATCTTCGTCACCCAGTTGATGTTCGTAAAATCCGGTATTTTGATAAGGTTGCAGCCAAGCTGGTACAAACTCTTTGCTCCAATATGTTTTCAATTCATTGATATCGGGGAGCTGTGCTTTATCACCAAACCTTTGATAATTCTTTAGATATTCGCGAGTCTCTGTGGCCAGCGTTTGCTCGAGGCTAATCTTCTCAATTTGTTCTTCGGCGATATAAATGAGGCTCCAAAAAATGGCAAACATCAAGCTAGTTAATACTAAAAAAGTGAGGCGGATTTTTTTATATAAACTCGGAAAATGCTCAGGGGATAAGTCGGTAACCTTGGCCATGGATAGTCTCTAATTTTGAGTCTGAAAAACCTTTATCGAGTGCACTGCGTAAGCTGTATATGTGGCTGCGAAGTGAATCACTCGAAGGTGCATCATCTCCCCATACTGTATCTACCAATTGCTCTTTACTCACGATAGCGGGCGCATGTTTTAGTAACAGTGAAAGAATGGTGCGCTGAATTTTACTGAGCTTAATTTCTTTACCAGCACGGGTAACTTGATGGGTTTGCAAATTTAAACTGATATCACTGAAGCGCAAAATACCCACATCTAAACGTGGGCCACGATTATGCAGTGAATGCAGTCGTAAGCATAATTCTTCCATCGCGAAAGGTTTATTTAAAAAATCATCCCCACCTGATGTAAAAGAATCAATTTTATCCTGCAGGCTATCTTTGGCGGTTAAAAATATAATCGGTGTATTACAATAAATTTCTTCACGCAATTTTTTGACCGTATTAATACCGTCTAATTTGGGCATCATAATATCCATTATGATGACATCGTAATGGTTTTGTTGAATTAAATTGATTGCACTTTCCCCGTGATATACACAGTCGGCAATAATACCCTCTAGGGTTAAATAATCCATGATTGTTTCAATAACATCATGATTATCATCAACAATTAATACTTTCATCGGTTAATTCATTTCTTCACATTTGCTTGACGATCTTCATACTAAGATGCCCAGCACTGATTTAACAAGACATAATAGGGAAGAAAATGAATAAACTCTTAGTCTGTATTACGGCCATTTTGCTGGCAGGTTGCGGTGGTAATGATTCAT
The DNA here is from genome assembly GCF_025654295.1 of Shewanella sp. SM23. Lineage (NCBI taxonomy): Bacteria > Pseudomonadati > Pseudomonadota > Gammaproteobacteria > Alteromonadales > Shewanellaceae > Shewanella > Shewanella sp. SM23. The sequence continues at coordinate 142,271 of NZ_JAKKRM010000009.1, forward strand.
CAACAGATACCTCTAAACCTGATCCTATCGTTCCACAACCTACGTTACCTGCAAAAATTAACGGTACAGTAACAAATATTGCTTCTGACAATAATTCGATTACGGTCAACGGATATAACGTCAATATCGCTAATGCTAAGATTCACTATGGTCAACAGCCGTTAGAGGTTAATGCCATTCAAATGGGGATGAGGGTCAAAATTGATAATGAAGGCCAACAGGCTAAAAATGTCATATTAGATCCAAGCCTCGTGGGTGAAATCAGTTCCGTTAATCAAAATACTATTGCCGTTAATGGGATTAATTTAGTCGTTAAACCAGCGGACGCGACCCAGTATAAAGTAGGCGATTGGGTGGCGGTAAATGGTTATCCAACGGTAATGGGAGAATGGCAGGTTAATTCTATAAACCTTATTCCCAATTTTGCGTTTGCTGAAATCGAGGGACGTGTCTCTGGATTAAACAAGGCTGCGCAACAATTCAATATCGGTTCGGCAGTGATTAATTATGCCAACGCACGTTTAGAAGGCAGCTTACAGGAAGGCGCATGGGTTGAAGTGGAAGGCCAGCAAAGTGGTGCTTCATTTTTGGCCTCTGAAGTCGAGGTGGAAGATACGGCGTCTTTTAACGATATGGAGCTAGAAGGGACTATTACTTGGGTCAACCAAGATAAGACGCAGTTTGAGCTTAATGCCCGTACTCGACTCTATGTCACTACAAATACTCAATTTGAAGATGGCAAGCAAGCTAACTTGGTTGAAGGCAAGTTAGTCGATGTAGATATTCAATCTATGCCGCAGGGTTTATGGGCCAGAGAAGTTGAATTTGAAACATCACATGATAATGGTGGAATACCTCCAACCTTAGGTAAAAAGTTCGAGCTAGAAGGTCTGGCGACACTGACTACCAATAATCAGCTACAAATTAATGGATTTACATTTGATATTGATGCCAGAACTCAATTCGATGACGGTTTAACCTTAGCGACACTTGACCAAAAATGGATTCAAATAGAAGGTGTTGAACTCGCAGACAACCAGTGGTTAGTGAAAGAAGTTGATCTTGAAGTGCGAAGCAATGAGCTTGATTTGTCGGGTTTAGTGATGCAAAAGACCTTGTGGGGCTATCAAGCGACTGATGCTTCATTAACGCCATTTGAAGGCAAATGGGTTGATGTCGAATGTCAGTTCGATGGCTCTAATATCCACAATTGTCGAATCGACGATTAAACACAAATAGAGAAATTAAGTGAGTAAACGTGCGGTTTTAGGCCGCACGGTTTATTTGGCTTTGCCCAATCCCCAAGCTGGTTTCAATATCTTCTACACTCTGCTGTACTTCTTGGGCGATGACCTCACTTTGCTGTGAACTGGTTTGCGCTTGTTCTTTTAAACTATCCATAGTGCGAACAAATTCATCGAGATAATCGACTTGCTCTTTGGCATTTAGCGAGCCTTGTTTGGCGGTATTAGCCATTTCACTTGCTTGGTTTTGCACTGTTTGCGCCACTTGCCACAGGCTCTGAGCACGCAGTTTTTGGCTGCTTGTCGCCTGTGCTATGCCATCGACACTCTCACTGAGAGCATGATTTGATTGGGTCAGTTGTTGCAGAATTTTCACGATCTCATTCAAAGACACTTGGGTGCGTTGGCTTAAATTACGCACTTCATCGGCCACCACGGCAAAGCCGCGACCTTGCTCGCCAGCCCGCGCAGCTTCGATGGCAGCATTAAGGGCGAGTAAGTTAGTTTGCTCGGCAATATTGCCAATCACATCAATGATTTTCGATACATCCGTCACTGAGTTATTCAGGCTTTCAAGGGACGAATGGCACAGACCGACCGCGGTTTGTGTTTGCTCGGTCGCGCTCAATACCGCCTCGGCTTGTGCTTGACTCGACTGCATTTGGCGCATGGTTTCGGCGGCGCTGTCTTCCACAAGTGCCGAAGTGTGGCTCACCTCATTGGCGAGGCTGCGGATATGCTCGGTCTGTGTTTGCGTATCGGCCACAATCGTTTGGGTATGCTCTGTGTGTTGTGATAGCTGAGTAATACGCGCCACCAGTTGGCTTAATGATTGAGAAACCTTAGTGATTTGCTGGCGCTGTGCCTCGTCTTCCTGTTCAAACCTGTGCAGCAACTGGTTGAAATGACCTGCGATTTGGCCCGTTTCGCAGCGACGATTAATGTCTAAACGCTCGCGGCTGTTCGATTCACTTAATTTCATAAAAGCTTGGTTGAGACGTTTTAGCGGTTTGACGACGCGATTTTGCTGCAGGATTAAATAACCAATCGCAAACAAGGCCATGATGGAAACCATAGTGTAGAGGATTAGCTGTAACTCATATTTCAGCTGCTGGTTCTTTGCTGCCTGAGCCTCACCTAAGCCAATAAGCTGTTGTTCCACATTGCTAATCGCTTGAATGAGTTGATCTTGCATCTCTTGGTTTGTTTGCAGTAATTGGTGGGTATTGGCGACTTCTTTGTTATATCGATTGGCGAGACTCAGCAGTTCACTGCGGTCACTCTCGCCGATTTCAATTTGTTCCGGTTCGCTGGCGCCGAGTGCAAATTCATCGGCTTCTTGCTGTTCATATACGCCAATTAACGGCAGTGCGCTGAGGGTGTCGTGCCACGTATTTAGCTCTTTGCTGGTGCTGTCTAAAATGCCCTTGAGCTGCTGATTTTTACCGATCAGATAACCATCGGTCAACTGGGAAAGTTGGTAGACGATAGAAGGTAAATCGCGGCTCAATTGCAGATATTGTTCGGCGACCGCCGCATTTGTGGCTAAGCCTTTATCGGCATAACTGCCCAGACGACGGTTGTAGTCGAGCATTTCAGATTCGGCGTGGGCGAGCAGTTGCCTAGGATTGCCAGCGAGTTTACCCGCGGCGCGGTACTTGGTATCTAAATCTTGAATGAAGTTGCTTAGGCTGGCTTGCAAGTCATTGTCGGTCGCGCCCATGGCTGCGAGGTTAAGCTGCGTGAGCTGGTTTTTAATGGCGCTGAGTTTGGTTTTCGCTTGTTCCAGTTGGCTAGCGTTGCCACTGGCTAAATAGCCATCGAGATCGCGGCGTACACCGACGAGAAAATCCTGCTGAATAGCTTGTAATGTCAGTGTTTGCTGCTCAATTTGTTGCCGCTGATCACTGCTCCACAGCACTACGGCTGCTAGCAATCCCGCGAGCAATAACAATAGGGCAGAAGCAGAAAGCGACAGCGTTGAAATTTTCATTTTGCAATCTTCATAATGGTCAGAGCCAGTAACTGTGCTGAGTTTATGAATTTAAGGTGACATTAATATGACAAGTGCTCACTTGGATGTCAGCGTTGTCATTTGATTTGCAAATATGTGATCTCGCGTTATTCCAGCGGCAGCCACACTTGGGCTTTTAAACCGCCTTCGGCGCGGTTGGAGAGGGTAATTTGCCCTTGGTGTCTGTCGATAATCCGTTTGATAATGGCGAGGCCTAGGCCCGAACCAACACTACCACGGGCGATATCACCTTGGGTAAAAGGTTGAAATAGTTTGGTAATTTGCGACTCATCGATCCCTGGTCCATTATCTTCAACACTAAAACCGATACGCTTGCCATCGAACTGCGAGCTAATGCGGATCCAGCCAGAGCCATAGCGAAAGGCATTTTCGACTAAATTACTCAGTACCCGTTTAATGGCAATCGCTTGGAATTGGGCTTCTGGGCAGTCAGTTAACACCACTTCAATTTCACCAGCGCGATTGGCTTCTGCTTGAGCGATATCTTGAATGAGTTTATTGATTTGGCCTAGCTCACGGCTGGTTTCCTGATCTTGGCGAATATACGCAATAAACTGGCTGATGATGGCGTCCATATCTTCGATATCATTGACTATGCCATCTTTAAGATATTGATCTTCCTCAACCATCATCTCAGAGGCGAGGCGAATACGGGTGAGCGGTGTGCGCAAGTCGTGGGAGATCCCCGCCATCAATAGCGCTCTGTCCTGCTCCAGTTGCTTCATGCTGTTCGCCATCTGGTTGAAAGCATTGGTAACTTCGACAATTTCACTCGAACCTTTTAGCGGCAAGGGATCGGGAAATTCACCGCGGGAGACTGAAATCGCGGCTTTTTGTAGTCGCCTAAGTGGGCGGTTTTGCTGGCGAGCAAACCACCATCCCCCAGCGACACTAAGTGCGCCAATCACCATTAAATAAAGGGTGAGTGGCGAAAGATCTGAAACATTTTGGCCGATAAGTGGCACTTTTATCCAAATCGAGGGCGCCTGTGGTGGACGGATCCAAATCTGTAATACGCTGCCATGGGTGACGCGGACTTCGGCATCGCCACCAAGATATTCCGACATCTGCGATGACCAGAAACCATAGTAAGTGGCTTGCTCAATACCCGCTTCATGCGCTTGCTGTTGATTGTAGATTTTCATGCCATCGTCGTGGACTTTGGCATTAAGGGCATCGACTATGGTTAAGTGTTCGCGGCCAATATCTATGCCGTCGACAAACAGTAATTTGACTTGGCGAGCGATTAACTGATTGATTTGTTGGTAACTTGGCTTAAGTACATAGACGGCGACCGTGACGTAAGACACCAGCTGATTGATCAGTAATAGGCAACCAATCAGCATCACGGTTTGACTAAATGCGCTGCGAGGAACAAACCGCCACCAAAACTTAGGTTTCATCGTAGGCTCAATAACCGCAGGAGATTAAGATGGTAGCGTGGTTCATCGACGCGCTGCACCATCGGGTACAAACACATAACCTAAACCCCAAACCGTTTGAATGTAGCGAGGATTCGCGGGATCTTTTTCGATTAAGCGGCGCAGACGTGACACTTGCACGTCGATGGAGCGTTCTAGCGCCGAATAATCGCGGCCACGGGCGAGGTTCATTAACTTATCCCGAGACAAGGGCTCGCGTGGATGGGTGACGAGCACTTTAAGTACGGCAAACTCACCGCTAGTGAGTGCGATGGATTCGTCGCCGTGGTACATCTCACGGGTCGCTAAATCCAGCGAGAACTCACCGAAGCTAATCTGTGCTTCCTGCTGAGCGGGCGCACCGGGCACATCTTGGGTTTGGCGACGCATCACGGCTTTGATCCGCGCAAGTAATTCCCGTGGATTGAAAGGTTTTGGCAGATAATCGTCAGCGCCCAACTCTAAACCAATAATGCGGTCGACTTCATCGCCCTTGGCCGTCAGCATCACGATCGGAATGGGGTTACCTTGCTGGCGCAGCCTACGACAGATAGACAGGCCATCTTCACCGGGCAACATCAAGTCGAGCACGAGTAAATGGAAGTTTTCACGTTCTAATAGGCGGTCCATCTGCTCGGCATTGGCCGCGCTGCGCACCTGATAACCTTGCTCCATCAGGTAACGCTCGAGTAACGCTCGCAGGCGCATATCATCATCGACGACGAGGATTTTCGAGGTTTCTTGTCCCATGGGATGTCCTTTAATTGCTCAGATTGGTGCTTATTCTACTGACGAGAAACAGTTAAGATTAACCAACTGGCTGAAATTGAAAACGAATCTGCCTAATATAGCCGCATTCAACCAAGGCGACTAGCTCACCTTAGTAACTTGAATGCGATAAATGCTGACATTGATTGCCCAATGTTAATACTAAGCAAATGAAATTGCATGGGAATACTCGCGTTTATTCACGCTATAGCTGAAATTGTAACTAAATTGGCATCAGTAAAAGAGGTGATTTAAAAGCCATTATGCACAGAGATGATTTAGTGAGTTAACTTTAGCGTCCAGTCTGAGTATCATCAGTCTAATATATTATCCCGCATCAATTGTGGTCGTTTAATCCAACGATTGAGTAATGAGTATGAAAGCGCATTTGATCACCCGACAGGGTTGGCAAACTTTAGATAAAGAATTGAAGTATTTGTGGAAGGAATATCGGCCGCAAATCACCCTTAAAGTCCAAGAAGCGGCGGCGCAGGGCGACCGTAGTGAGAACGCGGACTACACCTACAACAAGCGTTTGTTAAGACAAATTGATGGCCGAGTCAGATACTTAGTTAAGCGGTTAGAAGAATTAAAAATCGTCGATTACTCGCCGCAGCAGGAAGGCAAAATATTCTTTGGCGCTTGGTTTGAGCTTGAAAATGAAGCAGGTGATCGAGTGCGTTATCGGATCGTCGGTAAAGATGAGCTCGATACAAAATTAGGCTATATCACCATCGACTCGCCCATGGCGCGTGCCTTAATCGGCAAGCAAGTGGATGATGAGGTGCTAGTGCAAACGCCATCGGGTCCAAAAGAGTGGTATATCAATCAGATCCGTTATACCCCTTTTGAAACTACTCTCGCCAGCGAGGCGAATTAACCACAGACTTGCCGCTCTTAAAATAGCGGCGGTAGTCACTGGATTGCGGGAAAGATCAAACTCTCTGATTTGACCTAGGCTTTAGCATGAAACATACGGGGCGCCTGTGGTATCTTTGGCGCAATAACGATTTACTTTACAGTTAGGCACGACACTTTATTTATGCAAACTAATGCACATAACATCGCTCTGATTATCGCTCAAGAACTGAATGTTCGTGAGCAACAAGTTGCCGCAACCATCACTCTGCTCGACGATGGCGCGACAGTTCCCTTCGTTGCCCGTTACCGTAAAGAAGCCACAGGCGGTTTAGACGATACACAACTGCGTACCTTGTACACACGTTTAGGTTACCTGCGTGAGCTGAACGACAGACGCCAAGTGATCCTGTCTAGCATCCAAGCTCAGAGTAAGTTAACGCCAGAATTACAATGGGCGATTGACGAGGCAGACAGTAAGACACGCCTCGAAGATTTATACCTGCCCTTCAAACCTAAGCGTCGTACTAAGGGCCAAATCGCTATCGAGGCTGGGCTTGAGCCATTAGCCGATGCATTACTGGCTGATCGTAGCGTAGATGTCGAGACTACAGCGGCAGGCTATATCAATAGCGAAGCGGGTTTTGCCGATGTTAAAGCTGTGCTCGAGGGCGCGCGTTATATCCTGATGGAGCGTTACGCCGAAGACGCTGAATTACTGCGTAAAGTGCGTGAGCATTTAAGCCAAAACAGTGTGTTAGAAAGCCGTTTAATTGCTGGCAAAGAGAAAGACGGCGCGAAGTTCCGCGATTATTTTGAGCATACAGAACAGTTAGCTAAGATCCCATCACACCGTGCACTGGCTATGCTGCGTGGGCGTAATGAAGGTTTCTTAACCTTATCTATGAATGCCGATCCAGCCGCTGAAGCGGGCCAAGGTAGTTACTGCGAAGTGATTATCTGTGATCATTTAGGGCTGAAATTAGGTGATAGCAGCGTTGATCAATGGTTGAAAACTGTGGTGACGGCGACATGGCGTATTAAGATTGCCCTGCAGATGGAAACTGAGTTTATTTCGCAAATGCGCGAACGCGCTGAAGCCGAAGCGATTAAAGTTTTCGCCCGTAATCTAGGTGATTTATTGATGGCCGCTCCTGCGGGCGCGAAAGCCACCATGGGACTCGATCCTGGTTTACGTACCGGTGTTAAAGTCGCTGTGGTCGATAACACGGGTAAGTTGTTGTGCCATGCGACTATTTTCCCACACGCACCGCAAAATCTGTGGGAAAAGTCGATCCGTACTTTGGCTAACTTAGTCAAAATGCATAAGGTTGAGCTGATTGCGATTGGTAACGGCACTGCATCACGGGAAACTGACAAACTGGCTGCTGAGCTGATTGCTGAAGTGAAAGATACCCATCCACATTTGACCAAAGTGATGGTCAGTGAGGCGGGTGCGTCTGTGTATTCTGCATCGGAATTGGCGGCGTTGGAGTTTCCTGATCTTGATGTGTCGATTCGTGGCGCTGTGTCTATCGCCCGCCGCTTGCAAGATCCATTAGCCGAATTGGTGAAGATTGAGCCTAAGTCTATCGGTGTCGGTCAATACCAACACGACGTGAGTCAAAGCCAATTATCGGGTTCGCTGGAAGCCGTGGTGGAAGACTGTGTAAACGGCGTGGGTGTAGATCTCAACATGGCCTCAGTGCCGTTATTGTCACAAGTGGCAGGTTTAAATAAGACGTTAGCGAAAAACGTGGTCGATTATCGCGATGCCAATGGTCAGTTTAAGAATCGTAAAGAGCTGCTGAAAGTGCCGCGTTTAGGGCCTAAAGCCTACGAGCAAGCAGCGGGCTTTTTGCGTATTCGAGAAGGGGACAATCCACTCGATGCCTCGTCTGTGCATCCAGAGGCTTATTCGCTAGTGGAAACTATCGCTAAGACTAAGCAAGTAGAGTTGGCGAGCCTGATGGGTAACTCTGATTTGCTGCGCAGCATCAAGGCAGAAGAGTTTATTACGGCGGAATTTGGTTTGCCGACGGTGACGGATATTTTAGCCGAACTGGATAAACCAGGACGCGATCCCCGCGGTGAGTTCAAAACCGCTAAGTTTAAAGATGGTGTTGAAGAACTTAAGCATCTGAAACCAGAAATGGTACTCGAAGGCGTAGTGACCAACGTGACTAATTTTGGTGCCTTCGTCGATATTGGCGTACATCAAGATGGGCTCGTGCATATCTCTTCTCTAACCGACAAGTTCATCAGCGACCCGCACACTGTGGTGAAAGCGGGAGATGTGGTGAAAGTCAAAGTGATGGAAGTTGACGTTGAGCGCCGCCGCATCGGTTTGAGCATGCGTTTGGATGAAGCTATCGACCAGAGCAAGCCACAGCAAAGACCACACAATCCCGCCAGAACTAATCATGGTAAAACACCGCAGTCAGCGAAACCGGCTGCGCGTCCTGCGCAGAAGCAAACACCTAAAGCGCCAGCAAACGCGGCCATGGGCAATGCCTTTGCCGATGCCTTCGCTAAGCTGAAAAAGTAGACGCTGTAATGTTAATACTCGGACATACGTCATGTCCGAGTCGACTTTTTAACCTGTTACTCACAAAATTGTTGCATAAATGCCGTCTTAGGGAATATAAAGTCGGCATTTAATGCAACGTTAAGCAAAATCGGTTGTCATAGCACAGCTTATTCACCGATTTTTCAAATTGACACTCCAAAGCAGAGTGGCTCTTTTTACACGTTTTGGGGTAACACATGCAATCTGGTTTATCACCTCGCGGGCGAAACAATGCCCATGGGCCTTTTCGCGCCATCTTTATCTTTTCGTTATTAGTGCTTTTCATTGCTACCGCGAGCCGTATCGCTTTAGGGCTGTGGCAAGCGGATCGCGTGGCTGCTGTGGATGGTTGGTCGCATCTATTAATCCAAGGTTTACGCGTCGATATCGCTACTCTGTGTTGGTTATGGGGTATTGCCGCCTTAGGGACTGCATTATTTTCAGGTGATCATTTTATTGGCCGTCTATGGCAGCCGATTTTACGGGTGTGGTTAACTGTCGGTCTGTGGATCATACTGTTTTTAGAAGCATCGACCCCCGCCTTTATTGAAGAATACGGTTTTCGTCCGAATCGTTTGTATGTGGAATATCTGATCTACCCGAAAGAAGTGCTTTCTATGCTGTGGGCGGGTCGTAAGCTTGAGCTTATTTTCTCAATATTATTAACCATAGGTACACTCTGGGGCGGTTGGGTTCTCAGCGGTAAGCTGACGAAAAACCTGCGCTTTCCACGCTGGTATTGGCGTCCAGTATTAGCATTAATCGTTATCGCAATTACGATATTAGGTGCCCGTTCAACCTTGGGTCATCGTCCGCTTAACCCCGCTCTGGTGGCTTTTGCTGACGATCCATTAGTGAACTCTTTAGTTATTAACTCTGCTTATTCCTTGGTGTTTGCCATCAAGCAGATGGATAGTGAAGAAGATGCTTCTAAAGTGTATGGCAAGCTAGATAACACGGAGATTATTGCAACGATTCGGCAGGAAAGTGGTCGCCCTGAAAGTGCCTTTACTTCAACGGATATCCCATCACTGAGCTTTAACCAAGCCAGTTATACTGGTAAGCCAAAGAACTTAGTGATCCTACTGCAAGAAAGCTTAGGCGCCCGTTTTGTCGGCAGTTTAGGTGGGTTACCCCTGACACCGAATATCGATGCCTTGTCTAAAGAAGGTTGGTATTTCGATAACTTGTACGCTACTGGTACACGATCTGTTCGCGGAATCGAAGCCGTGACAACAGGTTTTACGCCAACGCCAGCTCGCGCTGTGGTGAAGCTAGGTAAGAGCCAAGTTGGCTTTTTCAGTATTGCTGAATTACTTAAAAATCATGGTTATACCACGCAGTTTATTTATGGTGGTGAGAGCCATTTCGACAATATGCGTAGCTTCTTCTTGGGCAACGGCTTTAGTGACATCATAGATCAGAAAGATTACAAATCTCCGGCCTTCGTGGGCTCGTGGGGCGCGTCAGACGAAGATTTAATGCGCAAGGCCAACAGTGAGTTTGAGCGTCTGCATAGCGAAGGTAAGCCTTTCTTTAGTTTAGTGTTTAGTTCGAGCAACCATGATCCATTTGAATTCCCAGATGATCGTATCGAACTTTATGAACAACCTAAGCAAACTCGCAACAATGCGGCGAAATATGCTGACTATGCGGTTGGTGAGTTTTTCAAATTGGCGAAAAACGCGGACTATTGGAAAGATACGATTTTTATCGTGGTTGCCGACCATGACAGTCGAGTGGGTGGTGCGGATCTGGTGCCAGTGTCACGTTTTCGTATTCCGGGTTTAATCCTTGGGGATAATTTAGCGCCAAAACGCGATCATCGTATCGTGAGTCAGATTGATTTACCGCCAACACTGTTATCATTGATTGGTATTTCAGACTCTTACCCTATGCTGGGCCGTGACTTAACTCAGGTCAGCGATGATTGGCCAGGGCGTGCTCTGATGCAATACGATAAAAACTTTGCCCTGATGGAAGGTAAAGATGTGGTCATTCTGCAACCAGAGAAAGAGGCACAGGGTTTCGAATATAATGAAAAAAACGAGCAGTTAACGCCTCATCCACCCGCTGCTGCCGCGCTAGAGAAGAAAGCCTTAAGTTGGGCATTGTGGGGCAGTTTGGCCTACCAGCAAGAGCTGTATCGTTTGCCTAAATAAGCGTTAAACAGAATGGAAAATGCCGCTATTTTTAGCGGCATTTTTGTTTATCATTCAGGTTAATTTTGTGCGCAAACGGATTCATACGATTGGAATAGGTTAAATCCACGTCGACATGGCTGATTCTTGTTCTGGCTGAGTCTGCTGCTGATAAAACTGACCAATACGCTGCCCGAGTTGTTGATAAAATTGGCTCGATTCGCCTTGAAGCGATTGCCTTGCCGTACTGCTGGTATTCGCTTTGGCGTTACTGCTGGCATAATTTGCCGCACCTTGACTGACCTTTAAGCGTATATCCTTACGTTGCAGCGCCGCTTGGCCTCTTGCAGCAATTTTTAGCGTTTTAGGTAAAACACGCTCGGCCACTACAAGGGGCGCTTTTTTCTCTTGCTGTTGTTGGTTCTGTTGCTGTGAGGATTGCTGTTGCTGCTGTTTTTCTTGAACTTGTTGCTGATTATGCTCGAGCGTTTTTGCCTGTTGTTGAGCTTGATCCGCAGTGCGTTCATTCTGTGGATTAAAGGCGCGTTCTTCGTGACCTTTAGTTGCCGCTTGTGGTGGGATGACCACAGGTTTCAGTTGGTTGTCGACCCGAGCCGAGTCCGTCGCGACATTACTGGTCGCTAGCGGGACTTGGGGGTAGTTACTGACAACTAACATGGAAAATTCCTTGGCACATTAATGGTTAAATACTAGTCATTAATCGCTCAAAGATAAAGCGTTAACGTGTCTGTAACGTTAACCAAGGCATAAATACCTGCAAAAACTCCTGCTGATGGGAAATAAAGGGCGCGTGAGAGGCTTTAGCGAGCATCACATCCTCACTTTGAGCTGTGATGGGCATTTTAGGTGGTACGCGTTTGGGCACTAGCCCGTCGAGTCGGCCCCAGATCCTTAGCCAAGGTTGTTGCAACTCTATCAGTTGCTGCCTTAAGTCGACGTCGGTCAGCATATTTAGGCCTTGAGTTAAGGCTCTGGTATTGGGTAAAGGACGTGCGAGGACAAGATCGCGCAGTTGTTTGATATCTTCCTTGGCGGTTTCGCTACCCATGGCTTGAATCGCCAGAAATCTCTCTATAGTTTTAGGTAAATTTTGGCCGAGTTGTTCTCTAAATTGATGAAGGACTTGTGGCGGAATGCCCGGCCATGCTTCGTCTTCCCTTGCCATAAAGCAAGGGGATGAGGCAATAGTAATCAAGCCTTTGATTTTTTGTGGATAACTTAACGCTGCCTGAGTCGCAACTAGCCCACCGAGTGACCAGCCGGCCCAAATTGCGTGTTCAGGCAATACAGCGACTAAGGTATCGACCCAGGTTGATAGGCCACCTTCAACCATTTGGCTATGGCCAAAGCCCGGCAAGTCTACATAGTGCACCCTATACTGAGACAGTGACTCATGTAATGGCGTAAACACAGCGCTATTCACTCCCCAACCGTGAAGCATCACCAGATCTGGCCCTTGGCCGCTGATTTCAATATGCAAATTTGCTTGGTTTGTGGATGTGACTTGGCTCACTTGAGTGCCTCAAAAATGGATTAGGTGAATGTATGCCGCACTTTGTCAAAAGGATTTGGCCGCAATCTGCTTTACGGATAATGCGTTTAGGCTATCAACTCGGTACAAGGTGGTTGGCGGGCAGTTTACCTAACCGTTGCCTGCTGTGCCACCAATCCATATCACTTCCCGAGACTGGCATTTGCGCCGTTTGTCTTCAATCTGGCTTATATCATGGGCCTATTTGCTTAGGTTGCGGTAAGTCGATGCAAATAGAAGTCGATTATTGCGGTGAATGCCAAAAGCGCCAGCCACGTAAAGTCATTGCGCCTTGTAGTTATCATCAAGGTTTGGGTGCTTGGGTTGGTGCGATTAAATATCAAGGTCAACTTGCCGCTTTGCCCGTGCTGTGTAGCGCCTTAGTGGCACGCATTAAGGTATTAGAACAGCAAGGATTAATCTCGCTGCCTCAAGCGATAGTGCCAGTCCCATTGCATCCAAAACGCTTACAACAACGGGGATTTAATCAGGCGTGGTTAATTGCCCATGAGTTATCACAGCTCTTGCAACTGCCGTTAGTGAGCGAAGGGTTAACGCGCCAACAAGACACTCGATCGCAGGCGGGGCTTTCGGGTGCACAGCGACGACGCAACTTACATGATGCCTTTATGTTAGCGGATGATTTTGCGTTCCAGCGTGTTGCATTGGTGGATGATGTGGTGACCACCGGCACTACAGTCTCTGAAATTGCTCGCTTATTCGAAGCGCGTTATGTGCATGTTCAAGTATGGTGTTTGGCAAGGGCAGAGGCGCCAGGCTTGTTGGATGATATTTAAAAAGGTTAAAAGCATTGCTCCATTATATCTTTGTGTATGTCAAAATTATGTCAAAAATACTGCGTAAAAATGAATAAGTTTTAATTTTGCGACAAGATGTAAGTATCTGTATCAATGGGTTTTGTTTATTTTTTGTATTGAGATACCTTTCTATGTTATTTCGTTTGGAGGGTATTTATGGACGCTAAACTGGCGCGATCAAATGCAGATACGGCATCAACGCTGAAGGACGTTATTCAGGCGATAAACTACTCTTTGAAGCTACATGGTTTTTGTGGTTTCTGGTTTCAAGGAGTCCCTCATTGCGCGTATGAAAACTATCACTTTCCAAAAGAAACCAATCTGTTCTCACAAGCTTCGCTGCGTAAACCTAATGCCAGCGTAGCTTCATCACCTGTAGTTGCTGAACTGCAGCGTTTTTATCTAAGTCAGGTTGCCGCTAATGATTTTAATTTTGGTTTTTCGTTAGATACTTCAAAATCTTATATGTATCGCTTGTCGTGTGATAAAGGTGATAAAGCTAGCCTACTTTTTAGTAAGCATCATATTCAAACCGTATTAAGTTGGCCCGTTACATGTCATAGCAATCGACATTGGGCGGGTCGTTTTATATTGCTGAGTCATCTGAGTGATTCAGACATCCTATTAACGGGTTTGAGTGCAACCTTAAAAGAGGCTCAAAACAAGCTATTTGAATGTAATAAGCCATTGTTTAATCCATTTCTTCAAAGTTCTCTACTTAAAGATAATGCGAGAGATATCTTACTTATGGTCGCAAACGGCCTGCAGAATGACGAAATTTCAACCCAGCTCCCGATAAGTATCAGAGGCGTTGAATACCATATGGAATCCATGCGTAAGAAGTTTGGGGCGACGAATCGAGCAAACTTAATTCATCTCGCCCATCAATATGAGTTGATCTAAATATGTTGGTATTACTGGTTGAAGACAATCGGCTTCTCTCTAACAACATCATTCAATATCTTGAATTGAGTGGCATAGAGTGCGATTACGCGTTCAACCTAGCACAAGCGGATATGCTCATTAGTCAGCAGCAGTTCGACGCTATTATTCTCGATCTAAATTTGCCGGATGGTGATGGGATTGAAGCGTGTGAACGCTGGAAAGGACAGTGCATTACCTCACCAGTAATCATGTTAACTGCACGTAGTAGTCTGAATGATCGCTTGAGTGGGTTTGCTGTGGGCGCGGACGATTATTTAGTAAAACCCTTTGCAATGGAGGAACTGGTCGCGCGATTGAAGGTGGTTGCTCAGCGTCGTCCCGCGCCCCAAAGGTTGACTATTGGCGACCTAGAAATCGATTTTGCAAACCACATGGTGTATCGGCAAGGGCAACTGCTGGCTTTGTCTAAAACCGGATGGCAGATCTTGGCTTTATTAGCTAGGCGTAGTCCAGAAACGGTGAGTAGAGAAGAGATTGAGCGAATGCTTTGGCCCGACAGCGCACCTGATAGTGATAGCTTGCGCAGCCATATTCATCTTTTGCGCCGAGTGATCGATCGCCCCTTTGAACGGCAAATATTACATACGATTCGTGGCGTTGGTTTAAGCCTTAGAGATGATATCAATGCAAGCGCCTAAACTTAGCCTCAAGCGTAGCTATCAAGTGTGGGGAGTTATTTTTCTATTAATAACCTTAGGCGTGAATAGTTTTATCCCGCTTTGCATGATGTGTGCAGGTATGATTTCTATGCATGAGGTCACAATGCACAATGCAGGGCAAGCGGCCGAAGCATTACTGAAGATGGCGGAGCCAACTCAGCAATCATTACTTCATCAACCACTTCTAAAAACCGATAACTTAACTGTCTATCCTCATTGGCGAGATATTCCGCTGCAAATTCGCGAGTTAAGTAACAATGAAGTCTTAACTGATGCGAGCAAAATTCACTATGAGCATGCAGAAGGTCCCATTGTTAACGCGTTAAGTGTGTACTACACCCAAACTGGCCAGCCGCTCTACGTTTGGCTGCAGTTTAGTGTTACCCATGATTTGCAATTTGCCCCTAAAAATATGACGGCGATCTTGCTGCTTGTCTTGATAACCTTTTGTGCCAGTGCAAGCTTAGCGTTTTATATGCAAAGTAAAGTGATTACGCCTGTTCATCAAATTAGTCATGCGATTAAACAACATGATTGGGAAGGAGGAGGAAAACTGAGTTTACCAGAACAAGAATATGCTGAATTAAAGGCAATTGTTGATGCTTTAGATAACTCGATTTTACAACTTCAGGAGGCTCAGCAGCGAGAACTCAATTTTTTACGCTTTGCTAGCCATGAGTTACGTACGCCAGTCGCCATATGCCAATCTTCATTTGAAATCCTCGCATTACAACAAGGTGAGCTTACGGGGGCAACTCTGTATGCTTCCCAAGCGACCAATCAAATGAAGTCACTCATTGAAACCCTACTATGGTTAACTAATAAAGAGTGTTCAAACCTAGAAAAGGAAAACGTAGCATTATCGCCTTTACTTGCCAGTATTATCGAGGAGCAGCAACGGGTACATGGTTATGAGCAAAAAATTCAATTATTGTGTGACGATACTTGCTTGCCCGTCCAGCTTCATCCGCTAAAAATAATCTTAAGCAATTTATTAAGGAATAGTATTGAGCATGGTGGGATGGATATTCGCATTACTCAAGATGCTTGTTGTATAGAAATAACTAATTCCTACAATAGTAAGGGCCGTCATGGATTTGGTTTAGGGCTTTTACTGGTGAAACGTCTCGCTAATCAACTGGGTTGGATTTTTACTAGCTCATCTGCAAATAATTTATTTACAGCTAGGCTGGTCATATCTAATAACTAAAGAATGGGAACTATAGATTTACTGCATTAAACCACACACTTTTAAAATGCAAAAGCGCCGTTGGGCTTAGATCACATAGTCATCATGCTATTCGTAGTAACTTTATTATATAAAGTTTACTGGTCGATAAGTATTTTAAAATACTTCCTAGAATACATGGTTGAGAGGGGCTCTATGTGTAAAAAAAGTGTGGCATCTATTTTAGTCAGTGCAATTATTTTTAGTGGTTCAGTATATGCTGATGTGAATAAAACGAGCGTGGATTTAGGTTATAAGTTTTATACCAGTGAAGCAAAAAATGATAACCCGGGTGTTTTTAATCAACCTTTTGTAAAGTTGAATCATTTAGGTATTGCTGATTGGGGTACTTACTTTGCTAATCTTAAGCTCGAAAACCCTGCTGAAATCGCGGAAAATCAGAAGAACCTTGATGGTAAAACTACCATTAAGTCATTATTGATACTTGAAAATAAGCTGGGAGAGTCGCAGTTCAACTTTTGGACTCAGAACTTTATCTCTGCGAGTGAAACGCTAGTTGAAGATAATCTTTACTTAGGTATTACCCATAATGCAAAAATTCAAAATTTATCAGTAAACTATGGTGTCGGTTTAAATTATACCATTGGTAGCTTTTCCCCCACATCAGAGAAGTTTAATGATCTGTCAGGTTATGCCGTGGTTTTAAATGCAAAGTACCCATTTGAGTTACTAGGGTTAAAACATAGTTTAAGTTTGAATTATGAAGCACAAATTGATAGAGATGAAGCGCATCAATCATTATTTTCATATGACAGCTATGGCCATCAGATAATTACAACGTTACAAACAAACCTCACAGATTCAATATTTTCAAAGTTATATATCACCCATTATGATAGCTGGGGCTCGCAATATAACGATGGGATTGAATACGGTATATCTGTTGGTTATCAGTTTTAACGGTTTATCAAATAGGTTGAATTTTTGATAAGTAGAATCTCATTTAATTTGATGCTGTTCTAGTTTTCATTAAAAATAATAAGGGAATTGTAATGCATTATAAAAAATCCATTATTGGTATTGCTGCCACGGCAACAGCAATTATTGTCGGTTGCCAAGTTACCCATCAAATAGTAAAAAGCCAGGGAACCGCTCAAGGCAAGCATGGCGAAGTGCAGGTCGAAACCACATTCAAAGACGGACACATTGTGGCGATTGATGTACTAAAGCAAAAGGAAAATAAGGTCCTTGCTGGTGCCGTATTTAAAGATGTTAAACAGGCGATTATTGATAATAACTCTATCGAGGTTGACGGTATTGCAGGCGCAACCGTAACGTCTAAAGCGCTTAAAGAAGCTGTGGGTAAAAGTATTGAAGCCGCAGGTGTTACGTTAGTTGCTGTCGCTTCAGCTAAAAAAAATGAAGCATTAACACCAGCAGAATATACCTATGATGTGGTGATTATTGGCTCGGGTGGTGCAGGTTTCAGTGCTGGTTTAGAGGCTATGGCCGCAGGCCGCTCCGCCGTTATTATTGAAAAAATGCCAATTATTGGTGGTAACTCATTGATCTCGGGTGCTGAGATGAATGTGGCTGGTAGTTGGGTACAAAAAAATATGGGTGTTACCGATAGCAAAGACCTGTTTATTAGCGACACGCTAAAAGGCGGCGATTTCAAAGGTGACCCTGAAATGGTTAAGACCATGGTCGATAATGCGGTTGATGCAGCTGAGTGGTTAAGGGATTACGTCAAAGTAGAATTTTACCCAGATCAATTATTTCAGTTTGGTGGACACAGCGTGAAACGAGCGCTAATCCCTAAAGGTCATACCGGAGCAGAGGTGATCAGCAAGTTTTCTATTAAAGCTGAAGAAGTTGGCTTACCAATTCATACCAATACTAAGGCTGAAAAGTTAATTCAAGATCAAACGGGCCGAATTGTGGGTGTAGAAGCGACTCATAATGGCAAAACGGTAACCTATTATGCAAAACGCGGTGTTGTGATTGCCACGGGTGGCTTCTCGTCTAACATGGAAATGCGTAAAAAATATAACCCAGAGTTAGATGAACGTTATGGCAGTACTGGTCATTCAGGTGGTACTGGTGACGGTATTGTGATGGCAGAAAAAATACATGCAGCAGCTAAAAATATGGGATATATCCAGTCATATCCCATTTGTAGCCCAACCTCGGGTGCGATTGCCTTGATTGCAGACTCTCGCTTCTTTGGTGCGGTGTTAATCAACCAGAAGGGTGAGCGCTTTGTTGAGGAATTGGAACGCCGAGATGTGATTTCACAGGCCATTCTAGCCCAACCAGGCCGTTATACTTATGTGCTCTGGAACCAAGCTATTGAAGATGTTGCCCATACTGTTGAAATGCATCAAGGTGAACTGAAGGAATTCACAAAAGACGGGCTAATGTATAAGGTCGACACCCTAGAAGAAGCCGCCAAAGTCTTTAATATTCCTGAAGACAAGTTGTTATCAACGATTAAAAACGTGAATCGTTATGCCGCAACAGGAAAGGATGAAGCCTTTAATCATCGCTCAGGATTGGTTGATTTAAGTAAAGGACCTTATTGGATTTTAAAGGCTACACCTTCTGTGCACCATACAATGGGTGGACTAGCGGTTGATACACGTACTCGTGTACTTGATGAACAAGGAAAAGTGATTCCGGGCTTGTTTGCTGCGGGTGAAGTGACTGGTTTAACCCATGGAACCAATCGACTCGGTGGAAATGCTTACACTGATATCATTGTCTTTGGTCGTATCGCGGGACAAGAAGCGGCTAAATAGTTTGTATTTTATGTCTGGCTTAAAGCGACCCAATTGGGTCGCTTTTGTTTGTAAATGATGCAGTTCACTCGCGTACAACACATTCGTTTAAAGCTTGTTTATGATGAATAAATCGTGATCGCTATGGCAAAAATCCATAAACTTGCTATCCAAAGGACTACAAAGCGAAGGTGAGTCGGAGTATCATACGGCTAATTCTTACTAAAACACTCAGGTATCCCCTGACGGAGCAGGTTTTCATGATTACCATTTCCGATGCGGCTCAAGCCCATTTTGTTAAGTTGTTAGCAGATCAACCTGAAGGCACTCATATTCGCGTATTTGTGATCAGTCCAGGAACCTCGCAAGCCGAGTGTGGTGTGTCTTATTGTCCACCGGATGCAGTGGAAAGTGATGATATTGAAATCGAGTTCACTGGCTTCAATGCTATGGTCGATGAGAAGAGTGCACCTTTCCTTGAAGATGCCACTATCGATTTTGTGACTGACCAATTAGGTTCACAACTCACGCTCAAAGCGCCTAACGCAAAAATGCGTAAAGTGTCTGGCGATGCTCCATTAGTCGAGCGTATCGAATACGTGATCCAATCTGAGATCAACCCTCAGTTAGCCGGCCATGGTGGTAATATCATGCTGGTTGAAATCACTAAAGAAGGCGTGGCTGTACTGCAGTTCGGCGGTGGTTGTAACGGTTGTTCTCAAGTAGATATCACCCTAAAGGATGGTATCGAAAAACAATTGTTAGACATGTTCCCTGGTGAATTGACTGGCGTACGTGACGTGACAGATCACCAACATGGTGAACATTCTTACGCTTAATCTTGTTTGTTAAGCTGAATGAAAAACGCGACCTCAGAGTCGCGTTTTTTATATTTGGCTTTCGCTTTAAGTGCAGTTGCTAAGTTATAACTTAGGGTTGAGATTATCAGCTAAGAACTTATCTAAGGCTTTAAACGTCGCGAGTCTGTTGTCGTTATTGCTCAGGTAATGATCACCATTTTCCAACTCAATATACTCCACTGGTTTATTTAGTGATTTGAGCTCGTCATACATTTCTCGGCTATGTTGAACCTTGACGACTCTGTCCTTATCGCCATGTAGCAGTAATACTGGGATGTTAATTTTATCTGCTTTACTGATAGGTGAGCGCTCATAGAGGGCATCGAGATCATCTCCTATTTGCTCTTTAACCACTTCATAGTTGGTATGTCTGCGGCTTGATTTTACTAGGTAGGCCACATCGGTCACACCAGCTACACTGATGGCGCAACGGTAAAGATCGGGAGTCATGGCAGCCCCCATTAAGGCCGCGTAACCACCATAACTCGCACCGGCAATACAAATGCGTTTGGGATCGCTAATCCCTTGAGCTATTAGGTAACGAGTCCCGTCTTCAACATCGTTTTGCATTTCGAGCCCCCAGCTTTTTAGGCCAGCCTTCATAAACTCATAGCCGTAACCTGCCGACCCCCTGAAATTCATTCGAAATACCGCATAACCCCGATTAGCGAAAAACTGCGCCCAATAGTCAAAGCCATTACTGTCGTAACTGATCGGGCCACCATGGGGGAAAATAATCGTCGGTAGCTGTTTAGCTTCGAGTCCCTTTGGCACTGTTAGGTAAGCATCGATTTTGAGCTTATCCCTTGCTTCGTAAGTTAGATGTTGGGTGTTGGCGAGTAGCTCACTATTGAGCTTGCCGTATCTGTTCGCGATGGGATATAACGTTTTTTCGTCCCTATCGCCGAAATAATAAGTGCCAGGCTCGGTCGAGCTGGTGGAATACACTATGTAGCGGCGTTCATTTGCACTGAATTGAGTAATATAGTTGTGAGCATCGGGTAATACAGCCTTAAGACCATTTTGTAGTCCGACATATTCTGTTTCCCAGAAGGTGTATTCCTCGCCGTCGCCTTCACTGATACCAATGACTTTTTTCTTTAATTGCGAGTAGAGTAAATCCCCTTCGACGTCAGTTGCTTCATTGGCGTAAACCAACTCTTTTGTAAGATTAGGGTCGGTCAGGTTCACTTTAAAAATGGCTTCGAAACCTTGGTGATAGGCGCGAACGTAGAGGATATTAGGGTCTGCATCAAAACCTAATGGCCAAACAGTGTCCTCAGAAAAAGCTTTAAAGGTCCAAAGCAAGCGTGAATCACTCTTTTGCTCGGCCTGTTCATAAATGCGGTACTCAGTATCATCGTTGTAGATAGAAATTCGGACTTTGTGCTGCCTGTCGGTAATCCAACTGATGATCTTCTTTTTAGCATTTTGGGTGTAACTGGATTTCCCCTGCGCTAAATTGACTTTCAGAACGCTGTCTTCGCCTACGTTTTCGCCCATTCCGTCTAATGACAGTAAAATATTATCGGGATCATCTGGCATAAGATCGATAATTTGCCCCTGATGTTGCGGGATCCAATTAAGACGGTCTAAGACGCTGCGCGGAAGGACACTCGAGGTCTTTTTCGTGGTCAAATCATACTTAACAAGGCGGGTTTCGGTTGTAGGTGTACCGTAACGGTTAGCCGGAAACTTAGCACTGATCAGTAAGATATTATCGTTTGCCCACTGCAGAGACAGGATGACAAATTTTTGGTTATCCGTGTGCAGCGGAATGCTTTTTTCGCCTGTTTCTATATCTTGGATACTAACGACAGTACCTTTGAGTTTGGCTTGATCGACCCGTACAACAGAAGCGATTTTTTTGCCATTAGGCGAGAGCTGCACAGAGCTAACATCTGGGATGCTTGCAAAGGCTTCAACGGGTAATTGTGGCGCAGTGTTGGCAACCGTATAGTTACATAGCCACAGCAATAGCAGCGGTAAAATCCTTTTCATTATTGATTCACATCTTTGTTACAATTGTAAAATCAACATAATAATGATTTTGAGATTAGTAAACCACTGTCTTTACGGATTTATTTATGTAAAAAGGCCTGACTGAAATAATAATGCCCTGCGAGCGTTAGGCTTCTGACGATCATAAAGACACTCATCGCGGCCCAGAGGGCATGGTTGCCTTGCTCTGGCAGTAATAGCTGCTGCAGTAAATACCATGTTGGGAAAAACGCGCCAAAGGTGGCGAGTATCATGCTATTGCGCATCACTTTTCCTTTAGCGGCACCTATGTAAACCCCATCGAATAAATACGAGCTAAAGGACCATAAAGGCAAGAATATTAGCCAGATAAGATAGGTTTGCGCAGTGGCTCTGACCTCATTAATGCTGGTCAATAACGCGATAATATTACTGCCAAAAAGACTAAATACAGCGCAGAATCCTAGTGCCGTTATGGCCGACCAGCACCAAGCTAAGATCACAGCTTCCCTTAATTGTTCTGCCTGTTTTTGCCCATAGGCTCGACCGACTTCTGCCTCGGCATAATAGGCAATGCCATCGAGTGCATAGGAGATTAATAGCAGTAAATTCAATAACACGGCATTGGCCGCAACGGTATTATCACCTAGACCTGCACCATGGAATGTCATAAAGGCAAAAGCTGCCTGCAAACAGAGACTGCGGACAAAAATATCTGTGTTGAGCCTCAGTAATTTGCCATAACCCGTTAAGGTGACATGGGGAAATAGCTGAGATAAGTGAAACTCGGGTGCGCGCTTGAGTTGTTGTAACACCATAGTGAGTGCGACTGAGAAAGCGGTGATATCGGCAAATACTGAGGCGAGGGCAGCGCCTTTAACGCCCCAACCCAAGCCGAGGACAAACACCACATCGAGAATAATATTGGCAAGGTTCGCTAAAATCAACTGCCACATGGCGGCTTTAGGTTGTTGTCGCCCTAAGAGCCAACCTAACATCACTAAATTGAGCAGGGCGAAGGGCGTTGACCAAATCCGTACCTGAAAATACTCGCGGCAATAACGTTCGACCTCGCTACTCGCTTCGGATAATCCTAACGCTAAATTCAATATCGGGACTTGCAGTGCGATAACGCCTGCGCCCAATAACATTGCTAGCATAGCGCCTTGGACTAAGAGTTTGTGCTGGGCGTGAAGATCGTCAGCACCAAAGGCTTGCGCGACTAAACCTGTCGTCGCCATACGCAAAAATCCCAATAACCAAATGATTAATGTGATAATCGTTGACCCGACAGCGACTCCCCCTAAATAATAGGCCTCACTCAGATGACCTATAACAGCCGTATCGACTAAGCCCAACAGCGGGATAGTGATATTGGAGAGTATCATCGGCAGGGCGAGCGCTAGTAACTGGCGATTTTTCGCGCCGTTGAGCATGAGGTCGAGCCAAGTTGATTTAGCAGTATTCATTAATTTCAGAGGTGTTCACATTATGGTTAAACGTGTGCTGTTGGCACTCATAGGGCTAATGACGTTTTCTGCCCATGCCGTGGTCATTCTGCAATATCACCATGTGTCAGAAACCACTCCGGCGGCAACCAGCGTTACGCCCGCGCAATTTCGTGAGCAAATGCAGTTTCTCGTCGATGACGGCTTTAAGGTGATCCCGCTTTCTAAAGTGGTTGAAGCGATCAAGCAAAAACAAGATTTACCCGCTAAAACAATCGCAATTACCTTCGATGATGGTTATCGCAGTATAGCGACGACGGCGCATCCTATCTTAAAGGAATTTGGATTCCCCTACACCTTGTTTGTGGCAATTGAGCCGATTAAACAAAAGTTTACCGAGATGATGACTTGGGATGAACTCATCACACTATCCAAGGAAGGCGCCGATATCGCTAACCACAGTTGGGCGCACGAACATTTGATCCGCGCCTTAGAAAATGAATCACAGGCGCAGTGGTTAGCGCGGATAAAAGCCAATATCTTAGATACAGAAAAAGCGATTGCAGATGCCACAGGGCACAATTTTAAAATGCTGGCGTATCCCTACGGTGAGTACAATCAAGCGTTGCAGGATATGTTAACTGAGAACAGCTTTGTCGCTTTTGGGCAACAGTCCGGTGCCGCGGGGCCCTATTCGCCATTAACGGCCCTGCCGCGTTTCCCCGTTGCTGGACAATATGCTGACCTAAAAAGCCTTAAGGCAAAGTTATACAGCTTAAATATGCCTGTGATTGCACAAACCCCAAGTGATCCTGAGTTAAAGGGCGGTCATTGGCGTCCAGAGCTTAAAGTGACCCTCGATATGAGTGATATCTCTGCTAAGCAAGTGATGTGTTACATCCAAGGTCAAGGCTCAAAACAGCCGACTTGGCTCAATGAAAACGAGTTTAGTGTTCAAGCGGATTTAGCCTTGCCTGCGGGGCGCTCGCGTTATAACTGCACAGCGCCAAGTAAGGCGCGCAATGGCTACTATTGGTTTTCTCAGCCTTGGGTGAGGCCAAAGGACGATGGCTCTTGGGTTAAAGAGTGATCAGCGGCTAGGTTTGTATTGCGCCACTATTTTTTCAAAATCGCTAATTAATTTATCATTTAATACCTGCGGCGGTTTGCCTAACGCTGCCGTAGGTTTAAATACCGCAACTCGCGTTCCCTGTGGCGACACCAACACATAACCCGCACTATGGTCGACTTGGTAATTTTCTCCTTCACCCACCATGGCATAAGTGAGTCCTAAGCTGCGGGTGAGGGGAAATATCTGCGTTTGTTCACCCGTTACAGCTTTAAACTCTGGATTGAAAAAATTCACATAGGTTAAGAGTTTATCCTGTGTGTCCCGTTTGGGATCGACGGATAAAAACACTACCTGCAATGGCGCTATTTTGTTTAGATCAGGATAAGCCGCCGCAAGTTTATTTAAGGTCGTAGGACAAACGTCGGGGCAAAAGGTAAAACCGATAAAAAATAAGCTCCATTTCCCCTGCAAACTGGCATTGGTAAAAGCTTGCTTGTGTTGATCGACCAATTCAAAGGGCGCTAATTCATAGGCCTGTGGAAACAGAAAACCGCTCTCTAACTCGATAGGTTTTGGGGGATTAAATTTCACCGCAAATAGGCCGCCAAGACCGAACAACAAAATGGCGATGACTAAAATTCTTTTCTGCATTATTCGCTCCATAAATACAGGTTAGCGCGACAAACTCGTTCCATACACTAGTTCCACAAATAGTGGTCTAGCAGTAATGCCATAAATAACAACATTAAATGGTAGATAGAGAAGCGGAACACTTGCATCGCCAAGCCATCATGATCCCGATATTTAAGTTGCCATGCTTTATAGATAAATCCCGTACTGAGTAAACTCGAGCTGACGAAATACACTGGCCCACACATACCAACCAGCACAGGTAACAGGCAAGCAATCGCCAGCAATACTGTGTAGAGCAAGATGCAGGTTTTCGTAAATTCGACACCGTGGGTGACTGGTAGCATGGGAATATCTACTTTGGCATATTCGGCGCGTCTGTGAATGGCCAGTGCCCAAAAATGTGGCGGCGTCCACGTAAAAATGATGATCACTAGCAATAACGCATGGCCGTGAAATTCGTTCGTCACTGCCGTCCATCCCAGTAGGGGTGGCATGGCTCCCGCAAGGCCGCCGATCACAATATTTTGTGATGTTGCGCGTTTCAAATAGGCAGTATAAACCAAGGCATAGCCAATCAGGCTGGCAAAGGTCAGCCAAGCTGTGAGTGGATTGCCTAAGGAATATAAGACGATAAAGCCAAGACTACCTAAGCTAGCGGCGAAAATTAACGCGCGTGTGGCCGAAATACGCCCTTTGGGTAGCGGGCGATTGTAGGTGCGTGCCATTAAGCCATCGATACGGCGATCGATCAGATGATTCAACGCCGCCGCTGAACCTGCCATCATAGCAATACCCAGCATACCGGCGATTAAAGGTTGAACGGGGACCGCATGGGGCACAGCAAGACACATGCCTACTAAGACAGTGAGCAGCATCAGTGCGACGACTTTAGGTTTGGTCATTTCAAAATAGGCGCGCCATGTTACGCTGAAAGTGGGCAGGCTACTGGTGATTGAGAGTGGTTTTGCCATCTTGGATCCCTCGCTTATGCTTTGCGCCATAAAAAATAGTTGATTGTGACTAAGGTCAGTAGCAGTAGTGCCGCACCACCGTTGTGAGACACGGCAATACCGAGTGGTAAATGCATCACTACGTTAGAAATACCTAAGCTCACTTGTAGTATGACTAGCCCCACTAATAAAAGGCTTAAAGCCTTAAGTCCTGTAGCGCCAACAAATAATCGGTAGGCGAGCACGAGTAACAAGCTGGCAGTGACGATAGCACCAATTCTGTGGGCTACATGGATAGTCATTCGTGCAGGGTAATCGAGCACCCCAAATTCGAAGCTAGGGTGTTGGCCTTGGAACGGTGAAAATGCCTCGGTTATTGCTAAGTTATCTACCCAATTTCCCTCACAGATGGGTAAAGAGGTGCAGGCGAGCGCCGCATAATTCGATGATGTCCAAGCGCCCAACATAATCTGACCCACAAGGACGAATAGGCTCACCAATGCTAACGGTGCGAGATGTCGAGCATGGGTTTCGCTATTAAATATACGCCGAGGTCGGGTTCGCAGGTAAAGGAGTAACAGCAGCGAGATTAGGCTAAAGCCACCAATAAGATGCGACATCACAATTATTGGCATGAGTTTCATGGTCACAGTCCACATGCCTAGCGCTCCTTGAAAAAGGATCAGCAGCACTATGATGATCGGCAACTTTTTGGGTGCTTCCGGTGTTTTTAAGCACAAAATTAAGATGAATAACACCAGTAAGCCAAGTCCGCCTGCGATATATCTGTGGATCATTTCCAGCCAAGCTTTCTCTGGATTGATATCGTGATCTGGGAATATAGTTTGCGCATGGGCGATTTCATGGTCTTGGGTGGGCACTTTAATATGGCCGTAGCAGCCTGGCCAATCGGGGCAGCCGAGTCCTGCATCCGATAGGCGGGTGTAAGCGCCCATTAAAATCACCAATAGGGTAAAGACTAAGGTTAAGCGTAGGATCCAAGTTAGTTGCATCAATCTACCCTCGACAGTTTTAACAACTTACGCAGATCCGCAATCAGCGCCTTGCCTTGAGCTAAATGTGCTTCTTTGCCCTGCACTTGAGGATAGCGCAGTACTAAGCTGCCTAAGGGATCGACTATGATTAGCTGCTGTTCATCTAACCATTTGCTTAAGCCTGCATTGGCGGGACGAGTATTGAAGTTAAAGGTGCTTAAGGCGTTAAGATCGCTGTCGGGATGAGTGAGGATAAGCGGTTCTACTCGCGCCTGATCTGACCCTAGCGCTGTGTGGCTTTGGCGCAAAATATACAGGCGTTCGCGGCAAGCATCGTTGCATTTGGCGGGTAATAAATACAGTAGCTGCCATTCTTTGGGATTAGAATTTTCAACCCCAAGGCTGGCATAGCTGGTTTCGGGACTGATCAGCTCGCCATGATTGGTGGCACCGCCATGGTATAAATTGAGGCTCAGCACTAGCTTAGCAATCACTACGGGTGCAATAAACGCCAGCAGTAATAGCCCTAATGCTTTGTGTTTAGATTTGTTCTGGGAGTTCATGCTTGCTCCTCTCATTCAAATTATCCCTAATTTATTGTTTTATATTTATTTAGTTTTATTAGTGTCTTGCTAAGTATGGTACTAATTTCCCTATTTGCTCCTTGAGTTTGCGACTGTTTGGGCGCTATGGCGTTTTACATATTTAATCCCTTGCCACAGCATTAGCCCTGCAAATACGGCTGCCATCGAAAACCACTGCAACGCATAGCCCCAATGTTTTTGTGCCGACAGTGGGAAAGGTTGCCAAGGATGGGGCAATGTGAGGGAAGGTAATTGCTCTGGTTGCAACACGACAGGTAACACTGGGTGCCCTAATACCTTAGCCATTTCGGGCATATTTAAATTTTGAAAGCGAATACTTGTCCCTGTTTCTGCCATTAAAGCTTGGCTCAAAGGATTGATTTGCTTTTGATAAAGCCTGCCTTCGATATTTAATGCCCCGCTTAGGGGAGTAATGTGAGGCAACTCATCACGATGGGAACCCGCGGCAACAAAGCCTAATTCGACCAGCAACCAAGGTTTTTCAACTTCTACTTGCAGGGGTTGAAAGGCTAAATATCCCACTTGACCTTGATAGATTTGATTATCCAGCAGCCAGATTTGTGAGCTTGCGGGAGTGGCGTGTACTCGCAGTTGATAACCAGTCACACCTTCTTTGCCGACCTTGAGTTGGAGCTGCTCAAAACTTAATGGCAGCAAAGCTTGCCTTGCTTCCATTTGGGCTAAAAGCGTCGTTTTATCTTCACCACGGGCTAACTGCCATAAACCCAACTTGACCAATATAGTTAATACAGCCACAGTCAATATCAGTAGAAAAACCGTTAATTTATTCAGCAGAACATGAGGATATTGTATGAATAGCCTGTTTATTTTTAAGTTGGTCTTAGTTCTGCTGTTGCTATTCATCATTTTTAATCTAGGTCGCGCCTTGTTTATTATGGTGAAAGGTGATGAAAAAGTGCCTATGAGCCGTTATCTTGGTCGGCGAGTGATTTTCTCTGTGCTCGTTATCTTGTTATTGTTGGTGGCCTTAGGGACTGGGTTAATTAGCCCCAATCCCACGCCTTACTAAAGCACTAGAGAACGTAAACGAAAATAAACAAACACAGCCAGACCACATCCACAAAGTGCCAATACCAACTCCCCGCTTGGAACGCAAAATGTTTATCTGCGCTAAAGTGCCCCTTCAACACTCTGAAAAACAACACGAATAAAAAGAGCGTCCCCAGTGTGACATGCATGCCGTGAAAGCCAGTTAACAGGAAGAAGGTGTTGCCATAAATCCCCGAGGTTAAGGTGAGTCCCATCTCCTGATAGGCGTGGATATACTCTTCAGCCTGCAAGGCAAGGAACCCCATCCCTAAGAGTATGGTGATACCAAGCCAGAGAGTAATGGCAGAACGTTTACCTTTTTCTAGGCTGACATGGGCGAAATGTAAGGTAACTGAGGAGGTTAGCAGTACGATAGTGTTGATTAATGGCAGTCCAGTCCATGGCATAGCTTGGGTTTTAGTGCCATCTGGCGTAGTAATGAGCGGCCAAATAGCTTCAAACTGAGGCCAGAGTACTTCGTGGGTCATGGCATTATTCGATGCGCCACCGAGCCAAGGCACTGCGAACATGCGGGCATAAAATAGTGCCCCGAAAAAAGCCCCGAAAAACATAACTTCCGAAAAAATAAACCAGCTCATACCTTGGCGAAACGATCGATCCATTTGGTTAGAATAGAGCCCTGCCATCGACTCTTGGATCACGGTTCTAAACCAACCCACCAGCATGAATAGGATCACAGCGATCCCAACCAGCAGCACATAACCGCCACCGGATGCACCTGATTTCAACTGCTGCACGAAAAGGCCTGCACCAGAGGCGATTAAGAACAAGCCAATGGCACCTATAATAGGCCAGACACTTTGGGATGGAACGTAGTAAGTCTGATGTTTCGTTGTCATTTTGCAGCTCCTTGCTCTATGGCAGACGCTAACTGCTTGTCGGTAATGTCGTAGAGAGTGTAAGAGAGGGTCAGAGTGTGGATAGACTCAGGTAACTGAGGATCCACATAGAAAATGAGCGGCAGCTCAGCGCTAGTGTCCGCCGCTAAGGGTTGTTGATTAAAGCAAAAGCATTCTGTTTTATTAAAATAAGCGGCACCTTGTCCGGGCGAAACTGAAGGTATCGCTTGGCCAATCGTTGCTTTAGCGGACATATTGCGCGCCAAAAATGCCGTATGAATTAGCTCGCCAGGGTGAACTTCGAGCCGCTTGGTTTGTGGCGCAAATATCCATGGCATGCCTGTTTGTACCTGAGAAATAAATTCTACAGTCACTATTCGGCTTGTATCTACTGTGATTGCTTGATAACTACTCGCGGTATTGGAGGGTTTTCCATTGATACCGAGTTGCTCGCACAACACATCGTAGAGCGGCACCAGCGCGAATCCAAAGCCAAACATGCCAATACAGCCGAGAACTAACATGCTGATAAGTTTACGATTTGACTTAGGTTTATCTTGCTGGTGTTGGGTTGCCATTTCA
Source organism: Shewanella sp. SM23 (assembly GCF_025654295.1). Lineage (NCBI taxonomy): Bacteria > Pseudomonadati > Pseudomonadota > Gammaproteobacteria > Alteromonadales > Shewanellaceae > Shewanella > Shewanella sp. SM23. The sequence goes on from NZ_JAKKRM010000009.1 coordinate 172,285, forward strand.
TTTCACCTCAGGTGGTGTCGTGAAGGAGTGGTAAGGCGCAGGGCTTGGCAATGTCCACTCTAAACCCTCGGAACCTTCCCAAGGTTTAGCGGGAGCTTTTTCGCCGCCACGGATGCACTTAATTACTAATACTAAGAAAATCAATTGCGATAAGCCGAAGGCGAACCCACCAATCGAGACGATTTGATTAACATCGGCAAATTGAATCGAGTAGTCAGGGATACGCCTTGGCATTCCTGCCAGCCCAAGGAAATGCATCGGGAAAAATAGCACATTGACTGAAATCACCGAACACCAGAAATGCCATTGTCCCAGTCGCTCGTTGTACATGTGCCCCGTCCACTTAGGTAGCCAGTAATAGGCCGCTGCCATGATGGAGAAAATCGCACCAGTCACGAGCACATAATGGAAATGTGCCACAACAAAATAAGTATCGTGGTACTGGAAGTCGGCGGGTGTAATGGCGAGCATTAATCCCGAAAAACCGCCAATAGTGAAGAGTATGATAAAGGCTACAGCAAACAGCATGGGCGTTTCGAAACTGAGTGAGCCGCGCCACATAGTGGCAACCCAGTTAAACACTTTCACCCCAGTTGGCACTGCAATCAACATAGTGCAATACATGAAGAACAGCTCGGCAAACACAGGCATACCTGTGGTGAACATATGGTGCGCCCACACGAGGAACGACAGAATTGCAATACTAGCCGTAGCATAAACCATGGATGCATAGCCAAATAAGGGTTTACGACTGAAGGCGGGCACTATGGCAGAGATGATGCCAAAGGACGGCAAGATCATGATGTAAACTTCAGGGTGGCCGAAGAACCAGAAAATATGCTGGAACATCACAGGATCGCCGCCGCCAGCCGCATCGAAGAAACTCGTGCCGAAAAACTTATCGGTCAGCACCATAGTCACTGCGCCAGCGAGTACGGGCATAACCGCGATCAGTAGGAATGCCGTGATAAGCCAAGTCCAGACAAACAATGGTAACTTCATCCATGTCATGCCTGGCGCGCGTAAATTCACTATGGTCACAATCACGTTGATTGCGCCCATGATCGAACTTATCCCCATGATGTGAATAGAAAATACAAAGAGCGCCGTGCTATCTGGGCTATAAGTTGTTGATAGTGGTGCGTAGAAGGTCCAACCAAAGTTAGGTCCGCCACCTTCCATAAACAGCGAACTGAGAAGAATAGTAAAGGCGAAGGGGAGTATCCAAAAACTCCAGTTATTCATCCGTGGCAGCGCCATATCGGGCGCTCCTATCATCATAGGGATCAGCCAGTTAGCGAGCCCTGTAAAGGCTGGCATTACCGCACCGAATACCATGATCAGCCCATGAACAGTTGTCATTTGGTTGAAAAAGTTGGGCTCGACCAATTGTAATCCAGGTTGAAAGAGTTCAGCGCGGATCACCATGGCCATAGCGCCACCGGTTAAGAACATAATGAAGCTGAACCATAAATACAAAGTACCTATGTCTTTATGGTTGGTGGTTAGCAGCCAGCGCATGATGCCCTTTGGCGCACCATGATGATGGTCATCATGGGCTGCGGTTTGATCTTGAGTCGTTGTGCTCATCATTATCCCCTACTGTCCATGACTTGCGATATCAGCAGGTTGCACTGTATCGCCGGTATTGTTGCCCCAAGCATTGCGTTCATAGGTAATGACTGCTGCAAGTTGCTGTGGGCTAAGCTGTTTGCCAAATGCCTGCATAGCCGTGCCTGTTTTACCGAGCATCACAATATCGATGTGATTGGCGACTGGTCCAATGGCGATAGCACTACCCACTAGCGCGGGGAAGGCGGGTGGTATTCCTGCACCTGTCACTTGATGGCAGGCAGCACAGAAGGTCGCGTAGACAGTTTCACCTTCGGCCATGAGGGCGTCATGGCTGAGTGTGGGGAGGCTTGCGGGATCGACTGCAGCTGAGACGTCTGTTGCAGGCGCGGGTGTCGGGGTTGTACTGCTTGGTACCGCGGCGGATGTTTGTGCAGAATTGCCGTTCATGTACTCGTTGACGTCTTTGGCTTGCACTGCATCGCCAGTATTATTGCCCCAAGCATTCCGCTCGTAGGTAGTCACTGCCGCGATTTCTTGTGCGGTCAATTGCTTACTAAACGCTTGCATGGCAGTACCCGTTTTACCGTTGAGCACAATTTCAAGGTGAGCGCTGAGTGGTCCTGTTGCAATCGGGCTACCTTTAAGGTGCGGAAATACGCCTTGCAACCCTTCGCCATTGGGCTGGTGGCAGGCTGCGCAGTGCCCGAGGTAAACTTGTTCGCCTAGAGTCATCAACTCTTCTTTACTTAGGGTTTGTGATAAAGCGGCTTGAGCGGCTTCAGCCGCAGCACCTGCGGCTTGTTTCTGCTCTGTTACCCAAGCCTCAAACTCGGCTTCGGGTAACGCTTGTACTACGATAGGCATAAAACCATGGTCTTTACCGCAGAGCTCGGCGCATTGACCACGGTAAATGCCGGGTTTGTCGATGCGAGTCCAAGCTTCATTGATAAATCCAGGGTTGGCATCTTTCTTAATTGCAAAGGCGGGTACCCACCAAGAATGGATGACATCCTCTGAAGTCATCAGAAAGCGGATTTTGCGGTTTATTGGTAGAACGAGCGGTTTATCGACTTCCAATAGATAGTTTTCACCCTTGGTTTCGGTGCCTTCGATTTGTGCTCTGGGTGTTGTCAGTATGCTATAAAAATCAATATCTTGATCGAAATAGTTGTAATGCCATTTCCATTGGGAACCCGTGACTTTTACGGTGAGATCGGCGTTGCTGGGATCTTCCATTGCGATTAAAGTTTTTGTCGCTGGAATCGCCATTAAGATCAAAATGATAAATGGCAGAATCGTCCAAGCGATTTCAACTTTAGTGCTTTCGTGAAAGTGGGACGCGACAGCGCCTTTGGATTTTCTGTGGTTGATCATGGCGTAAATCATGACGCCAAAGACCACTAGGCCTATTGCGCAGCAGATATACAAGATGGTCATGTGCAAGTGATAAACCTTGCCACTGATCTCGGTCACGCCAGGGGTCATGTTGAACCGCATGTCCGCGGCGGTCAACGGTGGTGCGAAAAGCACCACGAGTAAACAATACAACAATTGCTTCACAAGACTTCTCCTCTGCCAATTGCGAATAGCAACTACAAAGAAGAGCAACACAGTAAGTCTCAACTCTATGCAAACTCTTCAGTTCCCAAAAAAGCTTTTTTGACTTCAACGTGCGTTGGCGGCTGTTACTTTTAATCAAGTATTGTTACTGCTGGTAATTAGCCACGCTGGCACATACTGCTGAAATAAATCTGTTCTCTATTTTTAGTGGCGCTTCGAGTTCGATAAATACTCGATTCATTGACCACGGAAGGTGATATATCATCACCGACTTAACCAACCATACTTGCTGTTTAAATATTGATCAAGATCACTTATTTATCTAATTATCTGAAAAATTGCCAAAAAAAAGCCTCACATTCATAGGTGAGGCGGCTTTCAAGGTAAAAAATTAAATGAATATTTAATGTACAGCGCTAAAAAAAGATTGCTGACCGAAGAGATTGCCTTGCTCAATGCGTACGTCGGCATGTAAGTGACTGTTTACGTCTTCAAGCACTATGCCCATAGCTCGGGCACTTTTAGCCACGATTTGTAGGCGTCGATTATCCCGCGCATCTAATGATTGAGTCCAAGTAATGACTGCACTGGACGTACCACTTGTCAGGGCTTTCTCCATCGCCCACAGGGTTTCGACTTCATCTTTAGCATGTACCAGCAAAACTCTATCCATACGCACACCTGCGCTGGCGAGCATTTGCTTGTAGCCAATACTTGGAGGGTTGATGAGCACTAACCAACGGCCCTGTTGGCTTAACTGAGCGAGTTGTGCACTCAGATGAATTAATTCTTGGCGACCTTGAGTCTTAGTTGGCATACAGGCGATAGGCGCATGGTGCCAGTCATAGTCGGCATCACGGACTTCATCGAGCCACAAGCCCGGATGGCGGGGGGCATTGCCAAGTAGTTTATTCATAGCCAATCTCCATTACGGATCACACCGACGGCGAGTCCTTCAATTGTTAAACTTTGGAAGCCTAAATCCACTTTAATCGGGGAGTAATCTTCATTTTCGGCATGTAGATAGACCACATTACCTTTTTTTTCGAAACGTTTAACAGTGACATCGTCATCGACTCTAGCGACAACCACTTGACCATTCCTAGCTTGTTCTACTTTATGAACTGCCAGCAAATCACCTTCGAGAATGCCGATATTTTTCATGCTGTCGCCCTTTACTCGCAGTAAAAAATCGGCGGCGGGATGGAACATGCTTGGGTCGACTTGGTAGTACTGTTCAACATGTTCTTGGGCGAGGATAGGTTCACCCGCGGCCACTTGGCCGATGAGCGGTAAACCTGTTTCAGTCAAATCTTCGATTTCCGCAGGTAGACGAATGCCCCGAGATGTGCCAGGCATGATCTCAATGCAGCCCTTTTTCGCCAACGCTTTAAGATGTTCTTCAGCCGCATTGGCGCTCTTAAAACCTAAACGGGTTGCGATTTCTGCCCGAGTGGGTGGCATGCCAGTATCGGCAATATTTCGTTTAATTAGCTCTAAAATTTCAGCTTGGCGTGGCGTCAAAGGTCTCATGGTGTTTCCTGTTTTTCTATACAGTTACTGTTAGTATATACAGTATTATTTGCAGCGCAAGTATTAACCACTTTTTAGCTATGTTGGAGAGAATTAGCGAATATTGCCCATAGTCTGGTATTCTATCGGGCTAGTAAACGCACTTAATTGCATAAGAATAATGCCTAAACACGACTCTCTTTGGTTGAAATCATTACGTTGGATCCAAAAACACTTAGTGCACACTATTGTGGTGCCTCAGGATCCCTTTGCCGATCTGAATCTGGATGCTTCCAGACCCCTTGTTTATGTGATGAAAACAGAATCCCTCAGTGACATAGCTGCTTTGAGCGAAATAACGGCTAAGTTAGGTTTACCAAGCCCTTATGAGCCTCTAGTGGCTAATGGTGTGACTGCGCCTCGGGTTGTCTGTCTTCAAGGACGTAAGCCACTGTTTGGCGAACGTGCTGGTAATGAGCCTTTCCTCGAATGCTTTATGCGTTTGTTAGCCGTGCATAAGGAACGTCCTGAATTAGATATTCAACTGGTGCCCGTGAGTTTGTATTGGGGTCGCACGCCAGGGAAAGAAGACGACACTATGAAGGCGGCCGTATTTGAGCGGGAAAACCCGACTTGGTTGCGCAAGTGCTTGATGATTCTGTTCTTAGGTCGACATAACTTCGTGCAGTTCTCGAATGCCGTATCCCTGCGTTACATGGCTGACGAACATGGCACCGACATGGGAATTGCCCATAAGTTAGCACGGGTTGCGCGCGTGCATTTCCGTCGTCAACGTAAAGTAATGACAGGGCCTGTGCTGCCAAACCGCCAAGCACTGTTTCATTCGTTGCTCAAATCTGAGTCGCTGCGCAAGGCGATTCAAGAAGAAGCGGCCAGTAAAAAGATTTCTGAGACCCAAGCGCGCGAGACGGCTATTGAGTACCTCGATGAAATCGCTGCCGATTACTCAGACAGTTTAGTGCGTATTGCCGAGCGTTTCTTAACTTGGCTGTGGAACAAGCTTTACAGCGGGATCAACATTAAAGGCGCCGAGCAAGTTCGCCAGCTGCACCACGATGGCCACGAGATTGTTTATGTGCCTTGCCATCGCAGCCACATGGATTACCTGCTGTTATCGTATATTTTGTATTATCAAGGCATGGTTCCGCCGCACATTGCTGCTGGCATCAACCTCAATTTCTGGCCCGCGGGACCTATGTTCCGTCGCGGTGGTGCCTTCTTCATCCGCCGTAGTTTTAATGGTAACAAGCTGTACACCGCAGTATTTCGTGAGTATTTAGATCAGCTGTTTGCTAAAGGTTATTCGGTGGAATACTTCTCCGAAGGTGGCCGTTCACGTACTGGCCGTCTGTTGGCGCCGAAAACCGGCATGATCGCCATGACGATGAACAGCGTACTGCGCGGTATTGAACGTCCTGTCACACTTGTGCCAGTGTATTTAGGCTATGACCATGTGATGGAAGTAGCGACTTACCATAAAGAGTTAAGCGGTAAGAAAAAGAAAAAAGAATCTGTGTGGCAGGTGTTCGGTGCCATTCGTAAATTAGGTAATTTCGGCCAAGGTTATGTGAATTTTGGCGAGCCTATTACCCTGCAAAATTTCTTAAATGAGCGTGCGCCAAACTGGCGTGCTGAGTTGGCCGATGATCCCGAGCAGAAACCAAGTTGGTTAACGCCAGCGGTAAACGTGCTGGCTAATCGGGTGATGACGCGTATCAATGATGCCGCAGCCGCGAGTTCTGTGACTTTGACTAGCTTAGTTTTACTGGCGACAGATCAAAACGCCTTAGAACGTAGTCTGCTGGAGCGTCAGCTTGATTTGTATCTGACCCTACTCAAAAAAGTGCCTTACACTTCTTATACATCTGTTGCCGAAGGTGATGGTAAGCATTTAGTGCAGCAAGGTTTAGAGCTGAACAAGTTTGTTGTTAGTGCCGATCCTTTAGGGGAAATAGTGTCTATCGAAGCGAGTCAGGCTGTGTCTATGACTTACTATCGTAACAATATCATTCACTTATTTATTGTTCCTTCATTAATTGCGAGTTGTTTAACCCACAATGAACAGATCCTGCGCCAGCAAGTGGTTTCAATCGTTGCCGATTTTTATCCACTGCTGAAAGCCGAACTCTTCATGGGAATTAAAGACTTACCAGCCTATGTTGAGCAAGTACTGGATTTCCTGATTGGGCAAGGTTTAGTGGTTGAGACAGATACTTTAGCTGTCGTGCCTGAGCACTCAAGCCAATTATTGTTGTTAGCCAGTTCAGTGAGCGAGACTCTGCAACGCTACGCTATTATTTTCAATCTGTTAGCGAACAGACCTAAGATGGAGCGCTCAGAACTTGAGTCTGAGAGCCATTTACTCGCCCAGCGTTTAGGGGCTTTACATGGTATTACCGCGCCTGAGTTCTACGATAAAAAACTCTACGGTACTTTGAGCGTGAAGCTCAAAGAATTGGGATATCTGGCGGATAGTGAAGATAAGTCCAATATCAATCGCATACGAGATCAGGCCAATAGCTTATTACGTCCGTCAGTGAGACAAACGATAGTGGCGAGTGTCACCGCGGAGCACACAGTTTAATGGCAAATCATATGAATGCGGCTAAGCATAAGCCCGCAGGTAAGTCCTTGCTTGGTGGTGCCATGATTATTGCTGGCACGACCGTAGGTGCTGGGATGTTTTCTCTGCCCGTGGTCGGTGCAGGTATGTGGTTTGGCTATTCGATTTTGATGTTATTGGGCATTTGGTTTTGCATGTTGATGTCGGGTTTATTGTTGCTCGAAACCAATTTGCATTTCGAACCCGGTGCTAGCTTCGATACCTTAAGCAAGCAAACTCTTGGGCAGTTTTGGCGGATAGTGAACGGCGTTTCTATCGCTTTCGTGTTGTATATTTTGACCTATGCCTATATCAGCGGCGGTGGTTCGATTGTGAATCACAGCTTGCAGGGCATGGGAATTGAGTTACCGCAAAGTGTGGCAGGGCTAGTATTTGCCATAGTATTGGCGAGCATAGTGTTGATCAGTACTAAAGCCGTGGATCGCATTACCACGATTATGCTCGGCGGTATGATCATTACCTTCTTCCTCGCTATCGGCAATTTATTGATCGAAATTGATGTGACTAAGTTGCTCGAACCCGATGGTAATAATAGCTTTTCACCTTATCTGTGGGCGGCGCTGCCCTTTGGTCTCGCTAGCTTTGGTTACCATGGTAACGTCCCCAGCTTAGTGAAGTATTACGGCAAAGATTCTTCCACCATTATCAAGGCGATTTTCGTCGGCACCTTTATCGCGCTGGTGATTTATGCATGTTGGTTAGTGGCGACTATGGGCAATATTCCCCGCAGCCAGTTTATCGACATTATTGCCCAAGGCGGCAATATGGGCGTCTTGGTGGGCGCTTTGTCCGAGGTGATGGCGAGTAGCTGGTTGAACAGTATGTTGACCCTGTTTGCTAACTTGGCTGTGGCTTCATCTTTCTTAGGGGTGACCTTAGGGTTGTTTGATTATCTCGCCGACTTGTTTGGTTTTGACGATTCGCGCTCTGGCCGGATGAAAACCGCGTTAGTGACCTTTGTGCCGCCGACGATTTTAGGATTACTGTTCCCCGACGGCTTTTTAGTGGCGATTGGCTTTGCGGCATTAGCGGCGACAGTGTGGGCGGTAATCGTCCCGGCGCTGATGGCCTATAAATCACGGCAGTTATTCCCCGAGAGCACAGGTTTTAGAGTGATAGGCGGCACGCCGCTGATTATTCTTGTGGTGTTATTTGGCATAGTCACGGGTGCTTGTCATCTGCTCGCGATGGCAAATTTACTGCCGCAATATTCCTAATTTGTTGTGAAGATTTAAGCCCTCCATGTGAGTAATGCCGTTCACTTAAGAGTGAACGGCATTTTTCTTTGGTCTAACCGGGAACTTGTTTTTGCTCATTTTAAGAACTCGTGGATATGCCCTTTCCCGTTTACCATCCAGCTTAAATTGCCGTGCATTTCGTTCTATATCCAATACGTCTCTCGGGACATTCCCCGGTGTTTGTGATGACAGTTGTGTCAACTTGAAGATGATATAACTCGCCGCATCTCGAAAACTCAGTTGATTGGGGTGGACC
>NZ_JAKKRM010000010.1:0-172862 GCF_025654295.1 Shewanella sp. SM23
CATAACGATAAGGCAAGGCTCAATTTTCGCGACAAAGGGCAGCAAGTCTTTGCGTCTAAGCATTTTCTTTTTGATTAACTTGCCCGCTTTATCGACGCCAACAGCATGAAAAACAGACTTTGCGATATCTAAACCGATTGTAGTAATCTTCATAGGTGGACCCGTCCTCTTTCTGATGAGTTTTAGCGACTACATCGTGGCCCATTGCGAGGCCGATTTAAAGTGGATGGGTCCATTCCATTATCCATGATAAACCGCTGATAGAGCGCTACGTCTTCGATGAACTCAAATCCCTCAGATACGATCAACAGGATCTTGAGCGGCGCCTCACCATAGATATCACAGATCGCGAACTGGCCGTTGCCGACAAGTCGATGAATTACGCCAATGTCACTGTCACTTACTTCTTTTATATGATCGCCGGCGTCGCCTCTTTAGTTGCCTTTATCGGCTGGCAATCCCTACGGGAAATCAAGACACATACCGCCAAACTGGCCGCGAATCAGCTGCAGAGTATTGCCGAACAATACGAAGAAAAGTTCAAATTACTCGAGCAAGAACTCAAGCATAAGAGTCGTACTATCACGGATAATAATCGTGAAATAGAAGTGATTAATGAAATTCATAATCTGTGGCTACGTGCCCAAAGTGCCCAGACTCCCGAACAAAAAATTGAAGTCTACGATGAAATCCTCACGATTCGACCTGGAGACTTAGAAGCGCTAACCTACAAGGCCGATGCCGCAATGGAAATGCGCGAATTTAATTGGGCACAAAGCCTATGTAATCGTGTTTTGGAAGTTGACCCAACTAACGCCCATGCTTTTTATCAAAGAGCCTGCGCCTTTGCGTGTTTAGGTGTTGAAGATAGAGCAATTTCTGATTTGGAACGCGCTATCCATAACAGCGCATCCTTCAAAGAGCTAGCGTTGGATGAAGCTGATTTCTCACAACTTAAAGGGCATCCTCGTTTCGAAACCTTATTGGCCTATCACGAACCTGATAAGCCCTAAGCTCCGAGGTTTAAGCCCAGAACGAATGCTTAATATATAGTGTTAGCGTTCAGTAACGTTTTATCCCACAGATAAAACGCCTCAAACGAGCAACTTAAGTACACTACTAGGTTATCGTCGCAACTTTAATTGCCTCAATCTTATATGCACAGCGGCGAGCACCTTCGATGATATGTTCTTCGCGGCACACCACGGCAATATCAGCGAATAACTGCTGGAAAAGTTGCAACTCTGAGCGGCAAAAGTTCAAACACTTAGTCGCTGCGGCGCAGATAGGACAATGATTTTCTAGTAAAAAATACACACCATCGATGTGTTCTATGGTCGCCATATAACCTTCGTTCGAGCGTAATTTCGCAAGTATGGCCAAACGTGTCGGAATATCAGTAGCACCTTCCATTGCCGCACGATATTGGACTAACGCACTTTGCTCCCTGTGACCGATAAGCTTATCCAAGCCTTGGTCGCCAAAGATCATTTTTACCGAGTCAATCAGCTGTACCGTCAATTCCTCATGGCGATCGGCAAAGTGAGTACGGCTTTGTTCAGTCAATCCCCAGTAACGTGTTGGGCGACCGCGGCCTTCAACTCGATCCTCAATATCCACATCACCCATATCTTCCAAAGCTTGCAGATGTTGACGCACCCCCATAGTCGTTAACGCCAATTCCTCCGATAAGGTTTTAGCGGTAAGCGGGCCATGCAACTTGAGTAATTGAATAATCTTATCAGTGGTTTTCATTGAGCCTCCCCGATTTCAGCCGAAGCATTATCTCCCAATCTCCGCTGCTTTAACAGATTAAATAAACTTTTTTATTTACTTTATCCTTTACAAGATTAAGTAAAGCAATTACCTTATAAATAATTTATAAACAAATAGGTTTACTTAATGAAATTACTCATCATCAGCACCAGCCAAAGACCCGATTCACAAAGTGCTAAAGTCGGTCGTTATATCGCCGAAAGCAGTTTCTCATCTCCCCACAGCATGGGTTACGACACGATACATCACTTAGAACTATGCCTGTTTAATCTGCCATTTTGGGACGGAGAAGAAGACAACAAAGGTGAACACTGGCCCGAAATAGAGCACAGAGTCGATGAAGCCGATGCGCTAGTGCTGATCACCCCAGAATGGGGCGGCATGGCATCACCATTACTGAAGAACTTTTTGTTGATGTGTACTCGCGAAGAAACCGCCCATAAACCCGCCTTATTAGTCTCAATATCGGATGGTATTAGCGGTACTTACCCTATCGTTGAAGTGAAGATGAATGCCCTTAAAAACAATAAATTAGTGCCCATACCCGATCACTTAATCATCCGCAATGTCAGCCATGTACTCAATGCCATCCCTGAGAGTGCCCGCGATATCGCGCTTAGGGAAAGAGTGCAATACAGCTTATATATGCTGCATCAATACGCCCAAGCATTAGCCCCCATTCGTGAACAACATGCCAATCAAGCGTACCCAAAGCAGCAGGAATACTGTTACGGTATGTAAGCGGCTTGAGATTTTAACCACCAGCAACAGACTAAAATCATTACAAGGAACGCATTATGATTCATTTAGAGCATATCAATTTAGTGGTAGACGACATCCCCGCAGCACTGCGCTTTTATCAAGCGGCTTTTCCCCATTGGCGTGTTCGCGGTGGCGATAAAGGCACTTGGTACGGCAAACCCCGTAATTGGATTCATTTTGGCGATGATTATCAATACATTGCTTTTAGTGACAATGGTGAAGGTGAAAACCGCGATTTGGCTGGTCATCAAATTGGACTGGCGCATTTTGCCTTTGTGACCGACAACTTAGATGCTGTGATAGCAAGACTGACCCAAGCAGGTTTCCCTATTGCCAAAGATGGCATGGAAGATCCCTATCGACGCAATATTTACTTCTTCGATGCCCATGGCTTTGAAGTGGAATTTGTGGAGTATTTAACTGATATTCCAACGGAACGAAATCGCTATTAGTGCCATTTGCTATTAGCGTAAATCGGTTATTAGCGAGAAGTTGCCAGCAGCTGCTAACCGCGCGAATTGGACTGAGTGTTAGGTGCTAGGTGCTAGACACTATTCGCTTCGCTCGGATTGTTGCTGCGCCACTATGGCCGAATCCTTATGGGCATAAAAGTGGAGTCTAAACTGAGTATCTTCGGTCATTAGCTCCACTTTATGCCAATATTCAGGATGTGAAATGGCGGTTTCACCTGCGCGAATAATAACTTCTTTATCTAATTCGCCCCTGCTACCCGTATAGCCATAAAACTTTAAGCTGCCCGTTAACACTTGGATCTGCCCATACACGCCAGCCTTAGTATTGTGCATATGAAGCAACATTTTAGGGACGTTGTCATGGTTGAAAACCGGCGTTGATTTGTAATTTACAAAATCTTTGGGGACTAAGGCCATGATGTTTGCACTCCTTGTGTCAAATCACGAAAATCGAACAATGCTTACGGCAAGACTAATATAGCCGTTGCCGTATTTCTGTCCAACTCATATCTTGACCTGTATTAACGAGCGGGTTTGAACGTCGAATTTGAAAACACCAAAGTGCTCATTCATGCTTGCAATAGCAAGGTTAGTTACTTTCATCACTGTAATCGCTACACTAGCCCGCATTAAGTGCCACCTCAATTAGATGACATGATGCCAACGCCCTATTCATATTCCACAACGTATATTTTAGATAAAGCCCATTTCGATGAATGCTATACGCAATCAGTGGTACCAGATCCCACGCTCAAACCTTACTACAAAGCCATTGGATTAACCCTGATAGGTATCGCGCTTATTTTCACCGATATTAGCCTTTATTTAGCTTACTTTTTTGTTGGGTTAGGTGTTATCGAAGCGCTCAATGTGAAGTATTACAAAGCATGGTGGTTGATGCGTCAGATGATGAGTAAAGCGGCCAGCAATGAGGTCACACTCACCATTGATGAGCAAGGGATTCACACTCAATCCATGTCTGTGACCAGCCAAATTTTATGGACCGACATTTACCGGATTAAAGAAACTGAAAAAGGCTTCTTGATCACCCACAAAGCAGGCACGAGTTATGTTTCTCTCCGTAGCTTAGATGAAGCAGCTGTGGCCTATATTAAAACTAAAATGTAATACAGCTAAAAACATCCATAAAAAAGGCTGATCTTCATCAGCCTTTTTTACAACTCTGCATTGCCGAATCGTTACTTTTTCAATTCACCAACCGGTAAAATCGTACGGCCATACTCATTATTAAGCACCTGCGCCATCGCAAAATAAATCGCACTCGCACCGCAAAGTATCCCTTCAAAGCCCGCAATAGTGCCAATCAAGGCGCTACCCGTAAAATCACGCGCCGCCAGCAGGAAAAATAAGATAGTTAAAGAAGCAAACACAAACTGTTTGGCTCTTGGATAACGCAAAGAACCCACAAACATAAATGCCGTGAATATGCCCCAAAGCGTTAAATACCAGCCCATAAAATACGTTGGACTCGCCGCAATGCCAGCATTAGGCATTAAAATGAGGCCCACTAGCGTTAACCAAAACAAACCGTATGAGGTAAATGCCGTCGTACCGAAAGTATCGCCGCGCATGAAACACATAATCCCCACAATCACTTGACCAATGCCGCCGTAAAAAATCCCCATGGCTAAGATCATAGAATCAATAGGGAAATATCCCGCATTATGAATGTTTAACAAAATTGTTGTCATACCAAAGCCCATTAAACCTAATGGCGCTGGATTAGCCAGTTTTGTAGACACAGAGTTCCCCTAGAGAAAAATCAATAATTCAATAAAAATCAATAGCATTTGCCATTAATCTTATGCACGCGCACCTGCGAGAGCGGCGCATTCTAGAGGATAGCTACAATCTTAGCAATGTAATCATCAAAAACAAACGAACACATAAAAATAAATAATAAAAACATAAAGTTAAAATAATAAACCGTAAAATAAAATTTAAACTATAAAACACATAAAAATTAATTCTTTTTAATTCAATATTCTAGAAAAAAACGGCCTACAACATGCGTCATATCTCATTTTATATAACTTCTTATAACTACCGCATAATTCAGTTAACAGCGGCGAGTAAACCTTCATTAAAAATCGACCATAAACAGTGATAATAATGCACTTTATCGCAAATAAGTCCTTAAAGTGATGTAAGCAGCACTTTTGAAAGAAATCTAAGTTCTACAGTACACACAATTAAGCGCATAAGTTAAGCACATAAGTTTATCTGCAGAGTTTCATCGATTAATTTCAAGCACAAGTTCAGAAGAGCCAACTTAGCACACATGAGTTCAGAGGGAGGGTTGTGAACCTATCTAAAGCAGCCAAAAGGCTGCTAAGAATGAATCAAACTAGAGCAAATAAAGTACACTCAGCCAGCCCATTTACTTGAAGCGAATCAAGGGAAAACAAGGTAAAAAACCTTAATCAAGAAAGGTGAAAATTATTTATATCTAAAACAGAATAGCAGTGATAAATTGCTGATGTTGGCACAGTGGTATTAAGAGAATGCTTCTTAATCTGTGGTTGGCAATACATAACTAAAGGAAATAAAATGAATAAGTTATCAGCTGTTTTTACTCTATTGGCATTAGTAAGTTTCACTTCCTTTGCTGACGACTCCTCTTTACCGCCTGCACCAGCAGCCGATCTCGCTCAGCTGAAAGAAGTGTGCCAGCAGATGGCCTCTGAAGATCAAGTCGAAAATGCTGAGCTAAAACAATATGTGCTTGATTGTGTAAACGATCAATTGACAGAAATGGGCTACAAGTCAGTTACTGAGGTCAATTAATCTTCATTCTAATCTCTGTGTTATTACCGCAAAGTAGGTTATTCGGCTTCAGTCTGTGCCATTCACACTTGCGAATGGCATTATTATTTCCAAGCAACACAGCTTTTACATCATAATTAACATCATTTCAGTTACACTCGAAACTTATAAAACACAAAATTTAACATCCACAATTAACCGTACGAAAGCTGCCAAGATAAGCTTTTAGCATGACTATCAACATATTGTGCAATCCATAAATTTATTATTTAATTGATAGCTGTATCATTTTGCATCTCCGTGAATGAAACCACTGTTGAATTGAGCATAAAATGCTAATCTGTTTTCCTGTATTGTTAACCTCAGCCCTTAATCGTTAAATCATGTATCGTATTCTTTTTGTCCTCATTACAAGTTTAAGTATTTTGCCTGCAATCGGAATGGCGAAAGAAGCCTGTGCACCAGAAAATCAATGTATTGAGATGAACAACTGGGATCTAGGCATCGCCATAGGCTGGGGACAAAAAAGCAATCCACTCAGGGATTTTGACGATATTCCATTGTTCTTTATTCCAACAGTGGCCTATTACGGCGAACACTGGTTCTTCGACAATGGTAATTTAGGTTATACCTTAGCCGAGCAAGAAAGCTTTACAATTAACTTAGTAACAAGTTATAGCTTAGATAGAGCCTACTTCTATCAATGGGACCCATCAAATATCTTTTTGAATCGTGGCACTCAAGTTGAAGCCAAAGCCATAAATAGTATGGCTTTGTCGACTGAGCCCGAGCCTGAGTTTAATTCCTTAGAGACTCGGAACTTCACCTTACTTGGCGGTGCCGAAGCATTCATCTATACGCGGCTCGGTATTATTAGATTGGCGTACACTCATGATATGTTTAATGTGCATCAAGGTTCAGAAGCACAAATAAAATGGACCTATGGCTGGGATTACGATCGTTTCATTTTTGAGTTTGCGCTGGTATTTGATTGGAAGAGCCAAGCCGTAGTGGATTATTATTACAGCGTTAGACCCAGTGAAAACGCCTATTGGAGCGAAAAATATCAAGCAAAATCAGGTTGGGATAAAGGTGCGGAAATGACGGCCCGTTACATATTAACTGACAATTGGGATCTACTGTTGGCAGTTCGTTACACTCTAATTGCCGATGAGATTGCCGCCAGTCCCTTGTTAGACCAAGACTATAGCAGCACCTACTTTATCGGCGCTGCCTATAGGTTCTAACGTTAGTGACACTGCCTCAGTTAAGCTTGCTTTGCTTTATAGGTCTAAGCCTCGGCTTGATGGGCCAAAGTTCAGCACAAGCCAAAACTCGCGACTCGGCACTCAAACTCACACCCGAAATTTGCATCACAAGTTCAGAAACTGAGGCCTGTGACGTCTATATAGAACTACAGTGGGAACTCGCTAAAGATGAGCTTATCTGTATCTTGTCCGACAACGCCGCCTATCCCAAATGGTGCAGTGATTCAGTTTCAACCCATACGTTAAGCATGAAAATCCACACTATGACGGATATTCAATTTGTCATGGTGAGTAAAGACAGTAACCAAACTTTGGCTGGTGCCAAACTTAAAATCACTTCTGCATCACAACCTCAGGTTCGCAGACGTTACCGCAACCCTTGGAGTTTATTTTAATGACAAGCCCACAATCGAACCACAGAGTATTATTGGTTGAAGACGACGTTCGCCTAGCAAACTTGATTGTAGATTACCTAAAATCCCATGGTATGCATGTTGAAGTTGAACGCCGTGGCGATACAGTGCTAACACGATTAATCAATTACAAGCCAGATATCATACTGTTAGACATTATGCTACCGGGCATGGATGGTCTCACTCTGTGTGAGAAACTGCCCGATTATTTCGCAGGTCCAATCCTATTGATGAGCGCACTTGGCTCAAGCGAAGATCAAATCAAAGGACTAGAACTCGGTGCCGATGACTACGTGGTCAAGCCCGTCGATCCTGCTCTGTTAGTTGCGCGGATCAACAACTTACTTCGCCGTCAGAATCAGCCTCCACAGGCAGAATCACACTGTCTAACCTTCGGTAAATTGAGTATCGACCCGCATACCCATGCGATTCGTCTTAATGAAACTGAAATTGATCTCACCAGCCATGAATTCGAATTGCTATGGTTACTGGCCTCGCAAGCGGGCCAAGTGCTCAGCCGTCAGTATATTTATCAGTTGTTACTCAATATTGATTTCGATGGTAAAGATCGAAAAATTGACGTGCGGATCTCTAGATTACGTAAAAAACTCAACGATAATATTGAGACACCTTTCAGAATTAAAACCGTTTGGGGACAAGGTTATCTCTTTGCTCCTGAAGCTTGGAATAACTAAGCACAAATACAGTGAAACGTCTCTTTATCAGTTTATATCTGCTACTCAGTCTCAGCGTGCTTGGGATTGGCTGGACACTCGACAGCCTGTGGCAGAAGAATGTTGATGACAATAATGCCCTCGATGCGCCGTTAGTGGCATTGGCGCAATTATTAGCGGAATTACCTCCCGATGCCCGCCAACGGTATCTGGAGGCGATCCCAGCGAACCCTGTGATGCCACTGCAATTACTCAATGCAGATCAAGTCGCACTGGCAGATAATCAAGCGTTAAGCACAAGCAAGGTGTTCACCACCACGGCCAATGATGATAGCTTGCTGCAATTTATTCGAGTAGACGATCAAGTCTTAATGGCGGGGCCGCTGGACATAGATCCCAGAGCCAACCTTCGCAGCCTGTTCACCCTGTTCTTTTATTTATCGCTCGCCCTCGTTGCGCTAATTTGGGTCGGCCCGCTTTCACGGGATTTGAGCATACTGCGTAAGGCCACCAAAGAATTTGGCGAAGCCAAATGGGACACGCGGATTACCCTGTCAAATCGCTCCCAAGTTAAGCCCTTAGCCAATACGTTTAACGAAATGGCGCGACATATCAGCGCCTTGATTGAGAACCAGAAACACCTCTCTAATGCGGTATCCCATGAGATCCGCACGCCACTGGCGAGGCTCAAATTTGCTCTTGCACTTATGCCTATGTATTGTCAGCCAGATTCGGACGAACAGAAGCGACAAGACTTTCTCGATGAAATGCAGCTCGACATCAAAGAAATGGAAGACTTACTTCAAGAACTGCTGACCTACGCCAGCTTAGAGTCACAGCGAGAAGGTATCCAGTTGGATGAGTACGATTTAATTAATCTCATCAATCAAAGTATTAAGCGCCTAGAAACCTTAAGTCCAACGCCTATAACGCTCAAAGCCGAAGTCGAAAAACTGCCCTTATTCGGAGAACCCGCATTAATCGAACGGGCGCTACAGAATTTACTGACCAATGCACAACGCTTTGCCCGCACTGAAATCATTATTGAGGTTAAGCAAACGCAGCACAGGGTCAATTTAAGTGTGAGTAACGACGGCGAACCTATCCCCGCGGTAGATTTACCCAAAGTGTTCGAGCCTTTTTATCGCAGCCAATCGGTACAGAATGGCAATAAAGGACATGGTTTAGGCCTTGCGATCATCAAACGGATTATGCAACGACATCAAGGGAATGTGAGTGTTACCAGTGATGCACAACATACTCGATTTAGTTTAATCTGGCCGAAGAAGCGTAAGCTGTAATAGGGATTGGGATTAAACGACTGCGGGTCTGTTATTCATCTAACGCGCTAATTCTACAAGTCAATTAAATAAGTCAGTTAAATAAGACTATTTAACAAAGTATTCAACCTATTAGTCTAGCTCGAAGCCACCAAAATCCAGATCGGCTTCGGGCTCAGGCTCAAAATTCAACTGTGGGTTTAACGCTGCCCTTTCTTGCTCTATTTGTGCTTGCCTTGCTTTCATCATCGCTAACTGGCGACGACGTTTACGTTGAGTACACAGGCGAATGACATCATACTTTTGCGCATCTGAAAACGTTAACCAATTGAATCTTTCGTCACGGCTTCGCAGGCAACCATTACAGTAACCACGCGCATCGGTAACACACACACCGATACAAGGACTCGGGATATCAAAAAAGGCTAACTGTTCCATAACCTGCCGCTATTCCTATCTAAAAATGAACCATACTCAAAACGACCCGCGCTAAAAAAGATACCGTTGGATTGCATTCAAAGCGATTCAAATACAACACACTTATCTAAAGTACTTGCAGAAACAACCTTAATCAAGGCACATTGAACAGAGTTTGTACAACTTGGAGCACTATCATGGGATACCGTCACTTTGCCAGTCTGCTCGTCGCTGTTGCCTTATTAAGCGCTTGCAGCAGTAAACCGAAAAACGATTATGATCTCAATTACGACTTCACCGCACTACGCAGCTTTACCCAGTTAACACCACAGCCGACGGATGACCCGTTAAGCGCCCAGCGTATTCAAGTAGAAATTAACAACCAATTGACTCAAAAAGGGTTTGTAGAAAATACAGCGTCGCCGGACTTTAACGTCGCCTACGCCTTACTCACCCAAGATAAGCCCAAAGATTCAGGGCTATCCATTGGATTAGGCACAGGCACATTCGGAAATTCGGGCGGGATTGGCATAGGCACCAGTGTTGGCGTGCCGCTGGGGAGTGATACCGCTAAAATTCAAACCATTCAGATAGATATTGTCGATCCTAAGACCAAAGCTCTTATTTGGCGTGGCAGCGACAGCTATGATTTCGATACAGGCGGTAACGAGAAAGCCCAAGATACCGCCAAAGCCGTCAACCGAATTTTGGCGCAATTCCCACCGAAAAAATGATCACGTTTTAAAGGGTAAAAATGGGCGTATCTCGCCCATTTTCACCCATCAAACATTCATATCGCTCAATATGCTTAAAGTAAAAATCTAGGACTCAGGAAAAAAGCCCTGACGAAAGGTAACGATCGCCCCTATCACAGACAATCGCCACGACCACAGAACCCGGATATTGTTTAGCAATCTCCAGCGCAGCAAACACGGCACCGCCCGAACTGACTCCTGCACAAATCCCTTCCTCTCGCGCTAAAGTTCTCGCCATGGCTTTTGCATCTTGCTCTTCAATATCCATAACTAAATCAACCCAAGAAGCATCAAAAATCCCAGGCAAATATGCCTGCGGCCAACGCCGAATCCCTGGAATAGCACTGCCATCGGCGGGTTGAAGGCCGACGATAGTGATGTCGGGATTACAACTTTTAAGGTATTTTGACACACCCATTATGGTACCTGTCGTCCCCATACTTGACACAAAGTGGGTAATTTTGCCTAGACTCTGTTGCCAGATCTCAGGGCCTGTCGTGAGGAAATGGGCATTAGCGTTATCTTGGTTATTAAATTGATCCAGCACCTTACCTTTGCCTTCGCTTTGTAACTGCAGCGCCAAATCCCGCGCAGTCTCCATGTTATCCACTAGCATGAGCTCTGCGCCATAGGCTTGCATCGCATCCTTACGCTCCTGAGTCGAATTATTCGGCATAATCAGGATCATCTTGTATCCTTTGATTGCCGCCGCCATCGCCAGCGCAATCCCAGTATTGCCACTCGTTGCCTCAATAAGCGTATCACCAGGGCTTATTTCTTGGCGAAGTTCGGCCTGAATAATCATATTGAGTGCAGGACGATCTTTTACTGAACCCGCGGGGTTATTGCCTTCCAATTTTAATAGTACAGTGGAAGTACCACAGTTAAGCCGCTGCAAGCGAACCAGCGGAGTTTGCCCGATGCAGGCTTCAATTGTCGGAAAGTCAGACACTAGGATTATCCTTTACTTGATAAAAACAACTAAGCGATAGCCTATTCTAAGTCGGTTACCACTGACAAACACGGTGAATACTGCTTATAACATAAAATAAATCGCTCATAGTTATTCAAAAAAGTTCTATTCAACTGGCTTTTTATAAACAATTAATTCTATTACTCTAGGTGTCATAACGCTGACAAAATTGCCAGATTAAGGAGTTAAAAATGTCCGTAAAATTGATAAAGGCCCTGCTAGGAACCCTCATTCTGGGAACCTCACTCAATGTGACTGCCGCAGATCAAACCCTGCTTAATTCCTCTTATGATATCGCACGGGAATTATTCAATGCCTACAACCCCGTTTTTGCCAAACATTGGGAAGAGAAAACAGGTAAAACCGTCGAAATTAAACAATCCCATGCAGGATCATCTGCACAGGCACGCTCTATTCTGCAGGGATTACCCGCAGATGTGGTGACGTTTAATCAAGTGACAGACGTACAAGTTCTGCACGATCGCGGTAAATTGATCCCAGAAAATTGGCAACAATTACTGCCTAACGCCAGTTCACCTTACTATTCCACCATTGCATTTTTGGTACGCAAAGGTAACCCAAAGCAGATCAGCGACTGGGGCGATTTAGCGAGAGATGACGTTAAACTGGTCTTTCCTAACCCAAAAACCTCTGGTAATGCTCGCTACACTTATTTAGCCGCATTAGGTTATGCTCAGAAAAACTATGGTAAGGATAATCAGGCTAAACTGGATCAATTCCTGAAAAAATTCCTCGGTAATGTCGCAGTATTTGATACTGGCGGCCGCGGTGCGACCACCTCCTTTGTTGAACGTGGGATCGGTGATGTATTAATTACCTTTGAATCGGAAGTGAACAATATCCGCCAGCAGTATGGTACGGACGATTACCAAGTAGTTGTACCAAAAACCTCGATTCTGGCAGAGTTCCCCGTCGCTGTAGTTGAGAAAAATGCTAAGCGTAACGGTACACAGGAACTCGCAACTGAGTATTTGAATTATCTCTACAGCGAAGAAGCACAACGTCTACTGGCAGGATTCAGCTATCGTGTACACAACGAAAAGGTAAAAGCTGAGTTTGCTAAGCAGTTCCCTACCGTTGACCTGCTGACTGTTGAGCAAATCATCGGTGGTTGGGATAATGCCATGAAAACGCAGTTTGCTAACGGTGCAAAACTCGATGAGCTATTAAAGCGCTGATATCGTCCTTAATGTAGTAAGATATCAACATTGAACCCGAGCAAAGTCTCGGGTTTATCGCTAATTGGCATTTATCAATCTGTGTTAGCCGTAAAGATTGAATCCAACAAATGGCTTGAGCCAACAACGAGCGAACCGTATAAATAGTATTGGTTTAACGCAATTAACCTGATCGGGTGATTATTCTGTGATTTTTAATAACGGGCGTTTACGCCATAAACGGGTTCTTCCCGGTTTTACCATCAGCTTAGGTGTGTCCCTACTGTTTGTCAGCCTAATCCTATTATTGCCGACCACAGGCTTAATTATGCAGACCAGTTCAATGAGCTGGTCCGAATACTGGGGTGTGATTGCCGATCCCAGAGTGGTTGCCAGTTACCGAGTCACCATACTATCGGCGCTCGCGGCATCATTATTTAACTGCCTTTTCGGATTATTACTCGCATGGGTACTCGTGCGTTATGAATTTCCCGGCAAACGCATTTTAGATGCCTTGGTAGATTTACCCTTTGCCTTGCCGACCGCCGTTGCCGGTATCACCTTAGCCACCCTTTATGCGGAAAACGGCCAAATCGGTAGTCTATTAGCTGAATGGGGCATAAAAGTTGCCTACACCCCGCTAGGCATAGTGGTCGCGATGATTTTCACCAGTATTCCCTTTGTGGTTCGTACGGTACAACCCGTTCTCGAAGAGTTATCCCACGAGGAAGAAGAAGCGGGAATGACGCTTGGCGCCTCGGATCGTTCGGTATTCTGGCGGGTTATTTTGCCCTCCCTTTGGCCAGCATTAATGATTGGAACGGCACTGTCTTTTACCCGCAGTCTGGGTGAGTTTGGTGCAGTGATCTTTATCGCTGGCAATATGCCTTATATCAGTGAAATCACTTCGTTAATGATCTTTGTCCGCCTACAAGAATTTGATTTTGCAGGTGCCAGCGCCATTGCCTCAGTGGTTCTGATGACCTCGTTACTGCTATTACTGCTGATAAACCTGTGGCAGGCGCGTTATCTGCGCCGCATTCATGGACGATAAGGAGCGAATATGAACTCATTTAAACCCTTAAGAGTCGGTGAAGCGCCCCTGATCAAATGGAGCCTTATTACCCTCGCCGTGCTCTTAGGCTTGCTATTGTTGCTATTGCCGTTGGTGAGTATTTTTCAGCAAGCGTTTGTCGGAGGTTGGGAGCGTTATATTGGGCACCTAACTCAACCGGATTCGCTGCATGCGATTGGTTTAACGCTGATGGTGGCAGCACTCACAGTACCGATCAATTTAGTGTTCGGAATCATGCTGGCTTGGAGCGTGACTCGTTTTGAATTCCCCGGTCGCAAGTTACTGATCACGCTAATTGATATTCCATTTGCGGTCTCCCCTGTCGTCGCAGGTTTGCTCTATTTGCTGCTCTATGGCAACAGTGGCTGGCTGGGCGAATGGCTATATGAGCACGATCTGCAGATCATGTTTGCTTGGCCGGGAATACTATTAGTGACCATTTTTGTCACTTGCCCCTTTGTAGCCAGAGAACTGATCCCATTGATGCAACAACAGGGCGCATCGGAAGAAGAAGCTGCAGTGATCCTCGGAGCGTCATGGTGGCAACTCTTTCGCCGCGTGACCCTGCCCAACATCAAATGGGCACTGATTTACGGTGTGATCCTCACCAATGCCAGAGCCGTAGGAGAATTTGGTGCCGTTGCTGTCGTGTCTGGCAACATTCGCGGCGAAACCAATACCTTACCTTTACATGTGCAATTATTGTATGAAGATTATCAGGCCGAAGCCGCCTTCGCGAGCGCGTCATTACTGGCCCTGATCGCCCTATTTACCCTAATGTTAAAAGCCGTAGTGGAATGGCGGCAACAACGCAGTTTAACCGCCAATGACAATAAAGAGCAGAGCCAACTATGAGTATTCGTCTTACTAATATTTCCAAGAAATTTGGCCAATTTCAGGCGCTTTCCCCACTTAATCTCGATATTCAAGAAGGGGAAATGATTGGTCTGCTGGGACCATCAGGTTCAGGCAAAACCACACTGCTGCGGATTATTGCTGGTCTTGAAGGAGCCGATAGCGGCCAAATTCAATTCGGCAACCGAGATGTCACTCAAGTGCATGTGCGTGAAAGACGCGTAGGTTTTGTGTTTCAAAACTACGCGCTGTTTCGCCATATGACGGTCGCCGATAACGTCGCCTTTGGACTCGAAGTCATGCCGAAAAAACAAAGACCTTCGGCGGCAGAAATTCATAAGCGAGTGACACAGCTGCTAGAAACAGTACAACTAGGCCACCTCGCACAGCGCTATCCTGAACAACTCTCGGGAGGACAAAAACAGCGAATAGCATTGGCCCGCGCACTGGCGACCCAGCCAGAAGTCTTGCTACTGGATGAACCCTTTGGCGCCTTAGATGCTAAAGTGCGTAAAGAACTACGCCGCTGGCTACGCAGCCTGCATGATGAATTGAAATTCACCAGCGTGTTTGTGACCCACGATCAGGATGAGGCGCTTGAGCTCTCAGATAGAGTGGTAGTGATGAGCAATGGTCATATAGAGCAGATTAATACACCTGCTGAGCTATACTCGCACCCCAATAGTCGCTTTGTGTTTGATTTTCTTGGTAACGTCAATGTCTTTGAAGCCAGTTGGCAACAAAAACGTTGGGAAAATGGTCAAGCATTTTTAACACCTCCAGAACAGCAAACACTGCAGCAAGATGGTGTTCTCTATGTACGCAGTCACGAATTAGCGCTGTCAAATAAGCCCAATAGTCAGGCCAATTTGCCGTTCAATATTGTCGCTATGACCCCAATCGGCGCCGAAGTTAGATTGGAATTAGCCCCACACGGCTGGCATAGCGAAGAGCTGTGGGAAGCCAAATTCACCCACCATAATCTGCAGGAACTCGGGTTGCAAAAAGGCAGTGTAGTTTACGCCACCCCAAGAACAGCTTACTTCTTTGGTGCGCAGGGTGAGAGTTCACCGACGCGTCTAAGTTGGCCATTCCTGACTCCGGGCAGTCTCGCCTTTGATATCTAATGTCATCATGATAGGAATAGCGGTACCACAGGGAGCGGATACCGCTAAGATTCAAACCATTTAGAGAGATATTGTCACGCCAAACACTAAAGCACTCATTAGGCATTGCCGCGACAACTTTTGGTGATAGCGACAGCTTTGATTTTTGATGCAAGCGGTAACGAGAAAGCCCAAGATACCGCCAAAACGTCAGCTAGATCTTGGCGCTGTCCCCTCCGAAAAAGTGATTAATCATGGATGGCATATACAGCCCATCCATGTTGAATCAATAGAGCTGATAAGCAGATTTACATCTAACAATCAATATATTAGATGTTTATAACAAATAATTATTGCAGAAGTACTCATAAAATCAGCGGGTAAACGAATTAACTAACCGAGGTTAATAATTCCAATTTCAGCCTATACATTTCATCAACTGACACCACTTTCACGCTGCTTATTTCAATAGAACCTTCTTTCGCCCATAAAAATGGATAAAAGCTCAGGCATTTATCTGTAGCTATCTGTGAATAGGTTTTTTGAAAGCGCTCTTTACCTAAACTCGCATAAAACTCATTGATTCTCTTTGTAGCTGACCATTGAAAAAAATCTGCGAACCCGATTTCTAACCCTTCCCAATGAATTGAGTCTGGCGACCAATAGTATATATTCCCAACATCTGCGCCTAAACCGCCGCCGTTGATAGCAAAAAATCCACCAACTACGTCATTCGCCACTAAAAGATAATGTGCACTTCTATTCCAATCAGTAAGGTTTCTAGACAATCTTTCATGTCCAGAGCCGAAAAAACGAATCCATCCATTGTCGATCAAAATCCCACCGGTTTCGTAGGCAATTGCCCCTAATACCGAACGAGTCGATACCTGAAGTGATTCAAGTACTTCAACCCGATCCTTTGAAGGCGGCAGTATCTCTACACAATGCTCAGCACCAGCAACCATTTCATTGACTACTTTTATGCCAGAGTCTTCGATATCAATCAGTTCATATATACTTTTCAATCTCTTATCCTTGTATCACTAATATCCAGTAAAACGACTCATCATTCATAACAGTACCTTAGGAATCTCGAAAATAACTAAGCCAATATAGCGTTTAAAAATGCTAGTTAGCACTCATGGAACCAAGCAAAAATCTTACTCATGGGCATTCACGGTTCGGCCTGCAGCCCATTGTCGTAGCGCATTGATTTTATCGCTCATGACCACAGATAAAGGCCGTGTCTTACTAAGTTCTTCAAGTAATAACACTTGGTCGACACTGCACTCGACACTTCTTGCGGTATACATGGCAGCAATAACTGCTTGTTCGATTTCGGCGCCGGAAAATCCTTGGCTACGCGCCGATAACTGGGCGAGATCTAAGCTCGCTACATCGATTCCACGGCGCTTACAGTGGATTAAGAAGATGGCTTTGCGTATAGCTTCGTCGGGTAAATCGACAAAAAAGATTTCATCCATCCTGCCCTTTCGCATCAACTCTGGCGGCAGAGCTTGAATATCATTAGCGGTAGCCACCACAAACACTTCAGATTTACGCTCCGCCATCCAAGTGAGTAAGGTGCCGAGTATCCGCGTCGATGTTCCCTCATCACTGCTACTCCCGCTTAAGCCTTTTTCAATTTCATCTATCCAAAGCACACAGGGCGACATCATGTCAGCCAGATCCAGTGCGTTACGCAGGTTCTTCTCGGTTTCGCCTATGTATTTGTTATATAAGGCTGCCATATCGAGCCTAAGCAAAGGTCGTTGCCAAACGCCCGCAACCGCCTTAGCCGCGAGGCTCTTACCACTGCCCTGAACGCCCAGCAGTAAAATCCCCTTGGGCGCATCGAGCGCTTTGACGTGCTGAACTGGAGTCGGCTGGCCGCCTTGGTCAAGGGCGCTGACAGCCACTATGGGCGAGCGCTGCTTGAGCCATTTTTTAAGATTATGTAGTCCTGCGACCTGTGAAAAATCACTGGTGTCGTATTCAAATTGCAGCACACCATTAAGATCGAGTAGCTGAAACTTGGCTTTATTGATGGCGTCGATATCTGACAAGGTAATAGCACCGTCATTGACTATGGCTTTGCGTACGAGACGACGGGCATCGTCTAAAGTCACGCCCCGCAGATTATCGGCTAATTTGACCACAGCATCATCATCGACCTGTAGCGGCGTACCTTGGTGACGAATTTTATCAACTTCAAGATAAATCAGATTTTGCAATTGCACTGTACTTGGCAAAGTTAAGTGAAAATATGCGCAATAACGTTTGATTTCAGGCGGGATTTCAAAAGCGTGGCTCACCAGCACTAAGGTGTGCTGCAGCGTCTCATACTCCAGGGCGATTTCTTTAAGCAAACGGACATTCTTAGGTGCATCAATCACAAAGGGATGGAAGTCGCACAGCACATAAATTCCCTGCTGCGAGGTTGATTTAATTTGCCCGAGCAGATCTGTGGGTTCGCTATTAAACTTTTGCGCCGCCAAGGGCTTATCGACCCGTGCTAGGCCTTGGGTGATGCTCCATGTAAACACCGGTTGATAGAGCACACTGGCGACCCGCTTAAGCAGCTCAACCACGCGATATTCTTCATAGGTTTCAATCACTACAATTGGCGTATTGGAGCGCAGCACTGAGGTTAAATCGTGAATATCTTGCATGCTTTCAAATTCCTTTTTATTCACCCAAAAATGTGTCACAAAAAAGTCCAGCGAACTGGACTTGATACAACAGACAAAAGTTAACCGATTAAGGGTTAATGTCCATCAAAAAACAAGTAATTCAACCAACCTTGCATCCTCAGCAATACTTTACGCATCACAGCGACATGATGAAAATGTTCAGTATAAATTGCAACCTGCCCAGAAACACCCGCAGGAAATTGCGTACGGATAGCATCATCTTCGATATCAATCAGCACAATAACGCGACCATTTTGAAATAAACGAGCCGATGACTGCAGCGCGCCGCCCATTTGAACTTCACCTTCAGCCATAGCGGGTAATATTTTCGCCACTTTCCCCTTAAAGATTTGTCCTGGAGCGGCATCCAATATCACTTCAGCTTCATCACCTTCCTGCAAACGCATTAACGAGTTTTGCCAGAATGCCCCCGCAAAGTAGCGCTGCTCGTCGGGAATAAAGCTCATTACGGGACGTAATGGTAAAGGCACAGCCATCGCTCCCGCACGAAGTGCCATTTGCGTCACCACACCATCAGCAGGTGCCCGCACGACTGTCTGTTCTAAATCGTAGAGTGCACTGGCTAAATCAGCTTGCAAGCCAGCTACTTTAGTATTGACACCATCAATATTAGATTCATAGGCCAGCCTGACACGCAGTTCTTCAGCATTCGCGACGGTCAGTTGTGCCTCTGAGGCTAAGTACAATTGACGCCTATTATCGAGTTCCAGTTCAGTAAAAGGCGAATTCGCGCCCCCTTTCTTGCGGCCTAACTCATAACGCTCGAAGGCAGATTTATTACGGTCTTTATCGGCCCTAGCGCGCTCTACATTAGCCTTAGCCGACTCCCACGCCGCGGCAAGTTGTGGCACTTGGAGCTCAGCTTCCATCAAAGCTGCGCGTTTACGTTTAACAACGGCCTCGAAGGGAATAGGATCGAGACGAAATAACACATCCCCTTGTTTAACAGGTATATTAGGCTGCACTTCCACCGAAGTCACTAAGCCTTTTACTGCGGGTGTGATCGGGATAGTGACAAAATATTCACGGGCAAAACGAGAATAAGGATGGTTGTAATTCATCACCAGCAATAAGGTACCAATAATGAATACCCCACCCAGCACTGCGGTGGGAACAGTCCATTTATTCATCGGAATTTTAAAGACTTTAAAGATAGCAATACACACGGCCGCATAGGTGAGTATGAGTAATAAATCCATGTTATACCTCAACTTTTTCTTTTTTTATCGCATCCACAGCAGGCGCTATATTCATGGGAGTTATTTGCTCTAACTGTTCAAGCCGAGTCTGAAGCCCTCTGACCGTCTCGCGCAATGAATTCACATCCTCCTCTAAAACTAATTCTCGCTTCATTACAGTATTGAACCCCCAACCGCGATCTTCACGGTATAAAGTCGCCCAGATCCATAAAAATGGCCAAATAGCATGTAGGGTGAATAGACTCACCCACCCGGCGATATGCAATGCATCTTGCTGGGGATGATTACGTTTTTTGGCTATTTCATAGGGGATATCATGAATGGCTATGACACCATAAAACATGATAATGATGACAAAAAACAAAATACCTAACGCAAAGTAATCTAAGAACATCCGCATCTCCTTGTATTAATAATATCTATTCCATCCCAAAGATTAGTGGATGGCCCCCGAACATGCCACCAACATGACATTAACATTTGACTTTGCTCTCAACCTCAACATTAACCAAAGATATGCTGTTTCGTTTTTGCCCCCAGTGATCCGGGACACACTTGTCAATTTACTCCATGATCCTAAAGCCTGTTCAGGCTAAACTAACCACATCATTGCGGCATAGAACGCAAGCATAAAACCCATCATCCCTACAATCTCAAAGGTACCCACACATGATAGGCACTCCCTACACAGAGGGCGCACGACGCGCCATGTTGCTCGGCTGCGGTGAACTTGGCAAAGAAGTCGCCATTGAACTGCAACGCTTAGGCGTTGAAGTAATTGGTGTTGACCGTTACGCCAACGCCCCTGCCATGCAAGTCGCCCATCGATCCCATGTGATCAATATGCTCGATGCTAAAGCGCTGCGTGCAATCATCGAATTAGAAAAACCACACTTAGTCATCCCAGAGATTGAAGCCATCGCCACCCAAACCTTAGTGGAAATGGAAGCCGAAGGCGTGAATATTATCCCCACTGCCCGCGCAACTAAACTCACGATGGACAGAGAAGGTATTCGCCGCCTCGCCGCCGAAACCTTAGGTTTACCGACTTCACCCTACTTTTTCTGTGATACCGAAACCGAATTTAATCAAGCCATTCGCGAAATTGGAGTGCCTTGTGTGGTTAAGCCGGTCATGAGCTCATCGGGCAAAGGCCAGAGCGTTATTCGCGATATCGCCCTAAGCCATAAAGCGTGGCAATATGCCCAAGAAGGCGGACGCGCTGGTGGTGGGCGCGTGATAGTCGAAGGCTTTATTCCCTTCGATTATGAAATCACTCTGTTAACCATAAGCGCAGTCAACGGCATTCACTTTTGTGCGCCCATTGGCCATAGACAAGAAGATGGCGATTACCGCGAGTCATGGCAGCCACAAGCCATGTCCGATGAAGTGTTGGCAAAATCCCAAGCGATTGCGAGTAAAGTGGTCGAAGCCCTTGGCGGTTATGGACTATTTGGCGTAGAGCTATTTGTTAAGGGCCATGAAGTCTATTTCTCTGAGGTCTCACCAAGGCCACACGACACTGGACTTGTGACACTCATCAGCCAAGATTTATCGGAATTTGCCCTACATGTTAGAGCGATTCTCGGCCTGCCTATTCCCAATATCCATCAGCATGGTCCAAGTGCCTCGGCGGTGATTTTGGCCGAAGGCACCTCAAGCAATATCCGCTATCAAGGGATTGGTGCGGCATTAGAAGCGGTTAATACTCAGCTCAGATTATTCGCCAAACCCGATATCGATGGTCGCCGCCGTTTAGGGGTCGCGCTTGCCCGTGATAGCGATATCGACAGCGCAATCAGCAAAGCACTCGATAGCGCCAGTAAAGTGAAGGTCATCTTTTAAGCGGGTTTAGCCGTTTAACATTGGCTTTAAGCACAAGCGACACATCAAAGGGAAATGCGCTTTACTGCCATTTCCCTTTTTCAACACAGAGCCGTATCTAAAATCCGTACCAATAAAAAGTGACCGTCCCCAATAGGCGGAGTAAACTAGCGCCCTTTCTTGCCAGCCCTCGGCTTGCATTTAGGTAAATCCTAAGTTGTGGCTTAACCCAGATAATTAACCCAGATAATTAACTCCGATAATTAACCCTGATAAGTAAAACCAACAGTAGAACCCATATGCATCTTCAGCCTTCTTGCTTTACCTCTTTCACGCAAGCCATTGATGCCTATGCCCTGCCGCAGCGTTTTACCTTTCCTTTCTATTACGAACCGCATCCATTGTGCGTGATCGCTGCCAACGAATTACAACGCCACCTTGAGACTCAAAACGATTGGCAACATAACTTTGGCCTCACGGGGGAGTTAACTGGCGCCATTGGCAAGATGTTTGGTGTGCTTTTAGTGCAAGATCCGCAGGGGAAAGTGGGCTATTTATCGGCATTTTCGGGCAAGTTAGCCGAGCAAAACCATTGGCCACGCTTCGTTCCACCTGTGTTTGATATGCTGGCTAAGGACAATTTTTTCCACGCCGAAAATCTGCAAATCAACCAAATTAACGAGCAGCTACTTGCAGTAGAAAATCACCCCGATATTCCTCGGCTATCGAGCGAACTCAACGCTGAGCAAGCTCAAGCACAAGCCAAGCTTGCCGCCCACAGGCAAGTGATGATCGATGGTCGCCAATCCCGCAAGGCGCAGCGCAATCAACTCGCAGTGCAATGGGCTGCCAATCCGACTGATGAGACTTTAGGTGAAAACGCTGCAATCGAAGCTAAGCTTAGCCAAGAAAGTATCAATGAAAAGAATCAGTTAAGAGACATTAAACGCTATTGGGATGAACGTATCCATGCCGTCAGCCAAGCGTTAACTCAACTGACAGATAGACGCGACGCGTTAAGACAACAGCGTAAACGGCTCTCGGCCGCGCTGCAGCAAAAGCTGTTTGAGCAGTATCGTTTTTTGAATATTCAAGGCGCAGAAAAGAGCCTTAACGGCATATTTAACGGCACGGTTGAGTTGACTCCGCCCGCAGGCTCGGGTGAATGCGCCGCGCCCAAATTATTACATTACGCCTTTAAACATGGTCTTAAACCATTGGCGATTGCCGAGTTTTGGTGGGGCGCGCCGCCAAAATCGGAAATTCGCCAACACAAACAGTTCTATCCCGCCTGTCTGCGCAAATGCCAGCCTATCTTGGGGCATATGCTCGAAGGGCTTGTTGTCGATGATAATCCGCTGCTGACGAACCCCGCCGAAGGCAAAATCTTAAGCATCCTCTACCAAGACGAGACTATGGCGATTGTGAATAAACCCGCCGAGTTTTTATCCGTACCCGGCAAAGAGATTGAAGACTCAGTGTATTCGCGCATGCGGCAAACGTTTCCCAATGCCACTGGGCCGCTTATCGTCCACAGGCTCGATATGTCGACCTCGGGATTAATGGTGATCGCATTGACAAAAGACGCCCATAAACAGCTGCAAAAACAGTTTATCCAGCGCACAGTGACTAAGCGTTATGTGGCACTTTTAGCAGGGATCCCTGATAAGCCGGCAGCGGGACAAATCTCTTTACCCCTGCGTGGCGATTTAGACGATAGACCGAGGCAACTCGTTTGCCATGAATTTGGCAAAGCGGCCCAAACCTATTGGGAATTGAGCCATATCGATGAAATGGCACGTACAGCCCGCGTATATCTATCCCCAAAAACGGGCCGAACCCATCAACTCAGAGTTCACTGCGCCCACTCAGAAGGGCTAAATACGCCCATTGTGGGTGATGATCTTTATGGTACTCGCGCCAATCGCCTGCATCTGCATGCCGATTTATTGATGCTTCAACATCCCGTCACCCGTGAACAGATACGCTTTCAAGTCGATCCTGAATTCTGATTTTTACCTTACAAGAAAACCAAGCTTAAGATGTGATATCAGATGATTGAAGTTTAAGATTTGATGTTTAATGCAGGATCTTTGACCACAATGTACAAGCGGCATTTTTCAGGCATAGTAATGCCTCATTCAAAATGGAATTCATAGCAGTAGCATGGGAAATTTGGTTAAAAAAATTAAGAAAAATCAGTGGCTATTATGCGCTTTGTTGTGTACTTCAGTATTTGTAAGCGCCTGCCAGCCGGCATCAAACCCCAATGAAATCACGGCTAGCCCAAATACCAGTGTCGCAGTAAAAGCCGCTACAGAAGCAACAACGCTTCGAGCGCCACTTTCGCAGGAAGTCTATATCTGGCAGCGCCAATGGCGCCCCGCCAATCAAACGGCATTAGTGCAAAGCCAAGGTGCATTCCAAGGATTACGTATTTTAGCGCTGCAAGCGCATCCAAAACTCAATGGCGCGGACATTTGGTTTGAAGTTGCGGTCAATCATGCTTGGTTGCAGGCAGATCCTAGGCCAAAAATTGCCGTGATTCGCTTAGATGGTCAGTTCGTGCATTTAAATGATGAACAAGTTATTAATAAAATCAAAAAAGTACTAGCAAATTGGCAGGCAAAAGGCACGCACATCACAGGTGTTGAAATCGACCACGACAGTGCCAACAGTAAACTGCCAGCCTATCGGGATTTTCTTAAAAAGCTTAAAGCGCAGTTACCCACAGAACTCAAACTCAGCATTACTGCACTGCCCGCTTGGCTCAGTAGCGCCGATTTTCCCGTGTTACTCACCAGTATTGATGAACTCGTGCTACAAATTCACAGCGTAAGCGATCCACGCCTCGGACTATTCGATGCGACTCAAGGTTGGCAGTGGGTGCAGCAACTCTCAAATATCAACACTGTGCCTTACCTTATTGCGCTCCCCGCCTATGGTTCGGCGGTCATCAGTACTGCTTCAGGTTATAAAGTTGAAAGTGAAACACCGCTGCGCGATCAACTCCAATCAGCCAATGTAGTACAGGAACTGATGGCCGATCCTCTAGTATTGCAAGCCTTTGTGCAAAAACTACACACTCAAAAAGATGCCAAACTCAGAGGCATTATCTGGTTTCGGCTGCCGCTGGAAGGGGATAAAAGAGTTTGGCCACTCAACACCTTAATCGCCGTTGCACAGCAAGGTGAACTTGCCGCCAAGATTGAATTAGTGATCTCAAGCGATAACAAGGCCACAACCCAAACGACATTAGCCGCTGAAAATAAGCCAAAAAATCTGGAAATCCACAGGCCACAGCTATTTCAACTGAGCTTAATGAATCACGGTAATATTGCAGGTGAAATTCCTCCTATTTTGTCGCTAGCGGGACAAGCTTGCAGCGGGTATGATGCGCAAAATGGCTATAGCGTAATACAAAAAGATGGGTTGTTAACGTGGCAATGGCGAGCTGAGAATACAGCAGCGTTGACACAAACCAAAACAGTTTCACGCACTGCAATCATGCCTATGCCGCAATCAAACAGAGACATTCAAACACACATGCTCAACCCTGGCGGCCAAAAAGTGATAGGCTGGGCACGTTGTGAGTCATTATATTTACAGGGAATTTATGCGCCATAAGCCAAAACTATCGTTTACCATGGCAACACCCAATCGGGCTTTTATGCTTAAAAAGACCACGCTCATTTGTTTAAGCTTATTTTCCCCTATGCTATTGGCCTGCGGCCCCGATTTTCCTTTGCAACTCACTCAGGATAGGCAGAGCAATCTCAGTTATTTACCGCAAACCTCCTTTAGCCAACAGCTCACAGCCCTCGCCAAGCCTTTACCTTGGCAGTATCAAGATGCACCAGCTGCACAGGAATATCTCTGGGATGAAGTGCATAGCCGTTATCTTTCACAAACTCGCGCCTTTGAAAACAGCGAGTTAAGTGACACCCATTTAGCCTTAGTGAACACTTTGCGGGATGCAACGGGCCCCATTGAAGCCGAGCAAATGGCCGCTAAGTTAGACAAAGATCTACCACAAGCGCTAACTTGGTACACCTTAGGTGCCGTAGCGTTTGAAGCAAAAGATTATGAGAGGGCGAGTAACTATTTCATCAAAATCATTAAATTACCACAAAGTGAACGCGCATCTCGTAGCCTGTGGGCACTCTATTCGCTGTCGCGTATTGAGCTTATCTTAAGCAAGACTTCGGCTGATCCTGAACATTTTAATCGTGCCAATGCTTACCTAACACAATTACAAACCGAAGTCGCACAAGGCGCCGCCGATCCCCTGCGTTTGAGTTTAGCGAGCTTAGGTGAGCAAGCCTATATCCTGTTACACCAAGGTCAGCCGCTCCCGCAATTGACCAATCAAGGTACAGGTGAAACTGAGTCAGAGCTGCAAATGACTCTCACCCCTGATGCACTGAATAAAGCTATTGAGCTCTATGCCACCCAATCGGTACAGGGCGATAGCGGCGGTTATGATTCCTTATTGATGTTAAGCCGCACTTTGATGGGTAAAGAGATTGCTGAACTTAAGCCGCTACTGCAACAGGCGAGCGTGCAGCAGTTATTGATTGCCTATTGGCAAAGCAGCACTAATGAATTCGCCTACAATGGCCAGCTTTCAGAAATGGGATTAAAGGTTGCTGAGCTCCTTAAAGTATTTCCAACCGATGGCTTACAGCTCAACCATGGCGATAAATTAGCGGCGATTTATTACCAGTTAGGGGATTATGCCAGTGCTGAGCGCCTATTAACGCTAGCGAAACCGAGCGGCCTCACTTGGTGGCTCAACGCAAAATTAATGCTACAAAAGGGCGATCAAGCAGAAGCGGCCAAGGCCTATGCTCAGGCAGCGCGTCACTTCCCTGAGCAACTCAATAAGATCTCGGCCACTGTTGACGCTAAAGAAACTCAGCAACAAGCCATTAATGCCGATGAAGATACAGCCACTTACTGTCGTATTCGTGCCGAGCAAGGAGTGTTGTCACTAGAGCGTGGCGAATATGTCGATGCGCTCAATCACTTACTCGCCAGCGGTGATGAGTACTGGCAAGACATCGCCTATGTGGCGGAGCGCGTGCTCACCACGGCTGAACTTAAGTTATTTATCGACGAACATGTGCCATTTATCGCCTTTGAATACCCTAAAGACAGCGACTGGTACGATAATATTGAGCCAATTAACAACCGCTTGCGCTACTTGTTAGGTCGCAGGCTATTACGCGAAGGCGCGATAGCTGAAGCGCCGGTTTACTTCCCTAATCCTAAACTGAATGCCAGCGCCCTTGCCTACGGCACAGAGCTGAATGCAGCGAAAAAAACAAAAGGCATTGATAGCGCAAAAGCCTATTGGGCTGTTGCCGAACTTGCCCGCCACCAAGGCATGGAACTCTTAGGGTTTGAATTAGCCCCGGATTACACTATCTACCAAGGTGTGTTCGATCTAAGTGATTGGAATGAGCCGAGCAAACTGGCTGAGAAAGAACAGCTGCGGATCAGTGCCAGCCAAGCAATCCCCGATAAACGCTTCCATTATCGCTACACGGCGGCGGAACTAGCCAACAAGGCATCGGATCATGTGCCCCACAACAGCCAAGCCTATGCAGCGCTACTCTGCCAAGCCACAGGTTGGGTATTGTATCGAGATCAAGAGCTTGCCCTGCGTTACTACAAAAAATACGTCGCCAACGGCCCCTTTGTGCCTTGGGCCGAGAACTTTGGTTTGCAATGTGAAGCGCCCGATTTTGACGGTGCAGTAAAACGAGCGCAGGCGAATGAAATGGCAGAATGGAACGCCCTGTACCACAAGCTGAAAAAGCCCGTCGTATTTGGCGTATTAGCCCTCACAGGCTTATTGGGTGTGTGGTGGATACGTAGAAGAAAAACTCAATAATAAATAACAATTTACGTCTTTCTCTCTCAACGTCGACATGATGAAAAGAGAGAAAGACGCATACCGCTTTACTTGTTCACGCAGTTAATCACTTCCCCCTTCAAATAACCGTTCAAATTCGCCACTGCGATATTGAGTAGACTTTGCCTTGCTTCCTTCGTCGCCCACGCATTATGGGGGCTGATGCTGATATTAGGCGCATGCAGTAAGGGATTATCTGCAGTAGGCGGCTCGGTCGATAACACATCAACACCTGCAAATAAGCGGTTTTGCAAAAGCACTGCTGCAAGCGCGGCTTCATCAATTAATCCACCGCGCGCCGTATTAATCAGCAACGCATTAGGCTTCATCAAGGCGAGGGTTTGTTGATTGATAAATTGCTCAGTTTCTGGAGTAAGCGGACAATGGAGCGAAATAATATCTGATTCGCTAAGCACAGTATCACGTTGCGCCCACGTCACGCCTTGGGGTAAATCCTTGATAACTGAGCGAGTATTGACAAGCACTTTCATCCCGAATGCGAGGGCTAGTGTTCCCACCTGCTGACCGATATCGCCATAACCTATTAAGCCTAAAGTCTTGCCTTTTAAAGATTGCAACGGCATTAAAGTAAAACAAAAATCTTGGCAGTTCACCCACCGGCCGTCGACCACAGCTTGATGATGGGCGGCCACGGCTTGGGTGTGATGCAGAATATGGGCAAACACCATTTGCGCAACGGCATCAGGCGCATAAGCGGGCACATTAGTGACCACTATACCTTGCGCTTTAGCTGCCGCGATATCGACAACGTTCGTGCCCGTGGCCAATACGCCTATGTATTTGAGACTAGGAAGTTGTGCTAGC
Organism: Shewanella sp. SM23; assembly: GCF_025654295.1. Lineage (NCBI taxonomy): Bacteria > Pseudomonadati > Pseudomonadota > Gammaproteobacteria > Alteromonadales > Shewanellaceae > Shewanella > Shewanella sp. SM23. The sequence continues at coordinate 28,275 of NZ_JAKKRM010000010.1, forward strand.
GTCTTTGCAGTCAACGGCGTTTTATTGGTGAGAATGACTTCAGCACCTTGGGCTCGCGCGACAATATCAGCGCCACTTGTGCGGGGAAAACACGCAAACTCGCCTAATTCATTTAAGGATTGCCAGCTGAGATCGCCAGGATTTAAGGTTTCACCATCAAGTACGACTATTTTCATGCCACTAAATCTCCTTTTAAGACGATGCGTTAGATCTAAAAACTGACTTTGAGCCCAAGGTTAGCCTGAGCCTGCCACATCACATCCGACGTAATGTGCCATAGGCATTCATCTTCATTGCAAAACAGCGAAGTGTCACTGTTGATAAAAGTCGCATAACCCCGAATATCCGCAAACAGGCCAAAGTGTGGCGTCACTTGATACTCTACCCCGCCACCAATTCCCATGGAGAAACGCGTTTCGCTCGACCAACCGCTAGGCAGCATACGGGTGATCCCCGCGCTGGCGGTGACATAGGGCTGGATATCGCCACGGGGAAAATATAAAGTGCCACCCAAGTGGATGTAATCTAAATCTAACGAGGTAAGAAAGTCTGGCGTAAACAAGCCGCCACTTTTCAGTTCAGAGGCTTGATGACTATATAAAAGATAAATATTACCGGGATCATTGGTGCCAATACCCACCATCAAACCGTAATGACTCGACTCCTCGACTTTCACATCGGCCTTATCACCCGTTTGATCAGTGTTGACCTCATATTGATTCACATCAAATTGACCGCCCCCCAGACTATAACCACCAAAAGGAGCGATAAATACCTCGGCCTGCGTAGACATAGCCACAGGTAACAAACTCGCCAACAGCAACAAACGGTAAGTGTTTTTCATAATGAATTCCTTATCTTTTACAAAAACCAATTTAATCAAGGCTAACGCATACCGCGCTCAGACTTGACTCTGTCATAGGCTGCTTGAATATCCTGAGCCTTACGATTAGCTAGCTCCATCATTTCCGGTGGCAACCCTTTCGCCACTAACTTATCGGGATGATGTTCATTCATCAATTTACGGTAAGCCCGCTTAACTTCTTGGTCGCTAGCTTCGTTCGTAATGCCAAGTAAACTGTAGGCATCAGTAATCGATGTTTTATTGCCACTCGATGTTTGATGGAAACGAAACTCCGCCTGCCAGCGTTTAAGTAATTCATCTAACTGCGCTCGACCATAACCTAACTCTTGAGCAATCGTCATCAAGATAGCGTGCTCAGCGGGATCCAATTCACCATCAGACAGTGCCGTTTGGATCTGGATTTCGATGAACATCTGCACTAACTCTTTGCGTCCCATCGTAATAACACGGAAAGCTTGTAAGCTGCTGCGCAAATCAAAATCCGCCGATTTACCCTCACGAAATGCCTGTTGCGCTTCTTTACGGGCTTCCCCCGTTAAACGCATTTGATCCATTAATAAGGTCGCAATGCGAATATCGGTTTCGGTAACATGTCCTGATGCTTTCGCCACATGCCCCATTACTGCAAATGTGGTATTAAAGAAAATGGCTTGGCGATTCTTAGCCTGCCCTAGAATCTGTCGAAAACCCACGCCCGATGCCGCACGCTTATCGTAAAGATGACCGAGCCACAAACCTAGCAGTGCACCAAAAATACGGCCGAACATAAAGCCAATGACAAATCCAAAAAACTTACCCCAAAGCCGCATCTTATTTCCTGATTTCTATTATGTATTTGATGCACTAGCTTAATCCTATGGATATGCCAGCACCGAAATTTACTTGTTACTTTGTAACCTTAGTTCAAGCGCTTGCAATCGTTCAATGGTACCGACATCACACCAAAATCCATTAAACAAGGCACCACTAACTCTGCCTTGAGCCATTTGCGATCGGAGCAACGGCCCCAGTGCAAAGGCGCCCTGCGGCGTGTCATGAAATAGCGCAGGGTGATAAATGCCCATGCCCGAAAACGTGTACTTAACATCGCCACGCTCATGCACTTGATGACCATTCAAAGCAAAATCGCCATTTGGATGCTGCTCAGGATTAGGCACTAACCATAAGTGAGCGAGCCTATCCGCAGCCAGTTGCGTGATTGGCGGTAAAGCATCAATAAACACATCACCATTAATCACTAAAAAAGGTTCGTCGCTTCCGTCCTCACACAATAAAGGCAAAGCGCGTTTAATGCCGCCGCCGGTTTCTAACGCGCTCTCTTCAGCGCTATACCGAATGCGCACCCCAAAAGCGCTACCATCGCCCAGTGCTTCGACTAACTTATGCCCTAGCCAAGCATGGTTGATGACGATATCGACTATGCCTATCGCGGCAAGTTTTTCAATATGATAAACAATCAGTGGCTTACCTAACACTGGCACCATAGGTTTAGGCAAACTATCCGTTAACGGCCGTAACCTTTCCCCTCGTCCAGCGGCCAAGATCATGGCTTTCATTGCTTAACCTCAGATGAAGACTGACTCACAGTAAACGCAGGTAACACACGACGAGTTAACCAGTGTGCAAATGGCACGAGTTCGGGATACTGCAGCGAGATGTCGACAATATACGTTAATGTCAGTGGAATATCCGCCATATACGCAGGTTTACTATCGCGATAGTTTAACCGTGCAAAAATCCCTACCGCCTTAATGTGACGCTGTAAGCCCATGAGATCAAACCAAGTTTGATATTGCTCAAAAGGAGTCTGTGCGGGAATAAAACCAAGCGCTAATGCTTGCTGATAATGATACCGCATCAAGTCTGCAACTAACGGCTGTGGCCAACGAATATAACAATCGCGTAGTAGTGATACCGCATCGTAAGTCACAGGACCAACGACAGCATCCTGAAAATCAATCACGCACAGCTTGTCCGCTTGCAGCATAAGATTACGGCTATGGAAATCCCTATGCATTCCCACACTAGGTTGAGATAGCGCATTGCCGACGAGGCGATCAAAAGTATCATTCAGCAGTTGCAACTCTGCCGCGTCCAAAGACAAATTAAGATGTGTTCCTAACAGCCACTCAGTAAAAATGTGTAATTCACGGCGCACAAAGGCTTCATCGTAGTTAGGTAATGCCTGTACTAAACCGCTATCAAAATTCTTACACTCAATCACAGCGGCCACTTGCGGTAATAAATCGAGCGCCTGACGGTAAAACCGTTCCACATTTTGTACCGTCAATACAGATAAGAGTTGGGTATCGCCCAAATCACTCATCAACATAAAACCCAAATCGGCATCGGCGTGGATTACTTTTGGAACTGTCAGTCCCACGGCTGAATAAGCATTCGACAGGGCAATAAAGGGGGCGATAGGCACTAACTGAGGCGGTGAATCGGCGGCGATAAAGGTAGCATCAGGCATCGAAATCCGAAAGTAACGCCTAAAACTTGCGTCTCCGGAAATCAACACAGGCATCACCTCACAGGAAAAATAAGCATTCAGCCACTGATTAAGGGAAAGAAATCTCGGATCGGATAAAGTCATTTCATGGCTCTTAAAGAAAAATTGCTTTATTATAGCTGGCATAGAATTTGGAAACAGCTAAGAAATTGAGAGATTTATTAAGCGATGTTGCGTTTGTCAATTGCAACTTTCCCCATCCATACTTGTCCAGAATAAGAAATCATAATTACTGACCTAAAGATGCAGATCCGATACCTTCTGGCCCTGAGCCTGTTACCGCAATTAGTCCTGGCAGACGACTCTCTAACCGCTTCGGCATCCCAATGCTTAATCGAACCGCCAGTACCCCGTATCGTATCTCAAACCCAAGGGATGAATGCGGCTGAACTCAACAAAATACGTATTGCGTCTGATAACACCAATGCCGAAATGGGGAAGCAGGCGATTTTCCGTGGCGATGTGGTTTTTAGCCAAGGCGATAGGCACATAGCAGCCGATGAGGCGATTTTAGATCAAGCTACTGAACAGTTTGATGCCAATGGTAATTTAGTCTTTCAAGACAGTAACTTCACCGTTACAGCCGAATCCTTACAAGCTCAAATGCGGACAAACCGTGCCACCCTTAAAGGCGCACAATATTGGATCCATGGCCAACAAGTTCACGGTGATGCCGAAAAACTGCAAATTACTATCAATAACAATTTAATTTTAACGAATACCAACTTCACTACTTGCCCTCCTGACAATGTGTCTTGGCTACTCGAGGCCGAAAAGATCAAGATCAACAGTGAAGAAGAATGGGGCGAAATTTGGAATGCCAAACTAAGAATTGGCGGTGTACCTGTATTCTATATTCCCTACATGACAGTCCCCGTTTCAGACAAACGTAAATCTGGCTTTCTCTACCCTAGTTTTAGCACTAGCACTACTGATGGTGTCGAAATTTCCGCACCCTATTATTGGAATATTGCCCCAGAGTACGATTTAACATTTACACCTAGCTATATGTCAAACCGTGGTTTATTCACTAAAACAGAGTTTGGTTATCTGGCGGGTGAGGCCCAAAATGGCCGAGTCAATTTAGAATATCTAGGCAATGACAAATTGATCGATGGTAGCCCGAATCGCTACTTATATAACTGGCAGCATCAAGGGGCGATCGACAAAAATTGGCGCGTATTAGCGAATTTTACCGATGTATCAGATAACAATTATTTCAATGACTTAAAGTCAGATGTTAACCGTGCAACCGATAACCAGTTATCACGCATAGGTGAAATCAGCTACTTCGAAAGTAACTGGGATCTAAGCACCCGAGTACAAGATATTAAAGTACTGGGTGAGGATGAAAAACCATATCAAGTCATGCCTCAGGTTAACTTTAACTATCGCGCTGCTGATTTTTGGAACAATTTAGATTTTGGTTTCAATTCGGAGCTAACGAATTTTGCCCATCAGGACAACAATGTTAATACGGCAACTCGTTTGCACATGTCACCGAGCGTAACTCTGCCAATACATGGACCTTCAGGCTCGCTCACCAGCCAAGTTAAGCTGATGCAGACCAATTATTGGCAGCAAAATAACAATCCAAGTGAAGAACTAGACGACACAGTGAATCGCACCATCCCGCAGGTACGAATTAATGGTCAAATCAACTTCGAACGTTTTACTGAGCTTTTCGATCAAAACTACCGCCAAACGCTCGAGCCACAATTTCAATATCTTTATGTCGGCTACGAAGATCAACGCAACATAGGCATTTATGATACGGCTCAATTACAGGACGACTACTTTGGTCTATTCCGTGATCGTCGCTTCTCGGGTCTGGATAGGATTTCCGATGCAAATCAAGTCACTCTAGGTGTTACTACACGCCTGTTTGATAGTCACAACCAAGAAGCCACTAAATTCAGCCTAGGACAAATTTTTTATCTGCAAGACAGTAAAGTCGGTTACGAAGACAGTATTTTTGAGTCTAATCAATCAACTTCAGTACTTGCTGCAGAGTTAGATACCCGCTTGTCCCATGATTGGTATATGGGGGCTGCGATTCAGTACGATACCAACACCAGTGACAATAAAAAATCCGAAGTCACCTTAGATTTCAGACCTGAAGCGAATAAATTGCTGCAATTTAGCTATCGCTATGTCCCAGATTTATTGAACTCAAATACCAATGATACAGTGAATATCTCCCAAGCGGGCGTTCGTGGCGCTTGGCCAATCAGTGACGACCTCTACTTTGTTGGTAATTGGTATTATGACCTTAACGAAAGTCGCAGTATTGAAACTTACACAGGTATCCAGTACGAATCATGCTGTTACGCAGTAAGACTTAGTTATCATTACCGCATTAAAACCAACTATGACGACAATATAGGTTCTGCCACAATTGATCCTCGCGAACAGTTTGATAGTGGTATCTACCTGAACTTAATCATTAAGGGACTCGGTGGTTCTGGACCATTAGGCATATCCGATATGCTCAATGACGGCCTGTTTAACTACAGAAAACCGCTTTATCTGAGGAATTAGCAAAGAATTGTGATAGATTGCTGAACCTCAACAAGGACTAAGAGTCCAAACAAATTAATGAGTGCTTTACCGTTCACCTTTTGCTAAAGCGAATAAAAACGGATCTTAAGGTCTAACCTTGCACTCAAATGCGTCGCCAAAAAATTACATTAGGGCAACTCACTGTAATTTCGATATAAATGGTAAAGTTATTTCAATTAAGCCGTCGAACCTGACCTTAGAACGTGCCAAGGATTTTGTGGATGAAACCCAGTAAACATCTGATTTTTGCTTTATTTGCACTCGCGATCAGCCAACCTACATTGGCCGCACCCCAGCCGCTAGACCGCGTTGCAGTCCAAATTAACGACGGCATAGTGCTCGAAAGTGAAATCACTAACATGATTGACACTGTTAAAGCGAATGCCAAAGCAGCAAACCAATCGTTACCTTCTGACAGTGCCCTGCGCACTCAGGTGATTGAGCGTTTAATCTTAACTCGCCTACAATTGCAAATGGCTAGTCGTATAGGGCTGAATATTGGTGACTTACAACTAGACCAAGCGATTGAAAACATCGCGCGCGAACAAAAAATGTCTGTCGCGCAGATGCAACAAAAAATTGAAAGCGAAGGTTTAAGTTTCAGCCAATACCGCGAACAATTGCGCGAAGAAATCACTCTAGGTGAAATTCAACGTATTCAAGTACAACGCCGCATTCAAGTATCACCACAGGAAATTACTAGCCTAGTCAAACTCATCCAAGAACAAGGGATGAAAGATGTGGAATACCAAATTGGCCATATCCTGATTGACGTGCCTAATAACCCCACCAGTGAACAACTCGAAGCATCAAGCAAACGCGCCAATATCGTATTAGAACGTTTGAAGAGTGGTGAGGATTTCCGTCGTACCGCTATCGCTTCTTCTTCAGGTCCTAAGGCACTCGAAGGCGGTATTTGGGATTATATGAACATCAACGAAATGCCAACTCTGTTCGCCGAAGTGATTAACGGTGCGAAAATGGGTGACATTATCGGCCCGATTAAGAGTGGTGCAGGTTTCCATATTATTAAGATCATGGATGCTCGCGGCCTACAAACCAAAGAAATCGAAGAAGTTAGAGCGCGCCACATTTTGCTCAAGCCATCGCCGATCCTGTCAGAAGACCGCGCTAAAGCCATGCTTGAGCAATTCCTGAAGCAAATCCGCTCAGGTGAAGCTAAGTTTGAAGACCTAGCGCGTCAGTACTCAGAAGATCCTGGTTCGGCCACAAAAGGTGGTGAATTAGGTTGGGCAGAACCAAGCATTTACGTACCTGAGTTTGCTCAAACGCTCAATAGTTTGAAAAACGACCAAATTAGTGAGCCATTCCGTACGACTCACGGTTGGCATATCACTCAATTAGAAGAACGCAGAAAAACCGACGCCACGGATCAGTTCAATAGCAACCGTGCGCACCAGTTGATCTTCCGTCGCAAATTTAACGAAGAACTGCAAAACTGGCTAGACGAAATGCGTTCAGACGCATACATTGAAATCTTCCAGCCAGAGACCAATCGAGGTTAATTCTAATTGAGCACTAAACGTATTGCCGTTACCCCAGGCGAACCCGCAGGTATTGGCCCCGATTTAGTCGTACAACTCGCTCAGCAGGCTTGGCCTGCTGAGTTAGTCGTTTGTGCGGATCCAGAATTACTTGCGAGCCGTGCGAAACGACTCGGTTTGCAAGTGACTTTCCGCCCTTACCAGCCAAATCAAGCTCCTAAGCCACAAGAAGCTGGCACATTAACCATAGCGCCCTTTAAATTAGTGAGCGAATCGATTTGCGGTCAGCTCGATGAGCAAAACAGCACTTATGTAGTTGAAACCTTGCGTTATGCGGGCGAAAAAAACATGAGCGGCGAGTTTGATGCTGTCGTGACAGGCCCAGTGCATAAAGGCATTATCAATCAAGCAGGTATTTCCTTTAGTGGCCATACTGAGTTTTTTGCCCATCAAGCAAATTGCCCCGATGTAGTGATGATGCTGGCAACGCCGGGTTTGCAAGTGGCACTCGTGACCACCCATATTCCTCTGGCCTATGTTGCAAAAGCCATAACACGCCAACGCTTACAGCATATTATCAAGATTCTACATGCCGATCTCATCAGTAAATTTGGCATAGTTTCACCGAAAATTTATGTCTGTGGTCTCAATCCACACGCTGGTGAAGACGGCCATTTAGGGCGTGAAGAAATCGACGTGATTATTCCTGCACTCAACGAGTTGCGTGAAGAGTTCCAAATGAATATTGTCGGCCCATTACCGGCCGATACTCTGTTCCAACCTAAATATTTACAGGACGCCGATGTCGTCTTGGCCATGTACCATGACCAAGGACTTCCCGTTCTCAAGTCACAAGGATTTGGCAAATCGGTAAACATCACCTTAGGTTTACCTTATATTCGTACCTCGGTTGACCACGGTACGGCGCTCGATCTCGCGGGTACAGGCAAGGCCGATATTGGCAGTTTTGTCTGTGCTCTGAATAAAGCCATTGAGTTATCCTCAAAGAACTAAACGATTACATTATTAATGAGCAACAAAGTACATTTAGGCCACACGGCCAGAAAGCGTTTCGGACAAAACTTCCTTACCGACGGCAATGTGATTGACCGCATTGTGGGTGCAATTGCACCCGATAATCACCATGTGATGGTCGAAATCGGCCCTGGCCTTGGTGCCTTAACTGAACCTGTAGCCGATGCTGTGGATAATCTGACTGTCGTCGAACTCGACCGCGATCTAGTTGAACGCTTACATCATCACCCAGTCCTTAAAGATAAACTGACTATTCACCAAGGTGATGCACTGCAGTTTGATTTTGGCCAACTGAGTGTGCCAGGCAAAAAGATGAAAGTGTTTGGTAACTTACCTTACAACATTTCAACGCCGCTGATGTTCCACCTGTTCGAATTTGCCGAACAGATTGAAACCATGCACTTTATGCTACAAAAAGAAGTAGTCCTGCGTCTATCGGCAAGCCCAGGCTGTAAAGCTTATGGCCGTTTAACGGTCATGGCACAATACTTCTGCCAAGTGGTTCCGGTTCTCGAAGTGCCGCCCCACAGCTTTACCCCTGCGCCTAAAGTAGACTCAGCAGTCGTACGCTTATTGCCATACGCCGTAAAGCCGTTCCCTTGTAAAGATGTGACCATACTACGCCACCTTTGTACTACCGCATTCAACATGCGTCGTAAGACTCTGCGTAATAACTTAAAGCACATGTTATCTGACGATGAGTTCGAGCAGTTAGGGATTGACTCAAGTCAACGCCCAGAACAGATTAGCGTGCAGCAATATGTTGCTATGGCTAACATGGTTTGCGATAAGAAAGCATAAATATGTCTGGGCACTTAGGTGCCCTTATACCAGAGCCTAGGAACAAGAATGAGCGCATTGGACACCTCCATTCGGGTCGAAGTCAAAACTGAGTATATAGAGCAGCAGTCCTCGCCCGAGGATGAAAAGTACCTCTTCAGTTACACCATCACTATCATCAATTTAGGTGAGCAAGCGGCTAAACTTGAAACTCGTCACTGGATAATCACTGATGCCAATGGCAACACCAGTGAAGTCCAAGGTGCCGGTGTTGTCGGTGAAACGCCAACCATTGCGCCGAATACTGCCTATCAATACACCAGTGGTACTGTGCTCGATACGCCACTTGGCATAATGCACGGCACTTATGGTATGGTCAGCGAATCGGGTGAGCGTTTCCAGGCGACAATCCGTCCCTTCCGTTTAGCGACCCCAGGCTTACTACATTAATATCGTTAGAAAAGGGGTACTGTGGCGCATTATTTTGTTGGTGATATTCAAGGCTGTTTCGCTGAGTTACAAAAATTACTAGCTAAGGTCGATTTTAATCCTTCCCGCGATGAACTCTGGGCTGTAGGTGATCTTGTTGCACGTGGACCTGACTCCTTAGCTACGCTACGTTTTTTTCGCTCCTTAGGTGATTCCGCTAAAACGGTTTTAGGTAACCACGATCTCCATCTAATGGCATTACACGGTAAGCTCAAGCGCGCTAAACCCAGCGATAATCTCACTGAAATTCTAGAATCCCCCGATATCTCAGCCTCAATTGACTGGCTGAGACAACAACCTCTTATGCGTGAATTACCTGAACACCAACTCATTATGAGTCATGCTGGTGTACCACCTCAGTGGTCGCTGGAGGTATTAAGAGAAGAATCCGCACTCGTCAGTCGCGCCCTCAAGCACGATGATTATCTTGAGACATTAATAAGCCAAATGTATTCAGATACCGCCGAGCAATGGGATCCAAGTGCAATTGGCATAGAGCGCTTACGTTATTGCATCAATGCATTAACACGCATGCGCTATCTTTATGTCGATGGCCGACTTGATTTTGATTGCAAACAACCTCCTGAAAACTGTACTAATCCACAACTCAAACCTTGGTTTGAGTTTGCTTCGCCGCTGCGCCAGAGTCATACCTTAGTATTTGGCCATTGGGCTGCGCTGATGGGCAAAGTCGACGATACTAAATTAAAGGCTTTAGATACAGGCTGTTGCTGGGGTGAGCACTTAACCTTATGGCATCTTGAAAAAGACCAAAAAATTACGCAAAAAAAGTTAAAAAAGAGTTAAACTAAAACAGCTTAAAGTCGATAACAGACTGAGCCGCCTAACCCTGAATATCACCCTGTTTTCATTTGGAAAAATATAATAAAAATCGGAGTATCCTATGAAATTTAATGTAGCCACCAGAGTGATTGGCGGATTTGGTATTGTCACACTTTTACTCGTGTTGCTAGGATTTACATCTTATTTAACCAACAATAGCCTAAAAGCCAGCTCTGCTATGATGCAAGAATTAAGCTTGCCCGCGCTGAAATCGACAAACCACCTTAGTGAAGCATTGAGTGAGCAACAAAGACAAATCCTCATTGCCTATAACACCCCTAGATCGGCAAATATCCCGAATATTCGTAAAGTGTTTGAAGACCACGGGACTCAGTTCAAAAACGAAATTGCCACCCTCACTCAGTTAGTCAAGAGCCAGCAGAATCTATCTTCTTTAATTGCCCAATTAAGCGGCAGCTTTGCCACCTTTGAGCGAAATAGTATTGCCATGATCGCCGAACGTGAGGCCTCATTGAGCAAGCAAGAACAGCTAGTTGAACTAAAGAAAAAGCTCGAAAATGCCGCCGATGATGCCTCATCAGAACTGCTCGATATTGTTGATTTAGAAAGCAGTCAGAATCCCGATGAGCAGAGTCTTGCTGCATCAGCCAGCGCTATTGATACTAGTCTCGGAAATATCATCACTACTATTGCAGATTTAGTAACGAATGACGAAGACAGTAAGCACGAACTGATCTCAAAGGAACTTGACTACATTATCAGCGAAACCAAGAACAAACTTGAATATGTGAATCGTCACGGTCAAGGTATTGTCGAAGCGGATACCTTAAGCTCGGTCACTAAAGATATTGAAAAAGTATTAGCGCTCGTCACCGGTCCGCAATCTATGTTGCAGCTAAAATCGAGTCAGCTCTCACACGCCAAAGAAGCTGTGATAAAACTTGGCATTATTGAAAATGATGTGAAAGTCATCAATTCCAACATGAATGATGTCAGCGATAACATCGAACTTGTTGCCGCAAACATGAGCAATGACACCATAGCCAAAATTGACTCTGCCAGCATACAAACCATGATTGTCGTGTTAATAGCAATCGTTGTCGCAGTGATTGTGAGTTTTGCTGTGGTGAATCCGTTAAAACGCTCACTCAGCCAAGTGAACAATGCCCTTAACGTCTTAGCCTCAGGCAACCTTACCCATAAACTAGATGATTCTGGACACGATGAATTTGCCGAACTAGCAAAAAACTGTAATCGTCTCGTCGATAGCTTACGCAGTTTAATCATAGGTATTCTAGATAGGTCAAATCAACTTGCCGCGGCAGCCGAACAAACATCAGCAATCACAGCGCAAACCACCTCAGGCATACAAGAACAAAAAAGCCAAGTTGACCAAGTGGCTACTGCGACAACTGAACTTAGCTCTAGTGCTCAGCAGGTGTCTTTAAGTGCCAATCAAGCCCTTGAGCAAATCAAACAGGCTGATCAAGAAACTCAGCACATGCGTGCCATTGCACAAGAGAACAAACTGACTATTTTGGCTTTAGCCGATGAAGTGGCCAAAGCGGGTGTTGTGATTAATAAAGTGCAGTCGGACAGCGCCTCTATTGGCTCAATTTTGGATGTGATCCGTGGTATTGCAGAACAGACTAACCTACTCGCCCTTAACGCCGCTATTGAAGCCGCCCGTGCGGGTGAACAAGGTCGTGGTTTTGCGGTAGTTGCCGATGAAGTGCGTAGTTTAGCCTCACGCACTCAAGTGTCGACCCGAGAGATCCAACAGATGATCGAAGTGTTGCAGCAAGGTGCAGAGCAAGCCGTTGCCGCCATGGATATGGGGCGTGCTCAAGCCAACGCCTGTGTTGAAAAAACGGAGCAAGCCAACATTGCCCTCGAGACCATCAGCCAATCTGTGCATAAGGCCTATGATTCTGGCACCCATATCGCCCATGCTGCGCAGGAACAGAATTTAGTAAGCCAGCAAGTTTCTGAAAAACTAGAGCATATTGCAGCAATTTCAGAAGAAACCGCTATCGGTGCAGATCAAACGGCTCAGTCTAGCCATCAAGTCGCCAAATTAGCCGAAGAACTCCAAGCTTCGGTCGGTGAATTTAGAGTCTAATGTTTATCACCACTAAAACCTAGGGTCGCTTAGCGGCCCTTTCTTTTGAGACGAATTCACTTGCCTATCTTACTGACGACTCGAACTGTCCGGCCTTTGCACAAATTAAGGCCATAAAAAATGCCAAACTTAAGTTTGGCATTTTTATCTAGCTTAATGCTAGATACTTGATATTAGACGCTTAATATAACTTAGCAGCAAATAGAGCTAAAGTGCCGCTAAGTTCAAATCCGCATTAATCTTCTTCACCGCCCGCAGCAGCGCCAAGGCGCTCTTTCACTGCAGCGGTAATTGGGCTAGCACCATGACCGTTTGCTTCAGCCCAAGCTTGGATAGTCATCCCATCAGCTTCAGCAACACTCAATTCAGTCGCCGACAAACGCTTAGCCACAAACTCACCGGTATCGTTCGCACTCGCACCGTAAGCGGTGCGCAATAGACTTGCACCATCGCAACTGATACCACTGTAAATCTGACGTAACTTAACGCGGCTTTCTTTTAACTTTTTACGTAAGCGGTTTTTGTCATTAGCTTTTACATAATCACAAAGACTCGCTACGAGTGGATCTTCCCCCGCAACGGCAGAGGTTGGTACAGCAATAGAACTAAATCCAATCAACGCAGCCAAGGCCACAGGCATAAGACGCATCCGATACTCCTTAATACTTTCTTATAGTTTTATTATCAATTCTGTATGGGCTGCATCTATTGTCTAAATGATATTGACCTCTTGGCTTTAGCTCTCGTTCGAAATCTAGGATAACGAAATAGGCTATCTCTTTCCGTGAAAACTAAATGTCCGATATGATGCAATACGTTAGATAAACTGACGCCCCATACACACAGGGTACACAACAGAAGCTGCAATTTAACATTTTTTTACCAAATTGATAAAGCGATATTCCAAACCAGCCGCATTTATACTCGCCAAAGATTCAGTTTCCTTCCAAGTCCCATCGTCCCAGTGGGGGAAAAATGTATCGCCTTCCACCTCAAGATTGATTTGCGTCAAATATAAGATATCGGCGCAGGGCAATAACTCGGCATAAAGCTGGCCACCACCTATAACCACTAACTCTTCACATTCACCAGCAGCTTGTTTGGCTGCATCAAATGAGGTCACACAGGTCACGCCCTCAATCACAAGATCCGTTTGGCGTGAAATCACTATGTTATGTCGACCAGGAAGGGGCCTACCGATTGACTCAAAGGTCTTACGTCCCATCACAACAGGCTTGCCTAGGGTCATCGCTTTAAAGTGACGTAGATCTTCTGGAAGATGCCATGGCATTTTATTATCTTTTCCGATGACTCGATTGTTTGCCATCGCGGCTATCATAGCAATGCGCATGCTCACTCCTGTTTTATGGAAATAGAATTATTGAATGACGGGGCGGGTCCTGAAATACAGCAAACTCGGCATGGCCAAACCCACGGCTAACGCCCCTAGAATAAAGACGGTTTTGAGGCCATTACTAATCACTTGCCCCGTCAGTTCAGGACTGACTTGAGATTGAGCGGTTAATTGCACTAAGGCAATCACAGTATTAAATGCATAAGTGCCTGGGATCATAGGAATAATTGCGGCGACAGCATACATTAAAGGTGGCGCTAAGTGGCGCTTACCAAACCCTATGGTAATAATCCCTACTAATGCCGCGGCGGCGAAGGTTGCCCACTCGATTGGCAGACCAAACTGTAACATTAAAGTACGGGAACTGTGGCCAATGGCTCCCGCTAAAGCGCAGTAAGGAAGAAATCGTTTAGGAACATTAAATACCATAGCAAATCCTACGGCGGGAATTGCTGAGAAAAAAGCATCGTGCAAAAGAGCTATCAATAATTCCATCATAGGAAAATTCCGCCGATCTGCATCGCAATTGTAATCCCTATCACTGAAGAAACAGTCAGCAAAGTAGCATGACCCCAGCGGGATATACCGACATTCATGTGCCCTTTTACCATGTCGGAAATCGCATTAATCATCGGAAAACCCGGCACTAACATCAGCACACTCGCGGCCATAGCAGCCTTAGGAGTTTCACTTAACTCAAACAAATAACCCGTTTGAGCCAGCATACTGGTGACGAAAGCTGTGATGGCAAAATTGACTAATAAATTAAAATGCCGCTTAGCAATTGCTAAACGTACCGACATACCCACTGCCGCGGCAAAAAAAGTAATCACGCAGGCAGTGAGATCGCCATTAAATAAATGACAGAAGCTAGCGCACGACAGGCCAATCATGAATACCACTAAGCTAGGAGGATAGGTTTTAGGTTCAATCCGCGCCAAGCGTTTACGCACTTCATTTGGGCCATACAACCCTTTTTCAGCGAGTAAACAGATACGTTGTAATTCACAGACGACTGTCATGTTAATGCCATGCTCACGAATACGACGAGTAGTTGTGATACAGCGACCATGAACCAAACTGGTTAACACGAGGGAATTAGAGGAAATAGAGAGTTCTACGCTGGCAAGACCTAAAGCCTGACCTAGACGCTGGCTGATTTCTTCAACTAAATCAGATTCCGCGCCGTAGGCCAGTAGCAATTGTGCAGCACGCACAACTTGCCGAGTAATATCATTTTGAGTATCAGCGTACACAGAACTCTCAAAACTCAAAGATTACTATTATCTTTGGTAAATAACTTCTACGTCGTAGTCGTCATCATCAAAGTCGTCGTCATCATCTTCATCAACATAATCTTCATTCAATGAATCAAGGTTTGCTTGATGATAATTATCCCACTTGAACTCAACTTCACTATCTGGGTCGACTTCATTGTCTTCAGGTGGAAGACTCGCAATATAATCGAGGAGTTTTAATGCCAACTCACTGGTACCGTCGCGGTTATAGGCGGAGATAGTATAAACATCGCCTTCCCAACCCATTTCTTTAACGATACGATCAACCTTCTCTTGCAGCTCTTCTTCAAGCAGCAGATCGGTTTTGTTAAAGACTAACCAACGTGGCTTACTCGCCAACTTTGGAGAGTATTTCTCAAGCTCACCTACGATAGCGCGCGCAGACTCAACCGGATCGGTTCCGTCAATCGGCTCAATATCTATGATGTGCAGCAGAATACGACAACGCTCAAGATGCTTTAAGAAGCGAATACCTAAACCCGCACCATCGGCAGCACCTTCGATGAGACCAGGAATATCCGCAATCACAAAGCTTTGTCCAGGACGTGGATTAACCACACCTAAGTTAGGCACCAGTGTTGTAAACGGATAATCAGCCACTTTCGGCGTTGCACGGGAAACCGCACGAATGAATGTCGACTTACCCGCGTTAGGCATGCCAAGCAAACCAACGTCAGCCAGCAGTAACAACTCTAATTTAAGGCTACGAACTTCACCGGGTGTGCCTAACGTCTTTTGACGTGGGGCACGGTTAGTACTGCTCTTAAAACGGGTGTTACCTAAACCATGGAAACCACCTTTGGCAACCAATAGCTTTTGACCGTGGGTTGTTAAATCCCCAAGGACTTCTTCAGTATCATGATCGACCGCGCGAGTACCAACAGGAACTTTTAAGATCAAATCTTTACCGCTATGACCAGTACAATCACGGCCACGACCATTTTCGCCACGTTCAGCCATGTGAAAACGTTCAAAACGGAACTCGATCAAAGTGTTGAAGTTTTCGTCAGCCTGCAGAAAAACACTGCCACCGTCGCCACCATCACCACCATCAGGACCACCATCAGGTACATACTTTTCGCGCCTAAAGCTAACACAACCGCTACCGCCGTCGCCTGCTTCGACCCTAATTACTGCCTCATCGACAAACTTCATACTTACTCCTGGCACCACTGAATGAAGCAATTATACCGTCTAACTTCATTGGTCGCCAAAAAACTCGAGATACTTTGCTCCCAATCTTACCTGTCAATGCTCATTCTTGGTAATCATTTACCAACTCAAGCATCTACACGGCGTAAATAGAAGCACAAAAAACAGAAAGCCCCACCAATGGCGGGGCTTTAACAGTATAAGCTAGGTTCGAAAGTTAAGCTTCGATGCTAATAAACTTACGGTTATTAGCGCCTTTAACTTCGAATTTAACTTTACCGTCAGTCAGAGCAAACAGAGTATGGTCACGACCAATACCTACGTTTACACCAGCGTGGAATTTAGTACCACGTTGACGAACAATAATGTTACCAGCTAGAACTGATTCACCGCCAAAGCGCTTAACACCTAGACGTTTACTTTCTGAATCGCGGCCGTTACGAGTAGAACCGCCAGCTTTTTTATGTGCCATGAGTTAGACTCCTATTATGCGTTGATAGCAGTAATTTTAACTTCAGTGAACCACTGACGGTGGCCCATTTTCTTGTCGTGGTGCTTACGACGACGGAACTTAACGATAGTAACTTTATCGCCACGACCGTGACTTACAACTTCAGCAACGACTTTACCGCCAGCTACTAAAGGAGCACCAACATGCACTGTTTCGCCATCAGCGATCAAAAGAACTTGATCGAACTCGATAGTTTCGCCAGTTGCAACTTCTAACTTTTCTAAACGTACTGTGTGGCCTTCAGCTACACGGTGTTGTTTACCACCACTTTGAAAAACAGCGTACATAGCTATTTTACTCCAATTCCTAACACGCGGGCTCATTCTTGGATGAGGCAGGGTGCTACAAAAACTTTATTGACAATGGGCGCGGAGTTTACGCGAAGAATCCAACTCTGGCAAGCCCTAATTAGGAAAGAATAAAAAAAGACCGGATTAACTCTCACATTAGTTGAGCTAGTGCTGTCATATGTCAGAATTTTAGGTAAAATTCATTTCATTATAACACGTGAGCCTAAACAGGGGCCGGGTACGTAATGACCCCACAACCAGAGTCTATTATGGATTTAAACGCTATTCGTCAACTGGCTGACACTGATATGCAAGCAGTCAATCAGCTGATATATAAACAGCTTGAATCAGATGTCGCCCTAATTAATCAATTAGGTTTTTACATTATTAATGGTGGTGGTAAACGTCTTCGTCCTCTGCTGTCGGTTTTAGCCGCACGTGCAGTGAGCTACGAAGGCGAAGCACATCTTAAGCTAGCGGCGATTATTGAGTTTATCCATACAGCCTCATTGCTCCATGATGATGTCGTTGATGAATCGACGTTACGCCGCGGACGAGAAACCGCCAATGCACTGTTTGGCAATAGTGCCAGTGTGCTAGTCGGGGATTTCCTTTATACCCGCTCATTCCAGATGATGACCGAACTTGACAACATGAAAGTGCTCAGAGTGTTAGCTGATACGACTAACGTGTTGGCCGAGGGGGAAGTCTTACAGCTGATGAATTGCAATGACCCTGACACCACTGAAGAAAGCTATATGCGGGTCATTTATTGCAAAACAGCCAAGTTATTTGAAGCCGCGACGCTACTCGCGGGCGTGCTAGCAGGTGCAACGCCCGAGCAAGAAACCGCCTTAGGCAACTATGGTAAGTATCTCGGCACCGCCTTTCAGCTTACCGACGACTTACTCGACTATACCGCCGACAGTGACGAGCTAGGTAAGAATATTGGCGATGACCTTGCCGAAGGTAAACCGACTCTGCCACTCATCTATGCCATTGCCCATGGCACAGACGAAGAGAAACAGCTCATACGTCAAGCAATTGAGCAAGGTGATGGTACTCAGGCCATAGATAAAATCGTAGCAGCACTGCACCATTGCGGCGCGTTAAACTACACCCAACAAAAAGCAATTGAAGAATCAGAGAAAGCGATCGCGGCGTTATCTGCTTTACCCGATAGCGACTATAAGCAAGCCTTAGTAACGCTAGCTAAGATTTCGGTCGACAGAAACCACTGATTGCTAACTAATATAGTTTCGCCCCAAAAATAAAGGTCTTACTCAGTAAGACCTTTTTTATTGCTTTAACCACAATCCTAAAATCAAACCTGCCAAAGGATCGGCGTTTCGCCTCGCTCAAGCAATAATTGATTCACTTGAGAGAAATGCCCACAACCAAAAAAACCGCGATAAGCCGATAAAGGTGAAGGATGTGGTCCTGTGAGCACTTGATGTTGCGGTGCGTTAACGACTTGACCCTTTTTAATGGCATGACTGCCCCAAAGCACGAAAATAGTCGGCTGAGTCTGCCGATTTAATAATTCCAGCACCGCAGTCGTAAAGACTTCCCACCCGGCTTTGGCATGGGAATGCGCCTTGCCTTGCTCAACAGTCAGCACAGTATTGAGCATCAATATCCCCTGCTCCGCCCATGCGGATAAATCACCATGGGATGGCACAACAAAACCTTCAATATCCGTCGCTAATTCTTTGTACATATTGGCTAAAGATGGCGGTGGTTTTATCCCGCGTTTAACCGAAAAACATAAACCATGGGCTTGATCTGGGCCGTGATAGGGATCTTGGCCAATCAAAACCACTCTGACTTGTTCAAGGGGCGTCATACTAAAAGCATTGAAAACATCAACTTCGGGGGGATAAACCACTTTCCCAGCCCTGCGTTCATTATCAACAAATGCGCTTAGTTGCTGAAAATAAGGCAAAGCTCTTTGCTCATCGATAAATGTTTGCCATGTCGCCTGAGTCACTATTTTACTTCCTCAATTCTATAATCGGGTTAGCTTAAAAGTCCTGTAGTAGTATGGCAAGTTTGCAGACCTTACTTGCCGATAAGTAATACCACTAAACCTGCTAGGTCTCACGTTAAGACTTTCAATTTAAAACATTCGAAATTAAGTGATATAGTGCGCCCATTCTCGCACACTCTGATACGTAATGATGATCCAACATTCTGATAAATCAATTCAAAGACATCAAACGGGTTTCACCTTAATTGAACTTGTGGTGGTCATCATAGTGCTCGGTATTTTAGCCGTAGTGGCCCTGCCAAAATTTATCAATGTGCAACAAGATGCGCAAATTGCAACCGTTAAAGCGGCAGGCGGAGGCTTTAAATCAGCCATCAATCTGGCACGTTCAGTATGGGCTGTAAAAGTGGGCTCAGGTCCAAAAGAGGATTTACCCGTATTTGGTACGGCACAATCCGAACAAATAGATTTCAACGCCTTCGGTTGGCCAGCACAACACTATATCCATGGCAATGAGGCCTCTCCGGCACTCGATAATGTCGAAGACTGTATATCGGTATGGGAAGTATTATTTCAAAATGCCCAGCCGAGTGTCTCGCGCTTGAATATTGATGCGACTGAAACCGACTATAAAGCCAGTTATACCGATCCTGGCCAGTGCACTTATTTGTATCGAACAAACGATAAACTGTCGATTAATTATGACTCCCACACAGGAGTCGTCATTACCGACACAGATCCCAATAGTTAATGCCTGACGATTCCTTCTTACACCAATTAAGTTAGAATCGAACTTTAATCTGTTACTTTTTTAGAGTGAACGCCATGACCGACACGAGCAGCACCACCATTTACGAACTTGCCGATCAGTTTATTGCCTTAGCCAATCAGCTAAGCCAACAAGAAGCAGATGTAGGTAAAGTTGGCACAGCACTCCGTTTTGCCGCAGCACGTTTTAATGCCTTCGAAGCCGCAATTAAATCAGCGGATCTCGGTGCAGAAAAAGAGAGCGCATTAGAATGGTTTAGCAGTGAATTCAAAGAAATGCTGAGTGACAACTTAGACGACCACATTGCCAATCCACCCATTATCCAAGAAAGTGTGGCAGAAGAAGCTGATAATTCTGTGCAAATGTTTAAAGGCTAATCACGCCTTGATTTAAATGCATAGCCATCAACAAACACGCCATCGATTGATGGCGTGTTTGTTATTTAAAACCAATAATTTTAGATAGATAACTAAAGCGTGTACACCACACGAATCGCCAGCAATATCAATACTACGCCGGACAACTTATCAATTAACCCCGCTTTTTCTCTCAACTTAGGCAACACACTCGAGTGGGATAGCAATAAGGCTATCAAAGTGTACCAAAGACCATCGACTACTAACGGTGTAAAAACAATTAATGCTTTAGCCGTCATGCTGTCGGCGACCATCACAAATTGGCTGAATAACGCAAGAAAAAATAGCATTATCTTAGGGTTGAATAAAGAAATAGCAATACCATCACGGGCTGCGGTTAAGGTATCTGTCGCCTCCCCTGCAGCCAATTTAGCTTGCATACCGCCATTGGAACGCAGCGCTTGAACTCCCATCCAAGCAAGGTATAAGGCACCGAGAATCGCAATGCCATTAAAGACTAAGGGCGCCTTTTTAAGCACTACGGCTAAGCCCAGTAACGTCACCAGCGCATAGATCCCAATCCCTATCGAGTGTGCCCAAGCACAGACGATCCCCTTTCCCCGCCCACCACCTAAAGTATGACGTACTACCATAGTCAAACTTGGGCCCGGCGACATAGCCCCCAAACAACAAATAGCCAATAAACCTAACCAAGTACTCCAACTCATTGATGACACCTTTCGCCGAATAAAAAAGCCCACTGCAGGGCCTTAAACTTGCTTGCCATTCTAACATCGCGTCATCAAGGCGTTAACGCTAATAAATCCATTTTCAATAAATGAACAGTCATTTAAGAGAACCCAAAACGCGATAATCCCATAAATTCACACTGATTTAAGCCGTTAACCGCTAAGATTAGCGTTAACCTAAGTCTTTATAGCCAAACCTTAATACCTAAGCCTTCATCGCAATCACCACAAAGGCGATTCTCAATCAGGACATTTTATGAACACTATAACGCTGATCAGTATTTTTATTCTTTGCCTATTAATAGGTGCGATCTTATTACTGCTTTGGCAAAGACAAAAAGGTAAAACCATACCGCTGACGGTGATTTTTGTGCTGGGATTTTTCGCCTTAGGACTCAGTGCTATTATTGGATTTGTGCACAAAAGCGAGGATTACCAAGCCTATCAAAAACTACAATGGCACACCTTAGCCCCAGAGAAAATCGCGCCTCTGGTTGCCCAAGGCTATACCGTCTTTGTCGATATTACCTCTGATTGGTGCACCATCTGCCAAATGAATAAAGCGGAAGTCACCCACAGGGAGCAAATTGTAAATGCCTTGATGGCCGACAATATCATTCTGATGCAAGGTAACTGGAGTGAGGCGAATAAAACGATTGAAACCTATATGCGCCATGAAGGAGTGCCCGGCACGCCCTACAATAAAATTTATGGTCCAAGCGCCCCCAATGGAATTCTCTTGCCGTCAAAACTCAGTATGAGTGATGTGTTAAATGGTTTAGTTGCCGCGCAAACGAATCGTAACTAAGCACTAAACCATATTTAGGACGAGTCAAATACGAATAAAAAAGGCTGCATTGCAGCCTTTTTGCTTACTTCACTTCTATTTATAAAAGCCAAATTTCTTGAAAGGTGGGTTAGAAATCGCTTCTATAAATTGGCTTACTCATTAAAAACGGTAATTCACTCGACCATAGTAGAAACCGCCGTTGTAATCGAATGGCCCACTTTCATAATAAACGCCACCGAGTTCACCCAAGGTCCCTTCTTTCAGCTTTTGCGCTTCTTGATCAAATAGATTATTAGCCCCCACCGCCAGGGTTAAGCCATCAAGTAATTGATAGCTCATTTCAAGATCGACGGTCACTGCAGCATCAGCCATTTCAGATCCCCAGTCAGAGGTATCATCAGCGTGAGTCGCATAGTACTCACCAAAATAGTTACCACGCAGTGACAGGGTTAACTTGTCCCAAGACTGTGCCCAAGTTAAGGTGGCACGGTGCGCAGGAATACCATCTTCTAAACGGCGAACTTTACCCGCATCGGTCGTTTTAAGATCAAACTTATCAACGCTGGTATCGGTCCAACCATAGGCAAGACTGAATTTAGCATTACCCGCCAGGATTTCTGCATCATAGGAGGCGACGATGTCGATACCTTGAGTCGTAGTATCAAAGTCATTGGTGTAATAGCTCACGCCTTGGATTAACTCAGGAAACTCAACCCCTGCGGCACGTAAGGCATCATAATCTGTAGCCTCAACATCAATCTTACTCGACTGCGCAATACGGCCCTCAACGGCAATATTGTAGTAATCGACCGTTAAGAAGAAGCTTTCATACTCATATACAGCTCCAATCGCATAACTAATCGACTCTTCAGGCTTTAATACTTCACCACCGTAAAATGCCGCAAGCGGATCGGTTGGTGGCGCAATAAAGGTCTGGATCAGTTCACCATCGATGATCGATGTCTGGGTATTCACCACGTTTTCTTGGCCAACCGTTGGAGCACGAAAGCCGGTGCTGTGTGAGGCGCGGAACGACAATTCATCCGTTGCAGAATACTGCAACGTCAATTTGTAATTTAACGTATCACCAAAGGTTGAAAAGTCTTCGTAGCGCAGTGCTAAACCGAGTAACCAGTCATCACTTAAATAAGCTTCTAAATCAGTATAAATACCTATGTTATGACGTGAGTTTTTACCCGCAGATTCTGGGCCAAAGCCTTTAAAACCATGCGCACCAATGTTGAAACCTTGGCTAGCATAAGGGCCAGCAATCCACGAGGCTTCATCACCTTGAGAAATCTCAAACGACTCATTTCGCCATTCAAAACCAGAAGCAAAACTAATGTCTTCAATGCCTCCTAAGGTTATGAAGCGCGAGAAATCGAGGTTAACGGTAGTTTCAACTTGCTCATAAGCCCCCGTATCAAAATCGGTCGGGGTATCTAATCCCAGTGATGGATTCAACGAATTTTTAAGACCAAAACTGGCTTTGTTCGCCCCAGTACCAGCACTGAAATCATAATTCCATTCACCGATATCGCCTTTTACACCTGCGAAGAAGGACATATCTTCAATGGTGCCGGTGAACTGTGGCGTATAGCCACCTGGAAATATCTGGTTCATAGCAAAGCAATTTGGGTCGGCAACCATCGCCTTGTATGCATCTGTGTCGAGTACGTTGCCGTCACTTCCATCAGCATTTTTAGGGATAGGTACGAGTCCACATGTTGATGGATCACCATTTACAGCGCCCACAAGTAAATTCTGGCCACCATCATTGGAATACACGTTGCTACGATTTTGTGGATAACGATAATAGAAGCCCCCCACGGCATCACGGGAAGACAGATTACCAAAGGCATAGGCGTGCATGTTGGCATTAATGTCTAAGCCTGAGTTGATGAACACTGAATAGTCATCATTAATCTCAGGATTACCCCACACTTGTGCGGGGTCATTAATCGCGGTATTACCCTGCTCGGCTAAGTTAGCCGCATCAGGACGCTGCACACTACGGCTAGTGGAGTCAGCATTTTTATACTGGAAGCTTAAATTAACGAAGCCATTTTCAGTCACAGGTAAACCAACATCACCTTCTACCGTAGTCGTAGCACCATCACCCTCGTAATATTCTCCTTGGGTCACAGTGATGGAACCACCCTCGGAATTATCTTTTAAAACAAAGTTCATGACTCCGGCAATCGCATCCGATCCATACTGCGCAGCAGCACCGTCGCGCAACACTTCGACTTGCTTCAATGCCGAGCCAGGAATAACCGAAATATCAGGACCTTGAGCGCCATCGTTAATACCACCACCTTGGAACGCAATCACAGATGCACGGTGACGACGCTTACCGTTAACTAGCACTAGCGTACTGTCTGATGGCAAACCCCGTAAATTAACGGGACGAACTAAGGTTGCTGCATCACTAATGGGTTGAGCGCGTGAGTTAAACGATGGCACCGAAGTCACTAACATATCAATCATGTCAGTCGAACCATTCTTTTTAAGGTCGTCACTACTAATAATATCAATAGGAACGGGGGAATCGCCGATTGAGCGTGGCGCAGCACGGGACCCTACAACTGCAATTTTTTCAACGTTCTCATTTTTAACAGCCGTCTCATCTTCTTCTGCTATTGCCTGCGGACTGATTAAACTACCAGACAAGGCTAGAGTAATCGCCAGACTCACTGCACTTAATCCAAACTTCTGCTTCTTTGAGGTCATCATATTCATCCCAACTGCTTATTATTTTTAGAATACCTGACCTGCTTTGTGCGATTCTCGTCCCTAAACCTTGCTACCACGGCCAACACAAAATCACATTACACAAACATTTTTATAACATAAACTAAACAATATCCAATATTAAATCAGACTTTTGAATGAATATTAGTCATTTATCTTTTATATCAATTTCTTAGATGAAAATATTTTTTAGAGTATGGCACCAAGTAAAATGTACTCGAACGACAAAAAGTGTGAGCAGAAAAATCACCAAAGGAAAAATGCTTAAAGGGCATAATCAAAAACACGATATATCGCGTCACAGTACTTAAGGTATACTCAGAAAATACCGCCAAAACCAGAGTAAGACAGATGACCAATAAGATTTCAGTCAATAATGAAAAATCGATAGATAAGCATTTCTTACCGGAAAACCAGTTACTGCTCAACGCTGTCGGCGAAGGTATTTATGGATTTGATTTAAGCGGTAATGCGGTGTTTATCAATCCGGCAGCCGAACGCATGACGGGTTGGAAGAATGAAGAGCTACTCGGTAAAAACATCCATAACTGCCATCATCACAGCCATGCAGATGGCAGTCATTATCCCCAAGAGGATTGTCCAATTTACAACACCTTAAAGGATGGGATCACCCGAGAAATCACCCACGATGTATTTTGGCGTAAAGATGGCAGTAGCTTCCCCGTTCATTACAGTTCCACCCCTGTTTACCGTGACAATCAACTGATTGGCGTAGTCGCGATATTTCGCGACATTAGTATTCAAAAACAAACAGAGCAGTCATTACGCCAAGCCCTAGCCCAAGTACAAGCACTGTCGGAGCGACTCGCCTCTGAAAATCATTATCTACAGGCAGAGTTGGCAGATAAAACGGGTGATGTGGATATTTCGGGAGCCAGTACAGTGATCCGCCATATGATCCAACAATTGCACATGGTGGCCAATACCGACAGTACTGTGCTCATTTGTGGTGAAAATGGTACAGGAAAAGAACTCGTTGCCCGTAACTTACATCAGCTCAGTCGCCGCAAAGATAAACCCATGATCAGTGTCAACTGTGCCGCGTTTTCGGCATCTTTACTAGAAAGTGAACTCTTTGGTCATGAGAAGGGGGCATTTACTGGCGCCACAAGCCGCCGTAAAGGTCGCTTCGAACTTGCTCATCAAGGCACACTGTTCCTCGACGAAGTCGCTGAACTCAGTTTAGAAGCCCAATCAAAACTACTACGAGTCATCCAAGAACAATCCTTCGAACGTCTCGGTGGCAGTGAAACCATTCAAGTGGATATTCGCTTAGTCGCCGCCAGTCACCACGATTTACTCAAGCGAGTCGAACAGGGATTATTTAGGATGGATCTCTATTACCGTTTGAATGTATTCCCTATTCAAGTACCACCACTGCGCGCAAGAATCGAAGATATTCCCGAACTCGTCAGCCATATTCTGCACAACTTGAATCGTAAGCTAGGTAAAAAAATCCGTGGAGTGAGCCAAAAAGGGCTACAAAAACTCATGGCTTATACTTGGCCCGGCAATGTGCGCGAACTGCAAAATATCCTCGAACGCGAAGCCATTCTATCCCAAGGAGATATTCTGCAGATCCATGCGATGCCGAGCAATAATCCCTTAGCTCAAACCCAAGGGCAAACCTTAGCGGAAGCGGAAGCGCTGCATATAGAACAAACCCTTAAGCGCTTAAACTGGCGCATATCCGGCCCACTCGGCGCAGCGAATGTCCTCGGTGTGCCCGCAAGTACACTGAGATCGCGAATGAAAAAACTGGGGATCCAGCGTCAATCGAGTGAAATCTAATTCAAAACGAGCACACTAAAAACGCGATATATCGCCAATGTGTGATATATCGTGTTCTTCATCTAGTTCCAATCACAAAATAATTATAAATATCATGATGTTGAGCTAATTAAAACTTGGCCTAGTGCTTGCTATAGGGAGGCGAATCTTATTTAAGCCGTTAGGACCCTTTATGCCCAAGAGTGAAGTTACCCCAAATTCTCCAAGTGTAAATAAGAGTGTGGGCGCGAAACCTGCCTCAGTAGAGCTACACATTCCGGTTAAAAACCTCTCTACTGAAACCGCAGCAAAAAGTCGTCTCCCCTCTGGCAATATCCATTTTCGTGAGCAAAAAGGTGATTTTCAGCGCCTGCGAACCATGATGAATAGCCTATTGATCGTGATGTTTTTCGCCCTGCCGTTTATCTCTATTGATGGCCGCCAAGCAATACTGTTAGATATCAGCCAACAACAGTTTTTTTTCTTTGGTATCACGCTCTGGCCACAGGACTTTACCTTGCTGGCATGGATTTTTATCGCCGCCGCCTTCGGTCTGTTTTTCATTACTGTATTTTGGGGCCGTGTTTGGTGCGGTTACCTTTGCCCACAAACGGCGTGGACCTTTATCTATGTGTGGATAGAAACGCGCATCGAAGGCAGCAGTAATAAACGTAAGCAGCTCGACAAAGCCCCTTGGACTAGCAGTAAAATCGGTAAAAGAAGTGCAAAGCACTTACTTTGGGGTCTAACAGCTCTGCTCACTGGCTGTGGTTTTATCGGTTATTTTATTCCCGCCCGCGAACTTTATGTGGACATCTTGACGGGTAATGCCAGCTTCTGGGTGACAAGCTGGGTGTGGTTTTTCGCCATTTGTACTTATCTCAATGCGGGCTGGATGCGCGAGCAAATGTGCTTACATTGCTGCCCCTATTCACGTTTCCAAGCTGTGATGTTCGATGCCAACACTAAAACCGTGACCTATGATGCACAGCGCGGTGAAGCCCGTGGCCCTCGCAAACGTAAACAAGAGAACAATCAAGATGACCATACTTTAGGTGACTGTGTTGACTGTAATTTATGTGTCGAAGTGTGCCCAACAGGGATAGATATTCGTAACGGTTTGCAATATGAGTGCATTAACTGCGGCGCCTGTGTCGATGCCTGTAATGAGACTATGTTGAAGTTCGATTACAAGCAGAATCTTATCGGCTATATGAGTGAAAATGATCTTAAGGGAGTGAATTACTCCTATTGGCGCTCGCCGCGTTTCTTAGGCTACGGTGCAGCGGTCATTATCATGTTTATCGTCATAGGGTTAGACTTAAATAGCCGCAGCGAGATCCAGCTTAACGTGATCCGTGATCGTCAAAGCTTGTACCGTGAAACCTCGGATAATAAAGTTGAAAATACCTATCAGCTGAAGATCCGCAACAAGACACAAGATACTAAGCAATATCAACTCGCCGTCGACAGTGAAATGCCCTTTAGCTTGATTGCCGATCCTATTATTACCTTGGCAGCGGGTGAACAAGTCGACTATCCCGTCACTGTATTAGCCGATAAGGATGCTATCCCCTCGGGGCGCAAAATGATCCAATTCTCGGTGACGGATGTTAAACAGCCAACACAACAAGTAAGCCAAGAAACCGGATTCTTCAGTCCTTAGCACTAAGCTTTTAGCGCTTAATATGAGTTACCGTAACATTGGTCATCATCAGATTAACTACCCAACCGGCGCTTGAGGAATCAACTCAAGCGCCGGTTAAAGGCAGGAATTCATCCCCAAAGACAACAAGATCTTTAACGTCTCATACATCGGAATAAAACCTTAAACACCTACAAAGCTGAAAATTCCCCCGTTAAACGGCGCATAGACAAAGTAAATTGAGCACATTCAATCTTAATCCTTAGAAACATAACGGTTACAAATTTTAAATTGTCTTTCCTTCAACTCTTATTTAGGTTTTGTGGTTCATTAGATAACTAAGATTCTAAGATAACTAAGCTATCGTTAAGCACTCAGCTTTAGAGTAAAAATACTATTTGTTACATAAAGATACCGTTATTGGTATAAAGATGTTTTTCGCGATAAGCATTGACCTCTAGTGCTAACACCCTCTAATCTAAACACCTGTTTAACTCCAAAATAATAACAACTAATAAACATCATCTTTGAGGTAGTTCAGCATGGCATACGATCAAGACTCTCAACTCAAACTAAACTACTCATCACTGGTCGATCTGATCGAGAAAACCAGCCTGCGTTACGGTGATAAACCCGCCTATGCCTGTCTCGGTAAAACCAGCAGTTTTAACGAGATAGAACGCGATTCTCGTTACTTTGCCGCCTATTTACAAAATAAGACCACACTCAAACCGGGCGATCGCATCGCCATTCAGTTGCCTAATATCACTCAATTTGTCATCGCTGCCTACGGCGCAATCAGGGCTGGGCTTATCTTAGTTAACACTAATCCCCTATATACCGAACGTGAGCTCATCCATCAGTTCAATGATTCTGGTGCCAAAGCGATCGTGGTGTTATCCGATCTATTACCGACCTTAGCCAAAGTCATCGACAGCACCAAAATAGAATACGTCATTTCAACCCACCCTTTAGATTTGATCGATCCGCACGTACAGCCTAAGACAGGCCTGAAGAATGTGGAGTTTTGCCAAATTTTAAAACAAGGCACAGAACTCCCCTTTAGCCGATTTATCTCAAATCTCGACGACCTCTCGGCGTTGCAATATACGGGCGGCACCACTGGATTATCTAAAGGTGCCATGTTGACCCACAGCAATATGCTCGCTAATGCGGCGCAGGTAAAATCCCGCATCGCGAGCGTGATCACCGAAGGGGAAGATATCTTCGTTGCACCGCTACCGATTTACCATATTTATGCGTTTATGGTGAACTTAGTGCTGTATTTCGAGTGTGGCGGCTGCTCGGTATTAATTCCAAATCCACGGGATATTAGCGGCTTAATTAAGACACTCGCCAAATATCCCTTCACTGGATTTGCAGGACTCAATACTCTGTTTGTCGCCCTATGCCATCAACCCGAGTTTAAAGCACTCGATTTTAGCCATTTAAAAATCACCATCTCGGGCGGCACAGCACTGACAGCCGCGGCGGCCAACATTTGGCAACAGACGACAGGCAACATGATCAGTGAAGGTTATGGGCTATCTGAAACTTCGCCGGTGATTTCACTCAATGCACCCGGTTATCAAAAACTAGGCACTATTGGTAAACCTGTGATTGGCACTGAGGTTAAACTCTTAGATGAAAACGACATTGAAGTGCCCTTAGGTACGGCCGGAGAATTAGCCGCACGCGGCCCACAAGTCATGCGGGGATATTGGAATAATCCGCAGGAAACCGCCAATGCTATGACTCAAGATGGCTTCTTCAAAACTGGGGATATTGCCATAGCAACAGCGGAAGGTTTCCACCAAATAGTTGATCGTAAAAAAGATATGATCATAGTCTCAGGTTTTAATGTCTATCCCAACGAAGTGGAAAACGTCCTAGCGAGCCACCCTAATGTGATCGAATGCGCCGTGGTGGGAGTAAAAGATGAACACTCGGGCGAAGCGGTTAAAGCCTTTATCGTGCTAAAGGATGATAGCCAAGATCATCAACAGGCTAAAGAGGCCATTCTAACCTATTGCCGCGAGCAGTTAACCGCCTATAAATTGCCAAAAGTGATTGAATTTATGGCGCAATTACCTAAAAGTACCGTCGGCAAAATTCTGCGCCGCGAGCTAAAAGATAAAGCTTAAAAACCGCATTTAAAGGCAAAGCTAAGAAACAAAAACACAATAAAAGACCCAGTGAGCTAGACTAAACGTTTCAGCTAGCAACTGGGTTTTATTTTACCTAAATGGTCTCATTCAAGGCGCTGGCATTGGCCTCTTCGGTTAACAATTGCAGACTGGCAAATTCACGATATAACGCATTAGATTGCATCAACTCTTGGTGGCGACCGCAGGCGACAATCTCGCCCTTATCAAACACAAAAATCCTATCAGCATTAATTACCGTCGATAGACGGTGAGCAATAATCAACGTCGTTTTATCCGCCATCAATACGTCCAACGCTTGCTTCACTTTCTGCTCGCTTACCGCATCTAAGGCGCTGGTTGCTTCATCGAGTAACAATATCGGTCTGTCGGCTAAAATCGCCCGCGCAATGGCAATACGTTGTTTTTGTCCACCAGAAAGCCGCACACCACGCTCGCCTAAATAGGTTTGATAACCTTCAGTAAACTCGCTAATAAACTCGTGGACACGGGCCGCAATACAGGCATCTATCACTTCTTGCTCGGTGGCATCGACTCGACCATAACGCACGTTTTCAAGTACACTAGTCGCAAAAATCACCGAGTCCTGCGGCACTAGAGCAAACTGCGACCGCAACTCCTGTGGCAGAAGATTGGCAATATCAATACCTTCCAGTCGAATACTGCCAGCGCTAGGCACATAAAAGCGTTGCAATAACTGGAACAAGGTACTTTTACCTGCGCCACTTGGCCCCACTAAGGCGACCCGCTCACCCGCAGCAATGGTCATATTGAGCTGTTTTAGCACTAAGGCATCATGCTCTGGATAGGCAAAATTGAGCCCTTCAATCATTAACTCGCCACTGACCTTGGCGGGTAAACTCACAGGATGAGTTGCAACGGGAATATCCACTTGTGTTTCAGCCAGTTCGATTAAACGTTCGGCGGCGCCAGAAGCCCGCTGAATTTCGCCTATCACTTCGCTAATCGTCGCTACTGCGCCCGCGACCATCACAGCGTAAAACATAAAGGCAGATAACTCACCGCCCGTCATCTTACCCGCCATCACATCGTGGGCACCGACCCAAGTCACCATAGCAATTGCGGCGATACTTAAAAACATCACGGTTGAGATCAATAAGGCACGGTAACGGATCCGGCCACTGGCCGCAGACATGACATCTTCGACGCGGCTATTGAACAAGCTACGGTCTTTATCTTCATGCCCATAGGCTTGTACCGTATGAATTTCATGAAGCGTTTCATCAACATAAGCGCCGAGATCAGCAACCCTATCTTGGCTTTCCCGTGCTAACACACGTACTTTGCGACCAAAAAAGATCACCGGCCCTAACACTAAGGGCACCGCCAACAACACCAGCAATGTCATCTTAACGCTAGTGATACCCATCATGACTAAACCACCAAGAACAGTTACGCTAGAGCGCAGCGCCATGGAAAGACTTGAACCCACCACAGTTTGTAACAAAGTAGAATCGGCGGTAAAACGGGAGATCACTTCACCGGTGCGCACCTTAGCGTAAAAGGCGGGAGAAAGTTTAAGCAGTTGATTGTAAACAGTGAGACGAATATCGGCGCTGACCCGCTCACCAAGCCAAGTCATCAAATAGAAGCGGCAAAACACCGCTGTGCCACTGACGGCGGTAATCCCGAGCACTAACAGTATGATTTCATTCAGTCGCTGCGCATTATCCCTTACAAAGCCTTCATCGACCATCAAGCGCACACCTTGGCCTAATGATAGCCAAGCGAGTGACCCTATCATCAAGCAGATAATCGCCGCGACAACTTTCAGTTTGTAGGGTTTAAGAAACCCCATAATCCAAGGCAATATCGATCTTTGCTGCGCCGAGGTCCGTTTAACCTTTGATGTATCAGCGCTTGATGCGAGCGTGACTGGAATTAACTTTTCGGGCAATGGCTCAGCCCCCGCTTTAATGGGTTCAGATGATTTGGCGAGTTCGTGTGTCGGCTCGGTCACGGGTGGCATCCTTGAGGTAGGTAAGGCAATTCAAATATAACATCAGCATGAATGGGATCATCTGCAGCCGTTAACCGCGCAGCATTACTTAAAGCATATAAGTGAGATGCTACCTCTTGCAGTGGAATTCAAGGGCTGTGTGGTTTTACTCAAAAGAAAAGCATAAAACAAACCCGCAGCGAGTGCGGGTTTGTTTTATTGCAATAGCTTAGCGCGGCTTAAGCGACTTGCTTGTTTTCCGGCGTTTTTGGCGTGCCGTGGTGGCCATCGCGTTTCCAATCCACATCTAACAACTCTGCGCCGCTAAGGCTAAATGCTTGGCCAAAACCTTTCACGTAAAGACCTTGATGAGGCGCGAGCTTGTATAAGTTAAAATCGGTTAATGCCGCAAGGTTATCGGACATTTCGCCAAAACGGGCCGACAACACACCAACACCTTTACTGAAGGCGGGCGTATCGCGGGGCACTGCCTCGGCAATCGCATCGAAGGTTAAACGCTTGCGGGCAAAAACCGATTTGGCCGCAGTTTCGTCTTCAACTAACATCACAGAGACCTTAGATGAGTGCTTTAAATTATGACCGTGACGGGCTAAGTCACTCACCAAAATATAAAAACCATCGTCAGCCAGTGCGAAGGGCGCATAACTCGCATTCGGCTGGCCATCTGTACCAATGGTGGCCAGTTGCAGAGTTTCGCGCTGCTGTTTAAAGGCTTCAATTTCGGGTAAGAGTTTGTCTCTTAAACGCTGTTCTTGTTCGGTAATTTCAGACTTCATTTACTGTTTTCCTTAATACTTTTGTTAATGCTGCAATTCAGAGGTGTAATTGCACCGAGGCAAAGGCAGTCGCGAGCGCTTTAAATTGGCGAACTTGCTCAGGAAACAGTGCTCTTTGTTTATCACGGCCTAAATACACTTTGAACACCACCTCACCTTCACTGCCGAAAAAGTTAATCGAATAGCTCTCGTTGCCTCTAAAAGGTCTGCTGATCAAAGCGATGCCGCGCATGGCATCTAATTTGAGATGACCATGTAAACCGTCGCCCTTGCTGTAGAGGTTGTAATAACCGTGGGCGTATTTTCCCTCGGGGAAATCCCCTTTAAATTCAAATACGCTGCCAGATAACATCACAATAGTGGTTAACTTTCCCCATTTGGGTAAGGCTTGCAGTAAGGTATCGAGCTGAGTTAACGGAACAAACACCACTTGTTCGGGCGGCAGCGCTGCAACCACTTCAAGCTCGGCAATGCCTAATTCACTGGCGAGCTGTGCTGGCATTAAATCAGCTTGTTGTTCAAATCGTTGTCGCAATTGCGCCTGTTGCTCACTTAGCTGACGTTGCTCAGAGTTTAAATCTGGCGCGACATTGAGCTCGGTATCGAGTGTCATCTTCATTTTACTGTCTCCAGCGGTAGTGACTATTGAGTGGCTTAGAACATATAGCGCGCCGATAACTTCATATTACGACCCGGTTGATACAAGGTTTGCCACGCTTGTTGATACTTCTCATCACCGATATTTTCGATTGCGAAATCCACTCTCACACCCGCCATCGCGCCCATAGTCGGCTCCCACGCTACATACACATCCCATAGGGTGTAATCGTCGTATTTCGCCACTTTAAAGCCGTCAGGCGTATTCGACTGAGTCGCCACATAAGTGACGCGAGTGCCGAGTTTCATGTCGCCTTCCATAATGCCTTGGGATAAATCGACATTGAACTTATTGGCGGGTATATCTTCTATATCATCGCCCGTTTGACGATCTTCGCCATGGGTTTGGCCGTAATTCATCGCTAAGCGAGTTTGGCCAATACGGTAACGACCGCTAATTTCAAAACCTGTTAAACGTGCATCTTCAACGTTATTCCATGAGGTCGTTTGCTCGAATCCAGGAATGCCACGCCAAGGATTAGACACTTGCTGCACGATAAAATCGTCCACATCGTTACGGAAAACGTTAAACGTTAGCGCCAGTTCATCATCACCCGCTAACTCACTGAAACGTAAGTCCGCTTTGATTTCTTTATTGCGCGCAGTCTCTGCTTTTAGATCCGAATTCACCGCGAAGGTGTTACATAAACCTTGGGGTAAAAATCCGGGGATTGGCGGGATACAATAATGGGTGCCGCTGGAGAACATTTCCTCTACCGTAGGTGCGCGGAAGGCTTGATCGTAACGGGCACTTAAGGTCAACCAAGGCTGAGTCTGCCACACCAAGCCAAGCGATGGTGATAACTCATTGTCATTTGAGGATAAGTTGAGATTATGGCTGTCATTTTTAAAGCTGTCATAACGCAGACCCGCATCAAGATTTAACGTCTTAGTCAACTCAATATCTGCCCGCGTAAAAGCGCCCCATACTGTGGTTTCGCCATCGATATTCTCTGGACGCTGGCCCACTTGGCCCGAATCATCACGCGTCGTTTCTATGGTATCGCGAAAACCATCGACCCCGTAGGTCAACAGAGTATTGCCTAAACGCGAACTGTTATTAAGGTTAATCCCCACAGTGCGGAACTCAGTACTGTCTTGCTGACCTTTCGTAATACGGTCTTCATCGTAGTCGGTACTGTTCCAATACACTTGCATCTTAGTATCCAGATACGGGTTATTAGCAGGATTGAGACTGTAGTTTAGGGTGAGGTTTTGATCGTCAGTTTTGCGACGCACCAAAAGCACTGAACTACTCACAGCAGCAGAAGGATTGCTCGGTACTAATTCATTGTTTTTGCTGGCTCTTGCAGATAACTCTAACCGTGATGCCTCGTCGGCTTGCCAACCGAATTTAGCTAAACCACTGCTGCCTTGGGATGCACTGTTGTTTAGAGTTTCGTCATTACCAGTTTTTATATTGTTTGAATCGTAATAGGAACCATTGAGTAACCAATCGATGCTGTCTTGTTGACCATAGATAGCGCCACTGGTTTTAGTGCGGGAGCCATTGGTCTCATAACCTTGTTTGAAATAGCCACCAAAGGTCTCATCTGGCGCTAAAAAATCTTGTGCCGACTTAGTATTCTGCGCTACGACACCACCGAGGGCACCACTGCCCCACAAGCTACTGGCAGGGCCGCGCAGCACTTCGATGGATTTGAGCAACTCAGGGTCCATAAAGTAGGTACCTCTGTGACCAGAGCTGGTATTTTGTCTTGCGCCGTCAATTGTTTGCAACACACGATCGCCACTTAAACCACGGATTTCAACCCCTTGAGATGAAGCTCTTGGGCCATTAGTCAACGTAATATTCGCCTCATTTTTAAGGGCATTGGCAACTGATGATGCTTGGGCGACCGTAAGTTGCTCTTCATCCACCACTGCCACGCTACGGCTGGTTTCGGAGGCTTTTTCACTGATGCGTGTTGCACTCACCAATACTTCATCAAATTCAGTCGTGACCAGTTTTTTATTCGCATCCTGTTGAACAACGGGCTTAACACTTTCCTCTGCCGCTAACGTAAAACTTAGGGCCGTACCACTCAGTGCTATCGCCATGGCGATCACTAACGGCTTTTTTTTCATCTCTTCATCCTCAAGTGATATTCAGCTGTTTCCGTACAATTTATTACTGAGCCTAGACTCTCTTCCAGACGCCAATCCTTTCGAGATTGAGTCTGTTCCAGATTTGGCTCTTTCGAGATTGAACCCCTTCCAGATCGAGCCCAAGGCAATCAGTACCCATAAAGTAGGATAAATTGTCGGTTTAGCTGCTTTTTTAAGCGCTCATTCGAGCTATTGCAGGCACTCTACCTGAGATAATAAAATAGATCAAATGCAAATCATTATCATTTGCGATCTTGTTTATATTGAGATATCTTAATTAGGAAAATGGCTTTCATTGGAAAAAGAGGTTGCTGTGACACCAAAACGATATCTTGCCTTTGGCGCGTTAACGGTTGCCATCCAGACGGGTGTTATCGCCTCCCAACCCGCTATGACTATGCAGCCAAGCGCCCAATCATCGAGCGTAAACCAAGCATCACTCACTCCCAGCGCGAATACTGTCACCCTTAATTTTTCTACCGCGACTAGCGCTACAAGCAACACGAGTGCAGAGCCCATCAAGCAAACAGACGCCAAAGTAGCAACAGTGAACAGTACAGTGCAAAAAAACAGTACAGCGCAAAAAGTATCAACAGCAGAATCTGTCGATAAGGCGGTTATCCCGAAAACTAAAGCTGATCAACGAATTGATAGCCAACTCGCCAAAAAATCTTCAGCAACAAAACCCACGGCTAACAATCATCCGAATAAGGACCCTTTAGTGACGAACGCTTTAGAACCAAGTGCTTTAAATCCAAGCGTTTTAGCACATAAGCGACTCGAACAAGTTGAACAACAAACAGAACCCCAAACTGCACAAATGGATTTAATCGCTAACGCAGCCGAAGTTGATGCAAAAGCGACCCCAAATGTGGCAAGTGTAACAACTGACAGTGCCCAAACTAACATAGTGGAATTAGCCAAACCGCTGTTCGCTGCAGCACCACCGCAACCGACTTATCCAAAGATAGCGCGTAAAAAAGGGCTAGAAGGCACCGCAACCATAGAAGTGATGTTTAACGAACTTGGTGAGCAACTGGCACTGACGTTAGTAAAAAGCTCAGGGTTCAGTCTGTTAGATCAAGCCGCGTTAGATGCAGTTGAAAACTGGCAATTTGCGGCGCCAGCGCAAAGGCTAGCGAGTCATTATAAGGTCAGAGTGCCTATTCGCTTCGCGCTCAACTAACAGGCCCAATGTTGCCACTGAAAAGTTAGCTCGTGGAGAATTAGCTCGTGGAAAGTTAGCCACCGCACAACTAGCCTGATTTTTGTTTTACTAACTTACATATAAAACTACTTTTTCAATAGATTGGAGAGGCTTAATGCCCGTAACTGATTTTTCAACCCTACAGACTCAGCTTGGCGTGCTGACTTGGCCCTTGTTGTTATGTGCTTTTTTAGCTTTGATGATCTGCCTTGAACGTAGCGCCTTGTTTTTGCATCAAACTTTGCTATCAATCTGGCCCAAAAAACAGGCCTGGGTAAAAGCATTGCGTCAATCAAGCTCAGCGGCGACCACTGAAAACGTCAGCGCGCTGCTAGCGCAAACCAGCGCACAGCAAGATTTACTCGCCCGTGGCGCGACCTTGTTACTCAAACAAGTCCACCAGCCAAAAGTGCTAAGGGAAGAATTACTCAGTCTGTGGCTCAATAAGCAACAACGCGACTTGCAAGCCGGACTCAAGGTTTTACAAGTGATTAGCATCATTAGTCCACTACTCGGTTTGCTCGGCACAGTATTAGGACTCATCGAAATGTTTGCCCAACTCGGGCAATCACAAGGCCCTGTCACGCCAGCACAACTCAGTGCTGGACTGGGCCTTGCGATGAACACCACAGCTGCCGGACTCATGATCGCCGTGCCCGCCATTACCGCCGCCCATCTTTTTGGGATCTGGGCTCAAGGCCAATGCCTGCGCGCTGGGCATGTGCTCAATCAACTCAATCTCTGGTTAGCGGGTATCGAAGATATTTCAATTGATGCCAATCATTACCAAGCATTCACCCGAGTCAGTAAAACCAGCGTCGAGCAAAAATTGGCATCCAAGCCCCATTCTCAAATTGAGCCACAGACATGATAAGTGCAGAGAAACCATTCTTATCGCAGGCTGGCATTGCTTCGCCTGAGCAACTTCCGAGCCTAGATTTAACCGCGTTAATCGACATTATTTTTATCGTGCTGGTGTTTTTACTGCTGACGGCAAATAGCCAATTATTGAGTTTGCCGGTAGATGTGCCACAAAGCCCAAGCTCGGCCATCACGGCAATCGACAACAAACAAACAATTGCCATCAATATCATGGCAACAGCGCCTTATTGGGCTATTGATGGCAAAGAGTTTGATGACTTAGCCACTTTTACCACTGAATTTACTGCACATTTTCAGACTATGCCGAAGGCGACGGTTGTCATTGCCGCCGACAAAGCCGCGCCAGTGGAACCTTTGATGCAACTGCTTGCACTGTTGCAGACGCAGTCCATCAGTCAGACACAAATTTTGATGGAGCATTAGCGTATCCGAACCAGCCATTTAAATGAGAAAGCAAAAGTCTGATATCAAAAAACGGCATCTAAGCCTGTCACGAACAAGTTGTATTAGGAGTTTAACCATGTTGTTTCAAGCAACTAAAATACCAGTAAAAAAAGGTTCCAGAGTTCAGCGTTATCAACATAAGCGCACATATAAGACATTAAAAAAATTGATGTTTTTCACATCAGCACTTACGGCCTTACTATCCTCAAGCGTTTTTAGCGCTGAACTGAGTGCCGAGCCAGAGATAAGACTCGTGAGTGCGGGTACAGGAGTCACAGAGCTCGTGCTCGCCCTCGACGCAGGCAATGAACTAGTTGCCATCGACTCCACCAGCTATGTGCCTGAAAGTTTGAGCCATGTGGCTAAGCTTGGTTATCACAGAATGCTCTCCGCCGAAGGCATTATTGCCCTCTCCCCTACGCTGGTTGTCGGTTCAGATGTGATGGGACCTGAAACCACACTAAAGGTATTAAAACAAGCGAATATCCAAGTCGTGCAATTACCCGCAACAAATGATGAACCACAACTGATGAACAATGTGGATACCTTAGGTCACTTACTCAATCGCCAAGAACATGCGGTTAAATTAAAACAAGATTTACATCAACAACTGCAAAGCTTAGCGGGTAAAAAACAACAAGTGCGCGATGCGGGCTCTCAGCCAAAAATTCTCTTCATGCTGTTACAAGAAGGCCGCGGTGCTCGGGTTGGCGGTAAAGGCACAGCCGCAGATACTATTATCGAGCTGTCTGGCGCACAAAATATCGCCGAGTTTGATGGCTACAAAAGCATGTCTCAAGAAGGGATTCTGTCCTTGCAGCCCGACATTATTTTGCTGTCAAAGCGTAGCGATAAACCCACAGATCAAACTAATGCACAAATTGCTCAAGAACTGTTGAAAGAGATGCCACTACTCGCCCATACCCCAGCAGGTGAAAACGGCCATATTCAAACACTAGCACCGCAAGCCCTTCTCGGTGGTTTAGGCATCAGTGCCATAAGCGCCGCGGATACGCTCGCCAGCACATTGCTCAAGCAAAACCATTCACAAACGCAGCGATGAGTACAGTTAGCACTAATTAACCCCAGATAAAAATAGAAAGGATATTTGAGATGTTCCTCAACCGCTGGCTCTGGCCGAGTCTAGTCACACTGTTAGCCCTAAGCGGCTTACTCTCGGTCAGCACTGGCCCTGTTAGCATCAGCTTTGTCGACGCCCTAAATGCAGTGTTCAATTGGGCTACCCAGCAAAATATCGGCAATATTGCGCCCCACGAGCAACTAGTAATCAACAATGTGCGCTTACCACGGACATTACTGGCGTTAGCAGTAGGCGCTACGCTCGCACAGTGCGGCGCGGTAATGCAGGGGCTTTTTCGCAATCCCTTAGCGGATCCCGGTATTATCGGAGTGTCATCCGGCGCAGCACTTGGCGCAGCCATCTGTATCGTGCTGTTACCCAACGCGAATCCGTTGATGATCCCCATCAGTGCGTTTGCATCGGGATTAGTGACCACCCTTATCGTCTACCGACTCGCCAGCAGCCCAACAGGTACATCGGTCGTATTATTACTTTTGTCGGGTGTTGCCATAGCTGCGCTGGCAGGCGCAGGAATAGGTGTTCTCACATATCTTGCCAACGACATGGCGCTACGTGACTTAACCCTATGGCAAATGGGATCGATTGCAGGTGCGCAGTGGCTATATGTCAGTCTGTGTCTTGTGACCTTAGCGCTACTGAGTTGGCGATTCCACCAAGATGCGGCGGCACTTAATGCCTTGCTGCTTGGCGAATCCGAAGCACGCCACTTAGGGATAGATGTCGATAGGCTCAAACTTAGGCTTATTTTGCTTTGCGCCTTAGGGGTTGGCGTAAGTGTAGCTGCAACAGGAATTATCGGCTTTATCGGCCTCGTCGTGCCGCATTTAGTGCGCATGATGTTAGGCCCAGATCATCGCCAACTGCTGCCCATCAGCGCACTTTTAGGTGCAGCCCTATTGGCATTGGCCGATATCGGCGCGCGCGCTTTTTTACCGCCTGCCGAGTTACCCGTTGGACTCGTCACCGCGCTCATCGGTGCGCCTTTCTTCATCTTTTTACTACTGCAACAGCGCAGTAAGCTAATCTAAGCGAGTTTTTATGGCTGCAACATCCTTTGCAAATCAACCATCACAATCGACAACTTATTCAGCCAAGGCGCAATTTGATCGCACCCAGCTCAGCATTTGTCAGCTCGATGTCAACATCGGTCCAAAAACCGTGCTCAGTGATATTAATGTACAGTTTCAATCGGGTGCAGTAACAGCCCTACTCGGCCCAAATGGTGCGGGTAAATCCACCCTGCTTAAAGCCCTTTGCCAAGAAATCAGCACACCAAGGCAAAGTATACGGCTAGGCCATAGCCAACTGGCGGATTGGCCTAGGAGCGAGCTGGCAAAATCCTTAGCTGTACTGCCGCAACACGCCAGTCTCACCTTTCCCTTCACTGTGTCAGAAGTCGTAGCAATGGGCTTATATCCCTTAACCATCAGTAAGATAGAAGGAGATGCGTTAGTTGCCGAGCAACTGGCGCAAGTGGGCTTAACCCATCTGGCTAAGCGCAGCTATCCAACCCTCTCAGGCGGCGAGAAACAGCGAGTCCAACTCGCCAGAGTCTTAACTCAACTCAGGCAATCGCCGTTTCCACCCGTACTATTACTGGATGAACCAACATCGGCGTTGGATCTTGCCCAGCAGCACAGAGTACTTGAATTAGCCCAAAACTTAGCTCACCAACAAGGCTACACTGTAATAGTGGTACTGCATGACTTAAACCAAGCAGCGCGCTATAGCGATCAATTAATTGTGTTAAAACAAGGGCGAATAGTCAGTGAAGGCAAGCCATCCGATGCACTGTCGGTTGATACCATTAGGGAAGTATGGGACTACGAGCCCGTATATATCCCCGCCCCACAGGGTGGACATCCACTGATTTTTTAATGGAAAGAAGATATTCATCTTACGTTTTTGAGGTCTAATGTGGGTATAATCGCTGCGTTTACACTTTAGCTATCACCTTTTAGCCACAGCCGCATTAATTCAGGCAGAGCCAAGATGAAACCCACTATCTCGACAGAAACTCAACAAGAAGCACTGGTCGCAGCCAAAGCCACCCAAAAGCCGGGCCAAACCAAAGAGCAAACTAAACTCATTGCCCAAGGGATTGAAAAAGGTATAGCTGAATATAAAAAGCTGCAAAAAGCCAAAGCTCGCGAACGGGATAAAGCACGTAAACAACAGTTGAGAGCAAAATCTCGCACAGTTAATGACACTGATGAACTAGAGGATTCAGACGAGTTATTCGAATCTCAACGTCAGTTCACCACCGCGACTTGGATTGCCATAACGCTTTTACTATTAAGTTGGGTAGGGTTTGCCACATATATCTTTGCAGATTAAAAGCTATGATTTATATATAAAAATTAAGACATCCATATATCACTTGTTAGGCAATATCCTCTAATACCTTACACACATCATTAATTGAAAAAATATTACCGTTAAGGCTTGCTCGGTCTTTTGATATATTCAGAACGAGCCTGAATACGTTGTTCGCATCAGGATAACGGGCAAGCTTTAAAATGATGTCATCACCACTTTCTTCTGCAGACCGAAAATCCCAGCCCTTCCCAGATAAATCAAAAAGCACTTCCGCCGTTTCAGTATTGATTAACACTGGCGCATAAACCCAATGCGACATTCGCATCTCACTGGGGTTGATATCCAGTGTTAACTTACCATTTTGAAAAAACAGCTTAGTGTCCATAAACAGTCCCTGAGTAACAAGTTTCACAAGCGATAGGCCGATAGCTTGTATATTGAACCCCATATCCATTTGTTGTCCATACCGCATCACTTCTAACACGAACCGTTTACGCTCATTACCATCAGGCAAAACCGTTAAACGCTTAAGCGAAAAAAAGACAAAAAAAAGCCTGCTCAATGAGCAGGCAAAGACATATTTCAAGCGTCCCTTTCGGGGAAGTACATTACCGCGCTAGCGGGAAAAACCTGGCATATTCATGCAAAAACATCAATATGCTACTTGAGTCTAAACACGCCAAAAAAGGCGATACAAAGGTTGATGGATGATGGAAACTTAAACTTTAAGGAGGGTTAGGCCTTAAAGCTCATGGCGAATAAACCGCCACGCAAAACATCAGTGTTAAACCAAGTGTTTTGCCAATAAATATGGTTGTTGCCTGTATAAGACATAGTCAATACTCCTAAATTAGTTGTGATTAAGTACTCTAGTGAAGCTTGGCTCGGTTCCTTGGAACTAGAGATTCTCATATCCGTTGAGACGACTTGTCACTCAGGTCCTTGGAGAAAAATATCCATCCTGGATAGACTAGAGAGGAAAGGCATAGTGCCTAATCCACGAAAGCAATTATATGGATTTGTAGTTTTATTACAACCTTTATTTGTATTTTTTTTGATTAAGGCTTTTTAATGTAATTAAATTACACATTTATAGTGAGGTTAATGGCGACCTGCTTCACAGAAAAACAGAAATAACCCTGTAAATATCTAATAAATAAGATATTACAGAATTATTTCTTTTTGTTACTAGGGCGTGTTGACGTTTCGAGATTAAATTTTGTTCGCTCTGGCAAGCTCGTGATCGCGAAACGAGGAGTGACGTGTAGTTATTCTACTCAAATGACGAGTGACAAAGAGCAAGAGCTTGCCAGACGAACCCTTCGGGCAGCGTTTGGCTGGCATTTCTGCTGCGTTATCGCCCGTTTATGTAGAATAACTACACCGCACGGGCTTTACCTTGCATAAAAGCCAGCCAACTCGCTGCAAAAATAACCCTGAAACGTCAACACGCCCTACCCGTTAGCGATTGATCAGATATTGATACAAGCCCACCAGCGGACTCGCTGTAGGTTTGCCGTAGAGCGGATCACCTTCTGTTGCACTGCCTGCAATATCTAAGTGTGTGTAAGCCAAGGGAATAGGGGCATTAACCCCATGATCAAATAGCCCCGACGCTTTCAGTAAAAATGCCGCGGGATACTGATGTCCACGGGCGGTAATCGATGATGGCGCATTATTGGAAGATAATATTTCAGCAGCGCCTGACACATCGCGGATCTTAGCGAAGTCTTCAGGGCGTAATGTAGACACTTCAAAGGGCTCACCCCATTGAGTCGCCTGCTGCTGTAAAGTGACAGCGCATTGCTGTGAACTCGCCACAGAGTTTTCCACCGCCGCGGGATAGCTGCCATAACAACGCACGACATGACCTGTGAGTGTTGCTACCGAAAACATCTCAGGCTTCACCGCCGACACGGCTTTGATACGTAAATGGCTCAGTAAATCCGCCAGCACTAAGCGCCCTTCGGCATCCGTATTACCAATCCGCACTCGCACACCCGCATGGCTCGTAATAATTTCATCGGTCACGAAGGCTTCGCTGCCTATGCTGTTACGCACTAAACCTAACTCGGCAATCACTCGAATACCTTTAGGCTTGAGCATTGACAGAGTTTTAAATAAACCCGCCACGGCAGAAGCGCCGCCTTTATCACGACTCATACCCGCCATAGCGCCGCCGACTTTCAGATCGGCGCCGCCGGTATCGTAAATCACGCCCTTACCCGCAAACAGGAAAGTGCGAGTCACTTGACCCTCTGGCAGATACTCTAGTTTCACCACGCGAGGCTGATGACGACCGACAGCAAAAGAAGAACGCGCCACGGCGCTGAGTAGCGGATAATCACGCTCTAAAATATCTCTGTCTTCTACCACTGCGGTT
Organism: Shewanella sp. SM23; assembly: GCF_025654295.1. Classification (NCBI taxonomy): domain Bacteria; kingdom Pseudomonadati; phylum Pseudomonadota; class Gammaproteobacteria; order Alteromonadales; family Shewanellaceae; genus Shewanella; species Shewanella sp. SM23. Next base: position 72,423 of record NZ_JAKKRM010000010.1, read on the forward strand.
TTGATCACGCTGCCCGCTAAGGATTGCAAACAATAGTCCGCAAAGGCTTTAGCCGACATGCGCTCAGGTTCAGTACCACACAAATCCCGCGCTAATACGCGGCCCGCTTCTAAGGCATTGAGCAAATTGCTGTTATGGGTTGATGAAGATAATAACCCTATGGCCTCAAATGCAGGCGTTAAGCCAGTCGCTTCACGCAGCTCTAAGGTTTGCCACAGTTCTTGACCGCAGGCTAATGCTGCGACTTCAGAGGCAAAACTAAAACGTGAGTCCTTCGATGGCACTACATATAACAATGGACGTTTTGCACCTGCGTCTTTTGCAATGGCAATCGCCGCCCTTGCAGCATTGGCATAGACTCGCACGTCCACATACTCGTCATTCACTTGGGTGACAGGGGCAATGATCAAACGCCCTCCCGCAAGCCCTGGGGCAAACAGTAATATCGGGCTCTTACCCACGCGCTTATCCACGTGGGCACCGTGCTGAGCCAATAAACCTATCTCATCAAAACCGATAGAATCCAGATCGGGCGTCACCACCACAACCGCATCCCAGCCTTCACCATCAAAAATGGCATTTTCTGCTTTTACATCAACGAAGTTAACTTGAAACATGACCCATCCTTTTTCATTATTGTGCCTGCATTATTCCCGCTCTATCGCTTAATTACCAATCTAAAAGTGCTACCGACACTCCCAGAAAAAATCGAACTGGAAACTTTGGCTGCCAGCTCACCAAAAGCCTGTGACGCTGAGATTATTTGGCTGCACAGAATGTGGTAGAATGGCCACAAATTTGCCCTATACTCACAAGACCTTATGAGGGACACTCAAGTGACAGCCTTAAGTCAGTTATACCCGCAGCCATTATGGCAATGGTTCGAACAAATTTGCGCGATTCCCCATCCATCTAAGCATGAGCAAGCCTTAAGCCAGCACATTCAAGCGTGGGCTAAAAGCAAACAACTTGCCGTCGTTGAGGATGCCGTTGGCAACGTGATCATCCGTAAGCCTGCGACGCCGGGTATGGAAGATCGTAAAATCGTGGTTATTCAAGCCCATATCGATATGGTGCCACAAAAAAATGCCAATAAAGTGCATGATTTTACTAAAGATCCTATCGAAGCTTATGTCGATGGCGATTGGGTTAAAGCCAAGGGCACAACCTTAGGTTCAGATAACGGTATTGGCATGGCATCGGCTTTAGCCATTTTAGGCTCTGATGATATCAAGCACGGCCCATTAGAAGTGCTGCTGACGATAGATGAAGAAGCGGGCATGACAGGTGCTTTTGGTTTACAGGCGGGCATGTTAGACGCTGACATTCTGATCAATACCGACTCAGAGCAAGAAGGTGAAATCTACATGGGCTGCGCCGGCGGTGTCGATGCTCAAATCACCCTGCCTATGGTGTGGCAAGCCTCTGAGCAAAGTTACTCAGCCTTTAGCCTGCACTTATCTGGCTTAAAAGGGGGTCACTCTGGGGTGAACATTCACTTAGGTCGTGGCAATGCCAACAAGCTATTGGCGCGTTTCCTCTTTGAAAACGCAGATGATTTAGCGTTGGAGTTGACCCAATTTAGCGGCGGTTCACTGCGTAATGCGATTCCACGGGAAGCCAACATCAGCTTTATGTTGCCAGAAGAAAACGTCAGCGCCTTAAACGAAAAAGTCGCTGAGTTTGAAGCGCTTATCCGCACCGAACTCGCCATTGCCGATCCCGATATGCGTTTAGTGTTAAACACTATCCCAACACCAAAACGTGTGATGAGCGAAAACAGCCAAAATACCCTGATCGATTTGCTGCATGTGTGCCCGAACGGCGTGATCCGCATGAGTGATGAAGTCGAAGGTGTGACTGAAACCTCGCTCAACGTTGGCGTTATCAGCACTAACGATGAAGAAGTCACTATCCTGTGCCTTATCCGCTCGCTGATCGATTCTGGCCGTACTCAAGTCGAAGGCATGTTAACTGCGCTGACCAACTTAGCCGGAGCCGATATCGATTTAAGCGGTGCTTACCCAGGCTGGAAGCCAGATAACAGCTCACCTGTAATGGCGATAGTGCGCGAAACCTATCAAGATATTTACCACAAAGAGCCAGTGATCATGGTGATCCATGCGGGTCTCGAGTGTGGTCTATTCAAGAAACCCTATCCAGACATGGACATGGTCTCGATTGGCCCCACCATTCGCTATCCACACGGTCCAGACGAAATGGTAAACATCACCACAGTCGGCCAATATTGGACATTATTATTAGCCGTACTCGAGCGCATTCCAGTCAAGGCTTAATGTTCTAACCTTACCCTAGCTCACTCAATTCAAGGCCATATCTGCTCAAGTCAGATGTGGCCTTATTTTTTACCGCGGATTCTATTTGTGTAGAAATGCTATCGATAAAATTTTTATGAAAGAACTGAATAACTTGAATTTTCTACTATAGTTGTTCTGTCTGACCCTAACGTATTTTTGCTTATCGCGCTTTTAGAGATAACCGCTTTCCCCTTCAATACTGTGACCTTAAGGAATAGAGATCATGAAATTTGGTAAAATCTTGTCAGCCGCTGCACTACTGCTCAGCAGTAACCTCAGTTTCGCCGAAGAAGTCCCCAAAGCCGTTATAGACCTAGCCGATTCACTGATGCCATTAGGCAGAGAAGTGGTACTGGTGAATGCCGTTAAAGCGCAAAATGCCCAAGGCAAAAGCTTAGATTCAATCAAAACATTAGATGAAAAATGGATTGCCACCGCAGGTATTGATGACTTTATGTCATCCCTGATGAACAACGAAGCGGCCAAGTTTCTCACGACCTTCGAAGCCAGCAAACCTTACTACCAAGAAATTTTCCTCATGGACAATCAAGGCGCGAACGTCGCCATGATCAGTAAAACTTCAGATTATTGGCAGGGTGATGAGGATAAATGGCAAAAATCATTCGCCAATGGCAAAGGCGATAAACACATAGGTCCGGTCAAATTTGACGAGAGCTCCCAAGCCTATCTAGTACAAATTTCTATTCCAGTGATGGATGGCGATGCTGCAATTGGTGCTATCACGATTGGGATCAACCTAGATCAATTTGGACTCTAATTACCAGAGAACGCCAGTGATGGGCTGCATCCTCTTACCACAGAGGTTATTGCGGCTCTCACCTTTTCAGTGCATCAATCAAGGAGGGCGTGACTATGGAATGGTATAAAGATCTATCCGTTAATCAGAAACTGACTTATCCGAGTCTGCTACTCGCTGGCGTAGTCATCTTCGCCTCTTCAACTGGTATTTTAGGACTCAAAGCCTTAAATCACAGCGCGAATACACTCGCGCTTGAATACTTACCTAGCCAATCTGAACTCCTACAGGCCGATAAAGAGCTTTATCAAGCTCAAGTGGCCGAGCGCAGCCTGATGTTTGTTAACGTGGGCACAGACTCTTACAACGACCTTTTAAAGCAGCACACTAATAGTATCTCTCTGGTTAAAGAACATATTGATAAGTTTGCCGATGTGACCACAAGTCCCCTCGCTAAAGATAAGCTCAATGAATTGAATCACAGTTTCGATACTTGGCGAGCGACAACCACAGAAATCAGTAATCAACGCACCCAAAATGGCCGTAACGGTAGAACGACGGCGATTGATCTTAGTTTCGGTCAAGCAGCAACGCAATTCGAGCAACTACACCAGAACATTAATCATTTAATCAATGATTTAAATAGTAATACTACCGCAGCGATAGCCCAAGTAGATGATGATGCCAATCATGGACAACAGATGCAGTTAATTGCCTTAGCCATCAGTCTCTTGATCTGTATACTCTTTATCGTTGCACTGCCTAAACTCATCAGCAAACCGCTGGCGGTTTTACTCGCAAAAATCCACGACATTACCGATGGTGATGGCGATTTGACCGAACGAGTCCACTTAACCTCTAAGGACGAGCTTGGTGATCTTGCCAAGGCATTCAATCATTTTCTCGATAACTTACATGGCATTATCTCGCAATTTAAACAATCTACATCAGAGCTCAACACCGCTGCCGAAGGTCTAGCCAAAACCAGCGCATCAGCAAAACATACCTTGATGGATCAACAAGCTGCAACCCACAGAATCGCCGATGCCAGCGATCATATTGCCGCATCAGTGCAAGAAGTATCAGTCAGTGCCAGTCATGCCGCCGATGCCGCTAAACAAGCCGACGTATTTACCGCCGACGGTCAGGCAAGAGTGAAAAAAACCATCAATGTGATTCGTGAACTTGCGGGAGATGTGGGCACGGCAGAAATGCAGATCAATAAACTCGAACAGGAAGGCCAACATATCGGCCGCGTGCTCGAGGTGATTCAAGCCATTGCCGAACAGACGAATCTATTAGCCCTTAACGCCGCAATTGAAGCGGCGCGCGCGGGCGAACAAGGACGCGGCTTTGCAGTGGTTGCCGATGAAGTGCGATCCCTTGCCTCTAAGACTCACCAATCCACCGAAGAAATTAAATTAATGATCGCCAATGTGCAAAATGGCACTCAAAGCGCTGTGGCAGCGATTAATATCGGTAATGAAAAGGCTATCTCAAGCGTAGAAGCCGCCAGTAATGCCGGTGAAGCCTTAGCGCATATTGCAGAAATGGTCAGCCAAATTAGTGAGATGAATAATCAAATCGCCCTAGCAGCTAAAGCGCAAACCACTATGGCCAACGAGAGTCATCAAAATATTCAACACATTGCCGAACAGTCGGAGGAGAGTCTACGAACCACTGATGAAATCTACGCAGCAAGCGTACAACTCTCGTCAATGGCGAGTAATCTCACTGCGCTGGTCAGCCGCTTTAAACTGTAATTTGTTGAGAGTGAAAGCTTTTATATAAGTTACCTTTTGTAAATCAGTGATGTTTGAAAGGTCCCCTCAAACGAATAAGGGAGCATAAACCTGTCGCAGTGATTATCTGAATTCAGGTGCTCCCTTATATTTAAACAGCAAAGCTAGCACAGATTAGCAGCGCTTAACCACTAAGCCTCTTGCCGCGCGTAGGTTGACTAACATAGGTAACATCAACGCAAGGATCACTATCAGCATCCCTACCAACTGAATTTCCGTCACCGCCTGCCCCATGGCTAACGCCGTTAATGCTGCAAAAACGGGCACGAGATTAAAAAAGATCGATGCCTTAGCGGGGCCAAGCGCCTTAACACCGTTAATCCAAAACAGATAACCGAGCACAGTGGCGAACAAACCTATGTAGAGTACGCTAGAAAAAGCCGTTGCCGACAGTTCCATCAACTCCAGCCAAGGGTGAAACTCACCTCGGCCAAGCCCAACCACGGACATGGACACACTGGCAGCTATCATACTCAGCAAGGTAAATGGCAACACAGGCAACCAATAGCCGACCCGTTGCGAACAAATGGTATAACCACTCCACGCCAACATGCCGGCGGCAATCATCACATCACCTTGGTTAAAACTAAAGTTGAGCAACTGCTGCACACTACCGTTTGTGATCACTAGCAGTACGCCCGCCAAACCGCCCACTAAGCTGAACACTTGTTGTCTGCTGAGCCATTCACGCTGTAATAGCGCGTTGACGATTGAAGTCACCAGCGGACTGAGCGCCATAATCAAGGCGCCATTGGCGGCAGAGGTGTGCTGCAGGCCATTAAATAACGCCAGATTTAAGCCGCCCACACCAATCACGCCTACTAGCGCTATGACAGCGTATTGCGCCAAACTCAATTTAGGCCAAGCCTGACGAGTAAAAACGATATATAACGCTAGAGTCACAGCCGCAATGGTAAAACGCCAGAAGACGAGGGACTCTCCTGACATCTCCTCCAGCACTCGCTTAGCAATAGGAAACACACTGCCCCAGCTAAAAACGCAAATCAGTAGACAAACGAATGTCATGTAAGGTGTATGGGATTTCATATCGTCCTCTAGGGAGGTAATTGGGATTGAGCTTAGTTTATAAGTTTCATATATTATTAAAACGCACAAGATTGAGAGCTTAAATTCCAAATATGAAACTTAATTATTCCTTAGACGATATGCGCTTATTTTGGGTGGTGGCACAGCAAGGGAGTTTTAAGCTCGCGGCGCAACACTTAGGCATTCCACCTTCAACCTTAAGCCGTCGAATCAATCTGTTAGAACAATCCTTAGGTCTGCGTTTACTGCACAGAGACGCCCATAGAGTCAACCTTACCGCCACAGGTCAGCAGTATCTCGAACGCTGCGGCCCGCTGTTTATCGAGTTAAACCAGGTATCTGGTGAGTTGCATGCGGATAAACATCAAGCGGTTGGTAAATTGCGGATCTCGGCGCCCATCAATACAACCTATCGCTGGCTAGGTGAATCACTCAACGCCTTCCAACGGCATTATCCCAATATTGATATCGATTTAAGTCTGTCGAACATGAATATCGATGTCAGTGAAAACGCCATCGATATCGCCTTTCGAGTGGGCGAACCTAAAGATCCCGATTGGATTGCAAGGCCACTTACCACGATTAGCTTTGTACTTTGCGCCAGCACATCGGCAACGCAGTGGCATGCGCTGCAATCGATTGAAGCGCTGGATCAGCATCCGGTTATCATCGCCAAGCCCACAAAAACGTGGTGTTTACAGCACAATAGCACAGGGCAAAATGTCGAGTTTGAACCAAGGGGGAATATCAAACTAGCCGTCGATGATATGGCGATTGCCTGTCAGGCCGTGGTGGCGGGGCTTGGGATTGGACTCATACCCATCAGCATGGCGAGTGAACAGATACGAAGTGGCAAACTCATTCAAATACTGCCCGAGTGGCAAGGTATTCCGCGCACCGCCTACTTGATGTATCGCGATCGGGACAACCTGCCCTTACGGGTCAGACTGTTAATTGATTTTATGCTGGCAAATCCACCCGAGGCTTATTGAGCCAATATAGGCTATTGTGCTCCACCCACTAGAGTGCTAAATCCAGCTGGGTCAGGCCGTTTAAGCTTGTGGCGACGACAAGAGTAGAATCAGTAAGGCCAACTGAAATCCCCAATAGACGAATGCCGCGGCCTTCTTGCCTTTCCATAGCCAGTGCGAGTAGCTCATAGAACATTACAATCGAGACTTCATCGCTCCGGTGCTCAATTGTAGTCTGCTTGAAATCGTTAAACTTAAGTTTGACCACCTGTTTATGTATTTTGCGTTCCTTAGCACTGCGACTTAAACGCAACGACAGTTCTTGGATCAAACTCGGCATCACCTGCTGGCACTGCTCTAAGCTATAAATATCCTTTGCTAACGTGGTTTCAACCCCCACTGATTTGCGCTCTCTGTCGGCAGAAATACCCCGTTCATCTATGCCTTGGGAACGCTCAATCAACACGCCACCAAACTTACCGAATCGCGCTAAGAGCTCAGGTTTAGAATAAGCTTGCACATCACCACAGGTATTGAGCCCGAGCGAAGAGAGCTTTTCGGCGGTGACTTTACCAACACCGGGAATTTTACGCAGCGATAAGGTCTTAACAAACTCAGAAAGCGTCTCTGGCGTAATGACATATTGGCCGTTTGGCTTATTCAGATCCGAGGCGACCTTAGCTAAAAATTTTACTGGCGCGATACCCGCCGATGCGGTTAAACCCGTTTCGGCTAAGATATCGCGACGAATCGCTTGGGCAATCAAGGTCGCAGAGCCCTTATATTGTTGGCACTCACTCACATCCAAATAAGCTTCATCTAAGGAAAGCGGCTCAATTAATTGGGTATAGCGAGAAAATATTTCACGAATTTGTAGCGACACTTCTTTGTAAACCTGCATCCGGCCTGGTACTAAAATCAGCTCAGGGCACAACTTAAAGGCATAAGCCGTTGCCATTGCTGAACGAACACCGAATTTACGTGCCTCGTAACTACAAGTACTGATAACACCGCGACGGTCGCTACTCCCCCCCACGGCTAAAGGCTTGCCGCGGTACTCAGGAAAGTCGCGCATTTCCACAGCAGCAAAATAGCAGTCCATATCAATATGAATAATTTTTCGCACGTTGAATTCCTCCAACGCCAAAATACTGTATATAAAAACAGTAATCAAGTGTTCCTGATAGATTTGGGGCCAATAAGATGTGGCCTAGCGCTGGAAAAGAGAACAAGACAAGTGTGAGGAACAACAGACATGCTTAATAACTGAGTTTCCTAGGCCATTACACTCAGTGGCCTAGGTATTTACTCAACCTAACAATCTAAGGCTCACATCTTAGTTTGCAGGTAGTTTTGCAATCCAACACGGTCAATAAGCCCAAGTTGTTTTTCGAGCCAATACATATGGTCAGACTCTGTATCGTCGAGTAATACTTCGAGGATTTCGCGGGTCTGGTAATCTTGCTTCTGCTCACACAGTGCAATCACTTTGCGCAAATCGTCCGCGACCTTGTATTCATAGGCAAGATCATTACGTAGCATCTCTTCTACATCTTTACCTATGTTCAATGCCTCACGGGCGGCAACATTGGGTGTACCTTCGAGGAATAAAATGCGCTGCACTAATTTGGCTGCATGGGCTTTCTCATCATCTGACTCATGGGCGATACGCTCATAGAGTTCATTCAGGCCCCAATCTTCGTACATATGGGCATGGACAAAATACTGATCCATTGCCGAGAGTTCTCCCGTTAGGAGTCGATTTAACGCATCGATAACGTCTTTATCGCCTTTCATATCTTGCTCCTATTGGTCGCTAATTTGCGATTGTAGATAATTTTGAATACCGGTTAGCGTAATGAGCTCTTGCTGCGACTCGAGCCAATCTAAGTGCTCTTCTTCGTCTTCGAGAATATCTTCCAGCAGATCGCGGCTCACATAGTCCTGTTCGGCTTCACACAAGCTGATCGCATCACGCAGCAATGTAAGCTGCTCTTGCACCATGGCCAGATCGCAGTCGAGCATCTCTTGGCTATGTTCACCAATGCGAAGTTTTTCGAGTTGTTGCAGATTAGGCAGACCTTCCAAAAACAGCACTCGCTCGATGAGCTTATCGGCGTGCTTCATATCTTGGATGGATTTTTTGTATTCGACGTGGTTTAACTTCTCTAAGCCCCAATGTTTAAACATGCGGGCATGGAGGAAATATTGATTGATGGCGGTCAACTCACAGGTAAGCACCCGATTCAGTTGCCCAACCACTTTAGGATGACCTTTCATAAGTTACTATCCTTGGTAAGCGTGAAAAGATTGATCTAAATCAAGCTTCTAGCCTAGTACAATTTATCGACCAACTCAAATTATCTTTATATTTCACCTACTTAATGATGAAAAGCATTCTCATTCCTGCTTAGATTAACTTGCTATCCCACTCTAATCCCAAGGATAAATCTCAAATGATTAACCCGTGTAAGAAAATACGAGGCAAAAAAATAGCCCCCTAAATTGAAGGCTATGATCGAATCAAGACTATTTAGATAATGCGGTCTTTCGTTAACTTCTCACGACGCGCTTCTTCAGCGGCCATACGACGTTTACGTTTGTCACAAGGGTCATCACAATCACACGCTTTCTCAATCCCTAGAACACCTAAACCGCCACAACTTCCTTCAACGGCTTTGCGCTTGATGAGATAACCAATCGACATGAGCAAAAAGAAGACTAACAAGATCACAAATGCCGCAATAAAAGAGGTCATGGTTTACTCCAAAAACTAAATAAGGAAAGGCTTGAAGGCGTCGCTGTAATAGACCTTAAATCCGTCGCCTTGCTTTTCGATTAGCATTATCGCCAAGTGTTCCTTCTTGGCAAGCTCCAATGATGCTTCTGTGCCCAAAACCATCATGGCCGTCGCAAAACCGTCGGCCGTCATACAATTTTGATGCAATACAGTCACGGATGCTAACTTATGATTTATCGGCAAACCAGTACGCGGATCGATTATATGCGTAAAACGTTGGCCGTCTTCTTCATAATAATTACGATAGTCACCAGAGGTCGCCATCGCCATAGTACCAGGTGCAATAACCTGCTGTACGGCTTCAGAGCCATCATTGGTCGGTTGCTCTATAGCAACACGCCAAGAGCTTCCATCACCTTTGGCACCTTTGATACTCAGTTCGCCACCGATTTCAACTAAATACCCTGTCGCGTGGTATTTATCAAGAATGGAAGCGATCTTATCAACCCCAAATCCCTTCGCGATTGATGATAAATCTACATATAAATGGGTGTTGTGCTTACTTAGACGGTTGCCTTCAATGGAAAGTTCACTAATCCCTGTTTTGGCTTTAGCCGCATCAATATCAGCCTGTGTCGGAACTTTCGTTGGACGCTTATCAGGTCCAAAACCCCACAGATTAACTAAAGGACCTAAGGTAATATCAAGTGCCTTATCCGTCACTTGATATAAACGTATTCCCTCTTGCACCACTTTTATGGTATCCGGTGAGACTTCAACACTTTGCTCCAATGGCAATTGGTTGAAACGGGATAATTCTGAATTAGGCCGATACGTCGACATCTGGTCATTGACTAGCTCAAGGGCTAAATCAATCTCCGCTTGAAGTAACTGCGCCGTCGGCATCTGCTCATTCGGAACGACTTTAATGTGATAAGTCGTGCCCATAGTGCTGCCGGCCAACGAAATGACTTCGTTTTGCTTAGAACAGGCTGAAACAAAAAAGGCCAGTCCCACGAGGACTAGCCAGTTAAATGAATACTTTAACGCTGAGGTATTGATCTTTAAGGTCTGAAACATAGTGACCTACTACTCTTATTTGGGCCCTTAAATGCAAAAGTTGCAGATGAAAGGTTAACCTCAACATCTGCAACTTTTCTATCTAGGACTAATGAACATTAGCCGCCGAAGTCATCCAACAGGATGTTTTCGTCTTCGACACCAAGATTTTTCAACATACCAATGACGGCGGCGTTCATCATTGGAGGTCCACACATGTAGAACTCACAATCTTCTGGAGCATCATGGTTTTTCAGATAGTTTTCATACAATACGTTATGAATAAAACCTGTGTAACCATCCCAGTTGTCCTCTGGTTGAGGATCTGAAAGTGCCACATGCCATACGAAGTTATCATTCTCAGCCGCTAGGCCGTCGAAATCTTCTACGTAGAACATTTCACGCTTAGAACGTGCACCGTACCAGAAGCTCATCTTACGTTTAGACTGAAGACGCTTCAGTTGGTCGAAGATATGTGAACGCATTGGCGCCATACCCGCACCACCGCCGATAAACACCATTTCTGCATCGGTATCTTTCGCGAAGAATTCACCGAATGGGCCAGAAATTGTCACTTTATCGCCAGCTTTTAAGCTCCAAATGTAAGATGACATCTTACCGCAAGGCAGAGTCAAGTTACGTGGTGGAGGCGTAGCAATACGCACGTTCAGCATAATAATACCGAACTCTTCTGGGTAGTTAGCCATTGAGTATGCACGGATAGTTTCTTCATCAACCTTAGATTCAAGATTGAAGAAACCGAAGTGTTCCCAGTCGCCACGGTATTGTGCAGGTACATCAAAATCTGCATATTTAATATGATGAGCAGGTGCTTCGATTTGAATATAACCGCCAGCACGGAATGGTACAGACTCGCCATCAGGAATTTGCAGCTTCAGTTCTTTAATGAAAGTGGCTTTGTTATCGTTAGAGATAACTTCACATTCCCATTTCTTGATACCGAAGATTTCTTCGTCAAGCTCGATTTCCATATCGTTCTTAACGTTAACCTGACAAGAAAGACGACAACCTTTACGGGCATCACCTTTGCTGATGTGGTCAAGTTCCGTTGGCAGAATATCGCCGCCGCCAGACTTAATCACCACGCGACATTGGCCACATGAGCCACCGCCACCACACGCACTCGATACGAAGATACCGCTGTTAGCCAAAACGCCTAACAACTTACCGCCCGCACCGGTTGTAATCGCTTTTTCAGGATCGTCATTAATGCCGATCGTGATGTCACCACTAGCCACTAACTTAGACTTAGCGAATAAAATCACTAATACCAAGATGAGGACGATAGCAGTAAACATACTCACACCGAGGTAAACCTCGAGCGGAGTAGATTTAAAAATACCAAGAATATCCATTAACTTATCCTTAGAAGGTCCAATTCAAGAAGCCGTTATGTGTCTCTTACAGAGACACACCTGAAAACGACATGAAACCTAAGGCCATCAAACCAGCGGTGATAAAGGTAATCCCTAAACCACGTAGGCCGTTAGGCACGTCGGCATACTTCAGCTTCTCACGGATACCGGCCATCAATACGATAGCTAATGCCCAACCCACTCCTGAGCCGAAACCAAACACCACACTCTCGCCTAGCTTGTAGTCACGCTCAACCATGAATGATACCGCACCGAAAATCGCGCAGTTCACTGTGATCAAAGGTAAGAAAATACCTAATGCGTTGTACAAAGGTGGAAAGTACTTGTCCAGTGCCATTTCCAGAATTTGAACCAAAGCCGCAATCACACCGATAAAGGTAATGAATTTCAAGAAGCTTAAGTCAGCTTCAGGTGCGCCAGCCCAAGCAAGTGCACCAGGAGCTAGCAGCCCTTGATAGATAACTTGGTTTGCAGGGACAGAGATAGTTAACACTACAACTACCGCAATCCCTAGGCCCATGGCTGTAGTGACTTTCTTAGACACAGCCAAGAAAGTACACATACCTAGGAAGAAGGCCAGTGCCATGTTTTCAATGAAAACAGAGCGAATTAACAGGCTAATATAATGTTCCATCGCACTTACCCTTTTGCTTCAACTTGCTCTGGCTTATAGGTACGAATAATCCAAATCAAAACACCGATCAGGAAGAACGCACTCGGAGGCAGTAGTAGCAGACCGTTTGGTTGGTACCAGCCGCCATCAGAGATCTTGTGCAGGATTTCAACACCGAACAGAGAACCGTTACCAAACAGTTCACGTACGAAGCCAACAGCTAACAGAATCGCACCGTAACCTAAACCGTTACCGATACCATCCATAAAGCTCATCATTGGCGGTGTTTTCATCGCGTAGGCTTCGGCACGACCCATTACGATACAGTTCGTAATAATCAGACCGACGAATACCGACAGCTGCTTAGAGATCTGATAAGCATAAGCCTGCAGCAATTGGTCAACCACGATTACCAAAGAGGCAATAATGGTCATCTGTACGATAATACGCACACTGCTTGGAATATGATTACGGATCATTGAGATAAACAGGTTCGAAAACGCAGTTACCGCAGTTAACGCCAACGCCATTACCAGTGCAGTTTCGAGCTTGCTCGTTACCGCTAATGCACTACATACACCAAGTACTTGTAAAGCAATCGGGTTGTTGTTGACTATAGGTCCGGTCAGAACCTGTTTCAGTTCTTTAGCGTCAGACATTAGTTGAGACCTCCATTGCGTGCTTTTTCAATGAAACTCGCAAAACCTTCTTTACCCAACCAGAATGTCAGTGAATGTTGTACACCGTTACTCGTTAAGGTTGCGCCAGATAATGCATCTACACCGTACTCAGTGCTCGCAACAGTTGGGTTTTTCGTTACGCTGATAGCGAGTTTACCTTGCTCATCAAATAACTTTTTGCCATGCCATTTCGCTTTCCACTGAGCATTTTGCACTTCACCACCTAAGCCCGGCGTTTCGCCGTGCTCGTAGTAGACTAAGCTTTGCACTGTGTTTAGGTCAGCATCCATAGCAAGGAAGGCATACATAGTAGACCATAGGCCATAACCATGGATTGGCAGAATGACACTGGTTAATTTACCTTGGCCGTCACGAACAAGATAAACCACAGCCTTATCAGCAACACGTTTCACTGAAGCGATGTCATTCTCAGGTACAAATGAGGTTTTCACATCACGAGAAGCTTTACGTTGATCATAAGTGTCAGCATCAACACCCTCAACCCAAGCACCCGTTTTCAAATCGACCAGTTTAGCTTCGATGTGTTTGCCGTATGTATCCAGAATTTGCGCTTTGGTCACTTTGCCCGCTTTAGTATCGATAAGACCAGCGGCTTCCAGAATGTACTTTTGCTTATCAAGCAGTTTATTTTCTGCTTGAGTCGGTCTCAGTAACACTGCTGCAGTAGACACAAATATCGCACAAATTAGACACAGGCCAACGACGATAAATAAGGTTCTGCCGAACGAATCTTTATTACTAGCCACGGGCAATCCTCCGCTTGATATTTGCCTGAACCACGAAGTGGTCGAACAATGGCGCGAACAAGTTAGCAAACAAAATTGCCAACATCATGCCTTCAGGGAATGCAGGGTTAATCACGCGGATAAACACAGCCATTGCACCGATCAAGATACCGTATGCCCATTTAGCTTGGTTAGTGAATGACGCTGACACTGGGTCTGTCGCCATAAACATCATGCCAAACGCAAAACCACCTAACACTAAGTGCCAGTACCAAGGCATTGCAAACATTAGATTAGTGTCGCTACCGACAACGTTAAGCAGCGTAGAAATGGCAATCATGCCCACCATTACACCGCCAACGATGCGCCATGAAGCGATACGCGTGTAGATGATGACCAAACCACCTAACAGAATCGCTAATGTAGACACTTCACCCACTGAACCTGGAATGAAACCGAAGAATGCATCCCACCAGTTTTGGTTAATTGCGTAATCTAAAGTGCCAGACGCCGCTTGGCTCAGTGCAGTTGCACCTGAGTAACCGTCAGCCACAACCCATGAGGTATCACCTGACATATTCAACGGATAAGCGAAGAACAAGAAGGCACGACCCGCTAGTGCTGGGTTTAAGAAGTTACGCCCTGTACCACCGAACACTTCTTTCGCCACGACCACACCGAAGGTGATACCCAGCGCCACCATCCATAATGGGATAGTTGCTGGCAGCGTTAAAGCGAACAGGATAGAGGTAACGAAGAAACCTTCGTTGACTTCATGACCGCGGATAGAGGCAAACAGCACTTCCCAGATACCACCGACGGCGAAGGTCACCGCGTAGATAGGTAGGAAGAAACAGGCGCCATACCACATTAGCGCAGGCCAGCCAGAGTTTGCCGTCAGTTCGGTACCGAACATGCTGAACAAGCTCACTTGCCATACGTCAGGGGTAGCAAAACCAGCCACTAAAGCTAATTGAGCTTGTAAACCTACGTTGTACATACCCACGAACATCGCTGGGAAAGCACAAGCCCAAACCGTAATCATCATACGTTTTAGGTCGAGGTTATCGCGAACGTGGGTTTTGCCCTTGTTCACTTTACCTGGGGTATAAAAAATTGTGTATGCCGCTTCGAATAGGGCATAAAACTTTTCGTATTTACCGCCTTTTTCAAAGTCGGGTTCAATACGTTCGAAAAAATCTTTCAAGCTCATTAGCCTTCCCTCTCGATCGTATCTAGACAGTCACGCAGATATGAACCGTAGTCATACTTGCCTGGACATACGAACGTACACAGTGCGAGATCTTCTTCATCTAACTCTAACGCGCCTAAAGTAGCTGCACCGTCAAAGTCACCTGAAATCAAGTCACGCAACAACATAGTAGGAAGAATGTCCAATGGCATTACACGCTCATAGTTACCAATTGGCACCATAGCGCGGTCTGAACCACCTGTACTGGTCGTCATGCTGAACAGACGAGAAGGAGCAAGATGTCCTAAGAATGCACGAGTGATAGAATATTTGTCTGAGCCTGGTAATACCCAGCCTAAAAATTCTTTCTCTGTACCTTCTTCTAACAGACTTACTTGAACATGGTAACGACCTAAATACCCTTGTGGGCCAACGGCTGTACGACCATTCAGAACAGAGCCTGAAATCAGACGAACATTGCCATCTAAGGCTTCACCTGCGGTTAATTCAGTCATGCTCGCGCCCACAACAGTGCGTACGAGTCTTGGCTTAGCCGCTTTAGGGCCTGCGATCGCAATAACACGTTCGGTATTGAGTTCACCCGTCGTAAATAGCTGACCAATTGCTATTACATCTTGGTAACCAATATGCCAAACGGTACGTTTTGCAGAGGCAGACAATAAGAAGTGAATGTGAGTACCGACTAATCCTGCAGGGTGCACACCGGCAAATTCTTCAACTTGGGCGTTTGCGGCAGGAATATCAGCGCCAGGCGCTTTACAAAGGTAAACTTTACCGTCAGTAAGTCTTGCTAAGACCTTAAGACCATTAGCAAAATCTTCTTTATGCTCACGGATCACCACAACGGGATCAGCGGCAAGAGGTTGAGTATCTATTGCGGTTACAAAAATACCAGCAGCAGAAGAGTCTACAGCAGGAACTTTGCTAAAAGGACGAGTACGCAAAGCAGTCCATAAACCTGATTCAATCAGATTGTCACGGACTAACTGCGAGTCGAGCGTATCGAGTGCAGTGGCATCATATTTAGCAAAGGCAACGCTGTCGTTTCCTTCCACTTCAATGACAACAGACTGCAGAACACGCTGGGCGCCCCGGTTAATGTCTAATATAGTACCACTGGCTAAAGCCGTATATTTAACGCCTAAATTCTTCTTATCTTCAAAAAGAACTTGGCCTTTTTGTACTTTATCGCCCACTTTGATCTTCATCGTTGGACGTAAGCCAATATACTCTTCACCCAAAGTAGCTACATGTTTAATGGCTGGGCCATTATGGATAACTTGCTCTGGTCCGCCTGCTATAGGCAGTTCCAATCCTTTCTTAATTGTAATCATATCCACAAGCACTACGTTTGAAGGAAAGACAATGCGCCGCGTTCCTGCTAAATACTTAGGTTTTAAACAAAACCTACTGCATTGAGCTAGCGCAGATTTATCACAGAAATGCGATCGCAATCACGCTGGTCGCGCGCATTTTACCCCAATTGACTTGGCATCGCCACGAAAATTATAGGTGATTTCAAACCTAAAATACGGATTGAAAAAAATCATGCGCTACGGCGTTCACCTTCCGACCTAGTGACTGATCAGAAAGAGAGAATATTACGGCCACTGGGTACTATAGCATTAATAATTAAAGATTTAATTTAGCAAAAAGTCGAAACGTCCACTAAACGCAGCCGAAATCGATCTTATTTGTTTCAATTGATTTAAATTCAAACAAAATAAAACTCAATTTAAAAGCGCCATTGATAACCTAAATAGCTAATACGTCCATTTTCCGATCGAATTCCGCTATTTGATGCTGTCGTAACTAATGACTCATCTAAGAGATTTTCTACCCTAAAATAAATCTCATGGTGGCGATCAAAATGATAATTCGCCGCTAAATCTACCCGCCATTGTACTGCGATAGGTTGTAATTCAGCACCAAATTGGCCCATTTCCCGCTCGGATTGATAAAAGACATTTGCATTCAATTCATATTCGGCATATTTCATTCCAGCACTAAAATGCAATTGCTGCTCAGGTAACCAAGCCACCCTATCGCCAGCCACGACGCAGCCTTGGATTTCATTGCAGCTATTTGTTTGATACTCGGCATTTGAATACTGATAATTCAAGGCTAAAGGTAACTGCACGCTGCCCAGTTCCCACTGATAGCCAAGATTCAGCTCAACCCCTTTGGTCAGCACATCCACGACATTGCCTTGAACCCACAATCGACTGTCGGCACATTGGGTATACGCATCGCAATTGACATGCAGATTATCAAAATCTTGGACATAGGTTTTGATGTCTGCACTAAAACGCTCGCTGGCATATTGGGCGCTGACTTGATATTGCAGTGACACTTGCGCCTCTTGCTCAATATTACCCGCACTCGCGGCGGTCCATGAGCGTCGAATATCCGTACTAAAGCGCCAATCTCCAGCATGATATAAAACGCCAAGTTGTGGCATCCAATCGCTGTCGGAAAAATCTGCCGCTTCGAGTCCGGCATAAGCTAAATTGACCTTGCGATTAACATCCACTTTTTCATAGGCAAGCGCGAGCTTTAGCTGCAATCCGTCCCAATTAAACAAGGAGTCGATGGCCGAAGTGAATGCCGTCGCATCATCGGTATAAGCCAACAGCGCATTGGGAGCTTCACTCACTACACTCAAGTCCTGCTGCCATAGACTCTGCTGATCGCCAAGGTGCATCTCGGCTTTATCCGTATGATAACGGGCGCTATAGATAATTTGATGGGCACCATACTGATTCACCGATTCAGTTTGTGCCCCAAAGGAGCTGAAATCATTGTCTTGCTGTAAAGAAGCCAGTTCGACGCCATCGACTGTCGGCTGACGTTCAAATGCGGCCAACGCAGCAAGACTCTGGGCATCGAGCATTTGCCCATCAAATTGATTGAGTTGGTTTAATTGCTGCGAATAAGACTGGTAGTAAAAGTCTGTGGTGACCTTATGCCCACCATTGAGCGTAACTTGGTGAGACAGTTGGTACTTATGATGTCGCCCCTGATGTTTATCCGCCGCAGTGGCCGAATACAAACTCATAGGATCTTGTTGCCAATCGGCCTGTGTTAACCCAAGCTGAGAGCGATAACTATCATCATCGAGAAACTGGTAAGTAAACTCAGTCACCTGTGGACTTCTGGCGCCGAGTAAACTCGCGGCGTTAATTTTAAATAAGATGTCTGTCGTTTGGTGGTCTGTGTCTTGACCATTGAGCAAGTGATCTGCGCCGCTATTATCTGCATAATTAACCGCGAGTATCATGCCATACTCTTTTTGCTTCACTCCCCAATTCATATCGACACTGTAGTCTGAATCGGTATTGCCCTCGAGAGTCGCCTTACTATTCTCGGTCTGCTCAGCAACAGGTAAGGTTTGATAACTCACCACCCCAAACGCACCTTGCCCACCGACAGCCATATTTGCCATCGGGGCGGCAGTAACACTCTGTTGTTGCAGCAGATTAGGTAAGAGTTGTAATTGCGGTGCAGAATAAGGCGCAGGTGAGAAATACACTCTATCTTGTAATACCGCAATACCTTGAGTCGCACTGCGCATGCTGATGCTCGCGGGATTTCCACTCAGATCCGCAGGCAAAACCGTCAAAGCCGTCAATTGACCTAACGCTAAACGATTAGACGTTGAATGAAATGTGTCATTGAGCTTGTTCAATTCAAGCATTTGACTGTGAAGATCATCGGCGAACGTTGTGCTAGAACAGGCAAGAGATACAGAAATTGCACAAAGTGATACAGTGAAGTAACGACTAGGCATACCAAGCTCCCAAAAATTTTGTTAGCGTACGGTGTTTTTGTTATTAACTTGTAAAATAGCTGAATTTGTTTGAAAAAAAAAGCGACTCTCGTCGCTTTCTCTCATTAACTTCAGGAAACTGAATTTACTGGCTAAGCACTCTTATACAAGTAAGAGTGCAAACCGTTACAGATTACCTAGAATTTCGTCGCTTAATTTCAAATCATCATTGCGATTCACACTCACGCCAGCCGCAATAATATTACGGGCGATATCTTGTGCCTGCTCTAACGAATGCATCTCATACGTACCGCATTGGTATTCGTTCAGCTCAGGGATTTCAGACTGCTCAACCACTTTCAGCACATCTTCCATCGCAGCTAACCACGCATCGGCCACTTGGCGTTCAGTCGGCTCTCCAATCAAACTCATATAAAAGCCGGTACGACATCCCATTGGCGAAATATCGATGATCTCAACATTGCTACCATTTAAATGGTCACGCATAAAGCCAGCGAATAAATGCTCCAGAGTGTGAATACCACGCTCACTGAGAATATCTTTATTCGGTGCGCAAAAACGTAGATCGAATACCGTAATCGCATCGCCCTTTGGCGTGCTCATATGCTTAGCAACACGAACCGCTGGGGCATTCATTCGAGTATGATCGACGGTAAAACTATCAAGTAATGGCATAGGGATCTCCAAATTCTCAGGGCGACATCAACGCCACTGTAACTGTCTATTTATGGCTTGCAAGCATAACACCAAATGAATTACGCCGATAACAAGATAATTTAAGATGAAATCATCTCATATAAATCAGCGATTAATGTGACAGTCAGTGCTAAAAACACCCCGCATTTAGTGTTGACGCTGCTGGCTGTAAGCATCCTCAGATATTTTATGATACTGGCGTACACCTTGCTCGTAGGCGTGATAGGCGGCGTACACTTTGCGCATCAAAGGATCTTGATTGGCTTGTTCTTCAATCACTTGCTTAGAGATTTTCTCAAGTTCCAACAACACTTTCGGTGGAAATGCTTTAAGCACTACCCCTTCATCATTCACTAAGGTTTCAAGGGCCGTCACATTGCGGGTCGTGTATTCATCGAGCATATCTTGGTTAATCGCTCTCACCGCGACTCTGACTATGGCTTGTAAATCTTGAGGTAAACTCTCGAAGGCAGCTTTATTAATCAAAAATTCCATATTGGAACCCGGCTCATGCCAACCTGGGTAATAGTAGTACTTCGCCACTTTATGTAGACCAAAAGCAAGGTCGTTCAATGGCCCCACCCACTCTGCCGCATCAATCGAGCCCGTTTGCAGGGCACCATAGAGTTCACGCCCCGCCATATTCACAGGTATAGCGCCAACACGCTTTAAGACTTCGCCGCCCAAGCCCGGCATGCGGATCTTCAATCCCTTAAAGTCAGCAATGGTATTGATGGGTTTATTAAACCAGCCGCCCATTTGCATCCCAGTATTGCCACCCGCGAGGGGAATGATGCCAAAGGGGCGATACACTTCTTCCCACAATGCCATGCCACCGCCGTAGTGAAGCCAGCCGTTCATTTCTTGCGCTGTCATACCAAAGGGAATCGATGAAAAAAACTGCGCAGCGGGCGCCTTACCTTTCCAGTAATAAGAAGCGGCATGGGCCATTTGAATTTTTCCCTGACTCACGCCATCAAAGATGGCAAACGCTGGCATCAATTCTCCCGCGCCATAAACCTGAATTTTTAACCGACCGTTAGACATGTCATCGACTAAATGCGCAAAACGCTCAGGTGCCATACCTAAACCGGGGAAGTTTTTGGGCCAAGAGGTTGCAAGGCGCCATTCAATTGCGGGGATAGCTTGGGGATCATCCGTTGCTGCATGGGAAACGGCTACGTTTTGCGCGTCACTGGCTGCGGGATTACAACCGCTCAGCCCCATCAGCAGCATTAAGACGAGTACACTCCCAAACTTACGCATTTTTAATACTCTCCCTGATATCAAACGAGCCCATGGTTCTAACAGACGTGAACATGCTCTCAGGACAGAGCTCCGCAGTCGCATCACCCAAACCCTTAAAATAGAACATATTGTTAACACAGAAACGCCTATAGGGAAACCAGAAACTCGGGCAAGGAAACCAGAAAATGGCCTTAGTTTGACCTAAAACAAAAAGCCACTCGATGAGGAGTGGCCTTAGGTTCTTAGCTAATTAACTTTGTAGAGCGGATTAATTAGCCTATTGATTAACTGCGACAACTTGTGATTAACCGCGACAATTTGGCGTATTAGGCACTTGCGCATTAGCATCCCACTCACTTTGAGTGAAAGTGTGAATTGACAAGGCATGTACGCCATTAGCTAGCTCATGGGCTAAGTGAGTGTTAACCAATCGATGACGGGCTAAGAGGCGTAAACCATCAAACTGCTCGCTCACCAGCACAACTTTAAAGTGGGTTTCTGAATTCGGTGGTACATGGTGACGATTACTTTCGTTAATCACTTCTAAATGGGTCGGCGAGAAGCATTCGGTTAATTTCTGCGAAATAGTGTTAGCCACAGTGCCCTGCACATGAGTATTGGACATATTCGAGTCTCAGAATGGGAAAATCCAGTTGCCGCAGAGTACTGCTTCAAATTGAAAAGATCAAATTCACGCTTTCAATTTGTTGATGCCCTACCACTTTATATCCAGCCATATTTCGCAGTGCTTCACCATAGGTAGTTAGCGGGAGGCAATTAACCATGGAAATTAACGATGAGTTGTCTAAAGGTATAGTTCCAACGCGGCTCTTTTACTTTCAAACGTTTAGGTAAGCTGTGTAACCAGTCACTTTGCATAGGCCAGTGCATGATCAGTAGATCGCCACTGTGCAAACTTATACTGTACTTGGTTTGACTGTGCTTATGCTTAAGCACAAAATCCCGCGTGGCGCCTAAGGTAATAGAAGCAATATGACTCCCCTGAGCAATTTCAGGTTCATCATCACTGTGGGCGCCCATACAATCTTTACCATCGGCGTAGCGATTCACTAATACCCCATTGCTCTCCAAACCATAATCCCGCACTAACTTATCCCTCAACTTGTGAGCATATTTAGGCCAAGGTAAGGCGCGGATAAACAGTCCAGAATATAAATAGTCGCAGCCCAAATCGCCAAACCACACTTGCTGGCGAGGAATCGCGTGAAACTGACCAAAGACTTGGATTTCTGGGCGGCTTAAGGGATAGGTCAGCGCTTCTTTCATTAGCGCCGCTTGCTGCTCAGCATTAAGATAACCCCGCACTAAGGTGATGGGCGGTTTAATTTGAGCCTCACCCTCTGTATCAAACCCTAACTTACCTTGCTGCATTGACGTCCTCCATGCGAGCCGTCGCACTGCGCCATGAAATCTGCGATAATCTGCGCCTTAAATTTATTGGCGCAGTGTGGCACATGACAACACAATTTTCAGTAGCGGGTGTTGAACTCGAACTCTTACGGTATCCGGCTCAGCAGGAATCTAATCTTCAAGCTTGGGATGCCGCCGATGAACACTTACTCAAAAGCCTTATTGAGTCAGAGCAAGCCGCCGTGCCAACCGCCATTATCAACGACAGTTTCGGCGCTTTAAGCTGCGGTTTATCTAAATTGAATCCATGTTGGCCACTGCGTGTTGAAACCGATGCCAGAACCAGCTTTTTAGGCACAGAACAAAACCATGGCCGCAATCAGTTGCCTATGGATAATCTGCAATGGTTTACCAGCCGCGATACCTTGCCAGAAAACTTAGCCTTAGTATTGATGAAGTTGCCTAAGAACTTAAGCTACTTTGCCCACCAGCTAAGACGCTTGTCGCAAGTGTTACCCGCAGGCACTCGTGTATTAGTGGCCGCCAAATCCAAATCGATTAATGGTGCCTTACTCGACATCTTTGCTAAGCATTTAGGCCTCGCAAGCGCCAGTTTAGCGTGGAAAAACACGCGAGTGATCACCTGTGTCAGTGATGGTAAACCAAGACCATTAGCCAAAGAAGTAACTTGGGCCATACCCGAATATCAACTTGAGATCAGCAATTTAAGTAATGTCTTTGCCGCCAACAAACTCGATATTGGCGCACGCATCATGCTAGAGAATCTGCCCAAAGGGGATTTTAAGTCGATTGTCGATCTCGGCTGTGGCAATGGCGTGCTGGGGTTACGCACCGCCCAGTTATTCCCTGAAGCTGATATCCACTTTATCGATGATTCCGAAATGGCGGTCGCATCAGCCAAGGCAAACTGGGCACGTAATCAATTGCCTGCAGACAAAGGCCACTTTTATTGGGACGATTGCATGACGCATCTGCCAGAAGAAGTCCAACCGGATCTGGTACTGTGTAATCCGCCGTTCCATCAAGGTGAAGCCATTACCGATCATATCGCCTGGCAGATGTTTTTAGATGCCCGCCGCCGCTTAAAAGAGGGGGGGATCTTACATATCGTCGGCAACCGTCATCTGGCTTACCATGTAAAATTACAGCGCTTATTTAAGAACTGCACCACAGTCGCCTCCAACGGTAAATTTGTGATCCTGCAGGCACAGAAAAAATAACCTCATCGAAATTGACACGTTAAATGAGAGCCAGCAATGTTTGGCTCTTTTTTATACAGGGATCTTTTTATGCTGAGCAATGACATGTTGGAAAAGTAGCAGTCGGAGATTTCCTAAAAATCAACAACAACTAGCCGAAAAATACACATACAAGTACACTTCTTGCCGACAAAGGTTTATGAGTTAAGCACTTAAACACTTAGGAATGAGATATGCCGTTAAAGGATGACGTTGCCCAACTAAAAGCTGAGCTGGCACAGTTACAATCGCTGCATTTATCGCAGCAATCTTCGCTCGGTCGTCAATTAGCAGAATTCTCCACTAAGCTCGAGACCTTAAGTCAGCAAATTGCGGCTGAAGACGCCGCTGAAACCACTCTGAATATGGCAGCGAGTGCTTCATCGATTGCATCTGTGCTCACCGCCGCCGATAACGCGCCTACATTAACCTATGCGGCACAAATATCAACCCTTGAGTCCACTCCCGTAGAGCCAGCCCCAGCAGAACCCAACCCATGGCAGCAAGGCCCTATACCAACAGAATCTTGGCAAGAAGACCCTTGGCAAAGAAAAACGAAAAATACCTCGACGGAACAAGTCGCTAAAACCGAACACCTTATTCAAGCACAAAATCAACAGCTGAGTGATGAAGTCAAATTGCAGGCAAGTGTGCAAGCGGCGAGTCAATTTGATGAGTTGTTATCCCAAGGACTCGCGGCCGTCATGGCACCCTTTGCGGCAGTCAACGAGCAAGTCAAATCTTTCTATCATCATTATCAGGCTAAGGGATTAGGACCTGTCTTTTTAATGACTGTCGCAGGGATCATCACCCTGACCTTAGGCTTTGGTTATTTACTGCAATATTCAATCAACCATTGGTTTTCTGAACTTGGCAAAGCGCTACTCGGGTTTGCCAGCGCGAACGCTATCATAGTGGGCGGGATTTTTATTCGCCAAAAACGCGCGGGTATGGCGGATTTTGGCTCAGGTATTGTCGGACTCGGACTCATACTTAATTACCTCTGCGCGTACTTTATTGGGCCGTATTTTGAGTTAATTCCCAATAGCGCGAGTTTTATCTTACTGTTATTGATCACTTTGGCGGGTTATGGCCTGTCGATGCGCTTAGATGCCAAAGTGATCGCCGTGATCGCCTTAGTCGGTGGCTCGACCGCGCCTATGATGCTGTTATCCCAAAGCTATGCGCCGCTATTGTATCTGCCTTATTTACTGCTTATTGGTGCAGGCGCCCTTGCCCAGAGTCGCAAACTTAAGTGGCCGCTGCTACTGGAAATCACCGCCCTGTTGCACATAGGCTGCATCGAAACTTTTAGCCATTTCATTGAATTGCCACTCAGGGATTTTGGCGGCATCAGTCTGCTGGCGCTTATCAGTATTAATGCAACCTTTTATCTCTACGGCATCACCAGCCTACTATTTACCAAGCCGTTTACCCATCATGATGAAAAACATAATGCACTGAGCCATCGCATACTCGCCCTACCGATAGCATTGCTCGCCTTTGTGTTATTAGAGTTAACGCAATTTACTGAGTTCGCAGGGGAAATCTTTGCGGCCAACGCACTGATTTGCGCAGCCCTCTATTGGAAGCGCACAGGCAACCTAGAAAAAGCCCGCAACGGCTTATTGTTAGTCTTTGCTGGGAGTTTTGCGGGATTTGCCGCACTGTATTTACTCAGCCACGATTTCCTTGGATTAGTATTACTGCTCGAAGCCTTATTACTCTTGTGGATTGGCACCAAAGAAGAACTAATTTCCGTTCGCGCCGAAGCCTATGTATTGCTGCTGATGGGATTAGGGCTCAATGCGTCTAGTGTACTGACGGGCATGAGCCTTTTAGAATCAAGCTTTATCGATGGGGCGCCAATTTCTCCCTTGTCAGCTTTTGGCTTTCCACTGTTGGCACTGGCTTTAAGTTGCGCCGCCTTAGTCTTAGTGATTCGGCTATTAATACTCCATCATACGTTACTTTCGACCCTAGAAAGTCAGCTAAACAAAGTGTTAAAAGAGCTATTAAGCGGTTTTTATGTGGCGACAATTATCCTCGCGGCTTACCTTTTGAGCAGCGATTACTACCTCGCTATCTTGCCACTGGTCAGCCTATTACTGCTGTATTTGAGCGCAAAGGACAGACTCGTTATCAGCGAGTTTG
This sequence comes from Shewanella sp. SM23, assembly GCF_025654295.1. Classification (NCBI taxonomy): domain Bacteria; kingdom Pseudomonadati; phylum Pseudomonadota; class Gammaproteobacteria; order Alteromonadales; family Shewanellaceae; genus Shewanella; species Shewanella sp. SM23. The sequence goes on from NZ_JAKKRM010000010.1 coordinate 98,284, forward strand.
CTGCTTGGCTCTTACTATTGCCGCTGCTGTTTAAGGTTGTTGAAGGCATAACGCTCACAGGCAGTTTTAGCTTTAGTGCCCAGCCGCTTATAGCAAAACTGGCACGGTTTGAGTTATTTATCGCCCTACTCTTGGCCCATTATTGGTATCGTCGCCACTATAAAGATGCCTTATTTGCCAAAGCCGCTTATACGATGCAAACCTTCTGCTATTTGCTGCTGCCGCTTATTCTGCTGCCCAAAGTCATCCGCAACCATTGGGAATATACCGCTATTGCACTCTGGCTGAGCACCTTTATGAGCCTAGGTTTAGCCTACTTTGTTAAACATAAGAGTTTGAACATAGAAGCCAAAATCCTCACTTGGCTAGCGGTTCTGATGACAGCCTCGCTATGCCTTATTCACGCTTGGCAAGGACTCGCGGCGCTAGCCGTTGGCGCCCTGTTTATGAGCTTCACCCTGCTCCGCTACCGCCAGTTACCAGAGACATGGCGCCCCTTGCTGCAACTACAATGGCAATTGAGCCCTTATTACTTTGCACTGGTATTGGCCGTGATCGTTTATGGTTTTAATCATTCTGAGCTAGTAGGAATAGCCATGACAGCATTAGCCTTAAGTGGTTATTTTGCATTGCTAATCCAAAGAGGTTTAAGCCTAAGAGGTGTAAGTCAGGCATCTGTAGGCCAAACCTCATATAGCGCAAAATTCCCCCTCGCCGCCGAAATCCAAGCCGCAATAAAGGAAAGCTATCATCTCGCCTATGGCCTAACGTTAGGCTTAGCCCTGTTGCCCATCATGTTCCATTTTGAGCTAACACTCGGGCTTAATCGTGATAATGCCTCGTTTGTGTTAATCGAGTTTTTATCACTGGCACTCATAGCAAGGCTTATCTTGCAGCACGGTGCAGCAATACGCTTGCATAGACGCATCTTACCTTTACAAGGACTTAAGTGGGGTTGGCATCTGTTACTCGCCTTAAGTTACTTCATGTGGAGTTATAGCTTCGATAACATTATTGCCGCCCCACTCAGCGCGATTTTATTGGTTATCCATGGCAGTGTGTTGATGTTTATCAGCTTAAAACCACAAAATGCCGATATGATCCGCCTCGCTGCTGGGCTATTTACCTTATCGACGCTCAAGGTGCTATTACTGGATATGGCGTCCTTCGAGCTAGTGCAAAAGGTGATTGCCTTTATGCTGATCGGGGTTATTTTGCTGACCGTTTCTTACTTCTACCAGAAGGCGAGAAATCGACTGCAGCAAGATTAACATCGTTTTTAAAGCACTAAAAAAGCCGCTATCGAATTGAATCGATGGCGGCTTTTTACTGTTAACGATTTAATAAAGCGATGAGGTATCGGCTATTTAATATGGACTATTCGATACGAGCTATTTGCTCGCCAGTGCCTTATCGAGCGCCTGCGCCACATCGTTAATGATGTCGTCGATATGCTCAATCCCAACCGAGATACGGATAAGATCCTCAGACACGCCCGCCCTTGCCAGTTCATCGGCATCGAGCTGTCTGTGCGTAGTGCTCGCAGGGTGGCAGGCCAAGGATTTAGCATCCCCAATGTTCACTAAACGCAGGATCATCTGCAGTGCATCGATAAAACGTCCGCCGGCAATTTTCCCCTCTTCAGGCGTGGCCGCTTTAATCCCAAAGCTGATGATCCCAGAAGCTTTTCCGCCAGTGATCTTGTGGCAATTATCCTGATAAGGGCTGCTTGGCAAGGCGCCGTAGTTCACCCAACTGACCGCCGGATGCAGCACCAGATATTCCGCTAATGCCAAGGCATTCGAGCAATGGCGCTCCATTCGAAGGCTTAAGGTTTCAAGGCCTTGCAACAGTAAAAATGCACTGTGCGGAGACAGTGCGGCGCCGGTATTACGCAGCGGTACCACACGGCAACGACCAATAAATGCAGCAGGACCAAAGGCTTCTGTGTAAACCACGCCGTGGTAGGAAGGATCAGCTTGATTAAGTAAGGCAAATCTTTCCTTATTCGCCACCCAATCGAACTTGCCAGAATCGATAATCACGCCACCGATCGTCGTGCCATGGCCACCAATGTATTTAGTTAAAGAATGAATAACGATATCGGCGCCATGCTCAAAGGGGCGACATAACACTGGAGTCGCGACCGTATTATCGACAATTAAAGGCACGCCATGCTTATGGGCAATCTCGGCTAAACGTTGTAAATCGACAATATTGCCCGCGGGATTACCAATCGATTCACAGAACAAGGCCTTGGTTTTATAATCGATCAGCTCATCGAGGCCTTCAAAATCATCGAAGGCCGCCATGCGCACTTCAACGCCTTGGCGCGGCAGCGTATGGGCAAACAGATTATAGGTGCCGCCATAGAGCTGACTGGTACTGACGATGTTATCGCCAACTTGAGTCAAGGCTTGAATCGCATAGGTAATCGCCGCCATACCCGATGCCACGGCCAGCGCACCTATGCCGCCTTCAATGGCAGCCAGACGTTGCTCTAGCACGCTAGTAGTAGGATTCATTATCCGAGTATAAATATTACCAGCGACTTTTAAGTCAAATAAATCAGCACCATGCTGGGTATCATCGAAGGTATAAGAGGTCGTTTGATAGATAGGTACTGCGGCCGCCTTCGTGGTCGCTTCTGACTCATAACCATGGTGTAATGCCAGTGACTCTAATTTCATTTTCCCTTCCTTATCCGTAGCAGCCCAGTATTCAATCGACATTGAGAATTGCACAAGATTTGTGCATGCTCAACAAGCTAACAGATAGACATCTAGAAGTCTAAAACTTTTTGACCACAGCCTTTAACTTCGGCGCGAATAGTTACGGATAAGTTCGGCCAGCACCACGACCGCAGAGACTATCTCTGGTGAGCACTCGTATGAGGCATTCAAACGCATAAAATGGCGGAATTCGACCTGATTACTAAAGAGATTTCCGGGTGCAATACTGAGCCCACGCTCAATCGCCTGATAATAAATTTGTGTAGCGTCCATGTGTGATGGCAACGCTAACCAGAGAAAATAGCCGCCCTGCGCGAAGTTGACCCCCACAGATTCGGGCAGATGCGCGCACAATAATTGATACATGGCCAATTTACGGCTGGCTAACTTTTTACGTAACTGTTTCAAATGCCGTTCATATTGCGCCGACTGAATAAAATCGGCGATGGCGAGCTGCATCGGCGCACTGGTCGATAATGTCGACATGACTTGTAAACGTTGTAACTGCGGTGCATGGCATCCCGCCGCCACCCAGCCGACACGATAACCAGCAATCAAAGACTTAGAAAATGAGCCGCAGTGCAACACCCGTCCTTCTGTATCGAAGGCTTTTACTGGCCTTGGCGCGCTCGAGTCGACATAGAGTTCTTGATAAACATCATCCTCAATCAGACTGACCTTATGCTCGTTTAGTAACTGATAAAGCGCCTGTTTTTTAGCATCCGATAAGCTGCAACCTAAGGGATTTTGATGTTGGCTCATCAACCAGCAGGCTTTCACTGGATAGGTTTTTAATACTTCTGCCAGCGCCTCGAGATCAATCCCCTGTTGTGGATCGGTCGCGACCGCAATGGCCTTAAGCTTAAGCCGCTCAATCGCTTGCATCGCACCATAAAAGGTCGGTGATTCAATGACAACCCAATCCCCCGCTTGAGTCAGCGTCGCTAAACTCAAGTTGAGCGCCTCCATGGCACCCGAGGTAATGATGATTTCGTCGGGCGAAATGCTCATGCCTAATTTGGCATAACGTTGGGAGATCGCCTTACGCAGTCCCGCATTTCCTGGCGGTAAATTATCGGCGGCAAAAGAAGGTGACATGTGCCGAGTCACCTTAACTAAAGATCGCGCCAGTGCTTGTTGCGGGAATAAACTAGGATCGGGAAATCCTGAGCCAAAGGGCACTATGTCCGCCTGCTTTGAAGCCTGCAGCACATTGAATACAAACTCATTAATATCCACACTATCGGAAAGATAAATCGGCTTTTGCCGCTCGGGATAACGAAAGGCTTCTCCCTGCCGCGCGATTAATTCCGGCTTTGGCGCCACTAAATAGCCAGACTTAGCCTGCGCCGAGATCACGCCTTGGCTTTCCAATAACTGATAGGCATTGAGCACTGTCATCAGACTCAAGCCCGAATCGGCCACAGTTTGGCGCAGCGACGGCAACTTGTCCCCCGCCTGCCAGACACCTTGGGCTATTCGGGTCTTTAATTCCTGCGCTAACTGCTCGTACTTCGTCATCTGTTATAGCCAAGTCAAGATATTCTGTGTCTGTTATAGCCAGCATATCCCATGGTCTAATAGCACACAAGCTTTCACCGTCGAGCCAGTATAGGGCTCAGTGCACGCGACTAGAACAATGCCTTTGTAACGAGAAATGCCTATCGCTCGAGGAAATTATGTTTGATTTTGATGCCACAGTACTCGCTAGGATCCAATTTGCTTTTACCATCTCTTTTCACATTATTTTCCCTGCCATCACTATCGGCCTCGCCACCTATCTAGCAGTATTAGAAGGTTTATGGCTAAAAACAGCGAATGAAGTTTACCAACAACTCTATCAATTTTGGTCGAAGATTTTTGCCATAAACTTTGGCATGGGCGTGGTCTCAGGCATAGTGATGGCCTATCAATTTGGTACCCATTGGAGTGCTTTTTCCGCCTTCGCGGGCAGCATAACTGGGCCGCTACTCACCTATGAAGTCCTCACCGCATTCTTCCTCGAAGCGGGTTTTCTGGGGGTCATGCTATTTGGTCAGCAGAAGGTAGGCAAAAACCTGCATTTCTTCGCCACTTGTATGGTCGCCACGGGCACTATTATCTCGACCTTCTGGATCTTAGCTTCAAACAGCTGGATGCAGACGCCCCAAGGTTTTGAAATCGTGAACAATCGCGTTATTCCAGTGGATTGGTTTCAGATAGTGTTTAACTCTTCATTCCCCTATCGTTTAGCCCATATGACAGTGGCGGCCTTTATTTCATCGGCTTTCTTTGTGGGCGCATCGGCGGCTTGGCATTTACTCAAAGGTAACGACACGCCCGCGATCCGCAAGATGTTGTCTATGGCGATGTGGATGGCGTTAATTGTCGCGCCGCTGCAAGCTGTGATTGGCGATTTTCACGGCTTAAATACCCTTGAATATCAACCTGTAAAAGTCGCGGCGATGGAAGGCCATTGGCGTAATGAGGGCGATAAACCCACACCGCTTATTTTGTTTGCGATTCCGGATATGGACGCAGAGAAAAACCACTTCAGTCTCGAAATCCCAGGGCTCGCGAGCCTGATCTTAAAGCATGATTTAAGCAAACAAGTGCCAGCTTTAACTGAGTATCCCGCCGAGGACAGACCCAATGTGCTGTTAGTGTTTTGGAGTTTTAGGCTCATGGTCGGCTTAGGCTTATTGATGATTTTTGCTGGACTGTGGAGCGCTTATCTCAGGCGCAAAGGCAGCCTCTACAGCAACAAACACTTTCTGCGATTTGTATTGGTGCTCGGCCCCGCCGGATTGCTCGCCACACTGGCAGGCTGGTTCACTACCGAACTTGGCCGTCAACCTTGGGTGATCCAAGGGTTGATGCGCACTCAGGATGCCGTGTCTTCCCACAGCGTTACCCACTTGAGTATCAGCCTAGGGATTTTCATCGTCAGTTACTGTGGCATCTTTGGCGTGGGTTATCGCTATATGATGCGACTCATCCGCAAAGGGCCAGATAGCGCGGCAACAAGCCATTAATTTTAAAGTAAATGAATCTAGTTTTACTTATTCAATCTTAAACATATTTAAGGGCTCACCATGGAATTCGATCTACCCTTGATTTGGTTCGGGATCATCATTTTTGCCACCTTAATGTATATCGTGATGGATGGCTTCGATCTCGGCATCGGCATACTGTTTCCCTTCATTCACGACGAGGACGACAGGGATATTATGGTCAATACCGTCGCCCCCGTTTGGGATGGAAACGAAACTTGGTTAGTGCTCGGCGGCGCCAGCCTGCTCGGTGCCTTTCCCCTCGCCTATGCCATAGTGCTCGAAGCGCTAACCATACCGCTGCTCATCATGCTGCTGGCATTGATTTTTCGCGGCGTGGCATTTGAGTTTAGATTTAAGTCGGGCGCAGAAGCTAAACCATTCTGGGATAAAGCGTTTATGTTCGGTTCTATCACGGCCACCTTTTCACAGGGCGTAGTACTGGGGGCGTTTATCTCTGGCATTTCGGTGAGTAACCAACAATTTAGCGGCAGTAGTTTCGATTGGTTAACGCCCTTCTCACTTTTCTGCGGTTTTGGTCTTATGCTGGCCTATGCTCAGCTCGGCGCGACTTGGCTGGTGAAAAAATGCCAAGGCGAGCTTAAAACGACCATGCAACAACTCGGCAAAGCACTGACCTTATGCCTGTTGATGACCATAGGTTTAGTCAGTTTATGGACCCCCTTCGTGCAACCCAATATTGCCCTGCGCTGGTTTAGCTTGCCGAATTTATTCTACTTCGCCCCAGTGCCAATACTGGTATTAGCCTGCGGTTGGGCCTTGATAAAATCCCTAAATCGTGATGATAACTATCAGCCATTCCTACTCACTCTAGGGCTGATTTTCTTAGGATTTAGTGGCTTAGGGATCAGTATCTGGCCGCACATTATTCCACCCAACATCAGCCTTTGGCAGGCAGCAGCCCCCGACAGCAGCCTAAGCTTTATGCTCGTCGGCGCCCTGATGATCATCCCGCTGATTTTGGTTTATACCTTTTGGAGCTACTACGTGTTCCGCGGCAAAGTAACCAAGGATGCAGGTTATCACTAGCCATGACTTAGATGAGAGTTCCCAAAACGCGACCTAAGCTAATTTGGCTTAGGTCGCTGATTCACTTTAGATGACTTTACATATGCAGGAGATCAACATGACGACCCAAACGAAATCCCTCGCCTATCGACTCGGCTGGTTAGTGCTGATTTGGTGTACAAGCGTAAGCTGTCTGTTCCTCGTCTCTATGTGTATCAAAATACTTTTAAAAGGTGCGGGCTTAACAACCTAAGTAAATATTGACTTTAGAAGCTTATATTAAGGCTTAATTCAGTTAGTGCCCATAGCATCTAGCGACAATGCGACAATGCGACAATGCACTAGAACATTCAATGGTTGAATTAATTTGGCTTTCAGTTCCGCCAAATTAACAAGTGCTCAGTTTACTTTACGAGTGCTAGCATTAAATTGACGAAGACTAGCCCCAATGTAACGAAGTTAAAACCATGTTAAATCCAGCTTTGCTGTTATCAGTATATTCAGCAAGATTAGCTTAGTTAGGCTTGCTTTATATTTTTACTTGACCTATGGTATCAGCCAAGCAATTACTTATTTAGTTAATGGCAAGACCGATATACTAAATCGATATACAAAAAATAAATAATCAATCGAATATCAACTTTTGACTGGAGATGTAACACTATGTTTAGCACTGCATTTTCATCACTATTTTCCTATGTGTTAGCTAACACATCTAGTTCAGTAAGCTCAATCCGCCTCTCGCTCAAATTCCCAGTCTAAGCCGAGCGTCACTCGCGCTCGGCAGAATTATAACTTCTTGTGAAATAAGCACAGAGTAATACTCATTTTAATTTCTATGCTTATATTTTAACTTTGTTATTTCAGAGGCGGCAATGGCATATTCTTTTTTTAGTGGTCTTTTCCAGAATTTTATTCTAAAAACTGAAACCTATTATTTACAAAACAGTTTTAATGCCTCTCTACGCCCAACGGCTTTGGCAGGCGTGATTAGTAAGCTTGAGCAGCTAAAGCATGATACGACGAGTGATAAAGTGACTGTGGGACGGGAAGTTCACTTAGTTAATCTGCAGGATCAGCAAGAGTACCAAATTGAACTCGTGTATCCACCAAGGCATAAACCCAGTGCAGGACATTTCTCTGTCATATCAGATTTAGGCGTCAGCTTACTTGGGTTATCAAAGGGCGAACTGGCAGAGGTGAGCATTTTAGGCAAACCAGTTCTGTTTATGATTAAAGATGTCAGTTTAACGAAAAAAAAACCTAAAAAGTCTGTATAAGAAAAATCATTTGGCATACTTTTTTGTAAATGGCTATTGAGTATTGCTACTTGACAACATTTCATAAAATTTTAAAGATATGATTATTAGGCTGTAAGCATTTTAAAATAAAGCATGTTCAATTCAGTGGCAACATGCTTTGAACTCGCTATTAGCGGCGGCTTATAGCGGAATTTTCAACATAATATAATAAGAGGGAATGTTATTTTGAAGTCATTAACTGGCCGCGATATTTATTAAAGAGACACTTTAGATAAGTTTAACACTGCAATTAACGACTCTTTGCAACTATTTACGTATAAGTCATGGCAGCGCTTTAGAGTAAAAAAGCAAAGGGGTTAAGAGGTTTAGCACGACGCCTCAATCGTTAAATTTATTTTTATACTCTTTATAAATAAACCGTCTCAATTAAAGCCTGAAATAAAAAATTGAGCCCAACTATCGAAACCGATTTGCGGCGCGGGTTCGGATAGTAACCTTCACTTTGGAGTTTATATCTATGAGTAAAGAAAAAAACAAAAAACCGCCAATGAAAACCTTAAAAGAGAAGCGTCAAGATAAACGGAACCGCCAAAAGGCTTCCGACTAACTTATCTAACTCTGTAAAAACCTTAAATCCTCTCTTTAAATAGGCCGAAAATAGGGTGTTAATACTTTAGCACCCTATCTTATCTCACAGCTTCCCCCAATATATTTAGTGCATCATCTAGCGCGACTTTCACATAGGATCTCATTATCTCGCCTTTATTAAGCCTTACTCCATCAGTCACTCAATCACAATCGGCGGCGATACTGCTCAGGTGAGCACTGAGCATATTTTTTAAACATCACGATATAAGGCGAAGTTTGGTTATAGCCGAGCGTCAATGCCACCTCTTTGATTGCAAGTCCCTGACGTAATAGTTGTAAGGAATAGATAAACTTATGCCTTTGTCTTAGCTCAGTAAAACTCATCCCCAGAACTTCTTGGCAACGACGAGCTAAAGTACGCTCTGTGGTATGTAATTCACTCGCCCAAGATTTAAAGGTTTTCGAACTCGCAGGGTCGGCTTCAAGTGCCAACAACAACGGCTGTAACAGTTTATCTGAAACGGTGGGCAGAAATTGCGGTAGAGCTTTACCCAAGGTCAGCTGATCGAGCAAAACCTCAACCAGTCGCTTATCCGCCGCAGTTTCTGCCACAGTGACTTGCCGCTCCCGCAGATCGTTAACGATCGATTGGGCAATGGATGTTACGGCTAAAAGACAAGTCTCTATGGGAAAAGCCGCAGCCCGGTCGGCAACTATATTCATCGAGCAATAATGAATACTGCGCCGAGTGTAACTTTCATGTTCTATCCCCGCAGGAACCCAAATCGCATATTGTGACGGCGATAAAAACCGTTGCCCTGCAGCATGTAACTCCATAATTCCACCGCTGATTAACTGCAGTTGCCCCCAAACATGTTGATGTTTTGGCGTTACCGTATTTGGCAGGAAAGCTTCATAGTTGAAGAAGATATCTGCAGCAGGCTCTTGCTCTGCCGTGAGCGGATGGTAAACCGTGCGCATTTTGATGCCCTCAAAGCTATGGTGGTCCAAAAACTCAAACGAAATCGCTAACCCAGATTACGCTTGTCCGTAGAGGAACTGACCTTGTCTGATAAGCGATATTTATATCATAACCGACCATGGATAATAGCCGCTAATCTATTATCTGGATGCTTAAGTGATAAGCCATAAGCTAAGGCCAGTCACTTTAGCCAGTACCTAAAGGCAAGACCATGCTGTATTTGTTTCCCCTGTTGGCCGTATTAATTTGGGCAGGCAATTCGATAGTCAACAAGCTCTCATTTGGGATTATCGATCCTGAAGCCATAGCATTTTACCGTTGGTTTTTCGCTATGTTATTGTTAACCCCCTTTGTCGCAAGTCGCGTCTGGCAAAAACGCCAAGTGATACTACCTTTGTTACCTAAGTTCGCTACTTTGGCTTTGTTAGGTATGGTACTAAACCAAAGTCTGGCCTATTTTGCGGCGGCAACCACCACGGCAACAAATATGGCATTAATCACCTCTCTCGTGCCTATGATCAGTCTGTTTTTAGCCGTGCCATTACTCAAGCAAAAATTATCACCGTTAGCCTTTGGTGGCACCTTAATCTCGCTATTTGGATTGATTTTTATGCTCAGTCACGGCGATATGATGAACCTTGCCATCGGCGTGACCCAAGGTGATTTACTGTTGCTCTTTAGCGCCTTTGTGTATGCGCTCTATGGCGTATTACTGAAACGCTGGCAACTACCACTACCGACTTGGGAATCGGTTTATATTCAAGGACTCATAGCCGTATTCATGCTGACACCACTGCTGTTTACAAGTCCCAGCATAGCGATCAGTGCCCAATCAGCACCACTGATACTTTACGCTGCTATCGCTGCCTCACTTTTAGCGCCGTGGGCTTGGATCAATGGCATAAGCAAACTCGGCGCCGATCGCACCAGCGTATTCTTTAATTTAATGCCTATTATTGCGGCGATACTGGCGGCCATCATCCTAGATGAAACCTTAGCCATTTATCATTATATTGGCGGTTCTATGGTCATTATTGGCGTCATGCTAGTGCAGATAAAACCTAAGCCTAAAGTCATCCCTACCCTAGCTTGTCCTGAATAATCCAAAGTAATGCGTCAACGCCTTGGTAATAGTGACCAAGGCGGTTTCGCTTATTTCAATGTGTACAAAATCCCATCGCAATCTGCTGCATGCAAAGGCAATTCTATAAATAACGGCTAAGCTATTTATTAAGTTATTAATGGAGATCGTCCTATGTTTAACAGTATTCGCGTTAAGTTTTCACTGATGTTTGCCATTATGGCGACAGCCCTCATTGTTATGGCTGTCACCGACGCTATGCAAAGCCGTGCTACTGTGAAACAGATGCAGGAATTTAGTCAGTTATTTAATCCCGCAATTTCGGCAATTCTCAATGCAGATCGCGACCTTTATCAAGCGCAGCTAAGTGAAGAAGTGTTACTCAGGGAAGAATTATCTGCCGATAATCGCAAGAGTGAGATTGATAACTGGCAAGAGAATGTCGATCAAGCCCGTGACAGAATGGGAGAATTTAAAAAAATCCTTACAGATCACCTGCAAGTACTGCAATCAACCAATGGCTTTGAGGCGCAGTTTTCGCTCTGGTATCAAGCCTCATCAGAGGTCATTAATGCAGTCAAAAGTAATGATTTTGAACGCGCGAAACAACTCCACGAAACCAAATCCAAGCAAGAATTTAAGGCATTAAGAGATATCTACAATGCCGCGGGCGAAGCCGCCGATAACAGAGTAAAAGAGCTAGATTTACAAGCAACGGAACAGGCAACCACCCAAACCCAAATATCCTTAACGATAGCGAGCTTAGTCGCCATTGTGGCGCTGTTGATTGCCTACTTCGGCCCTAAAATCATAGTCAATGCAATTGAAGATATCACTAGCAGGATCAATGACATTGTCGATGGTGACGGTAACTTAACCCAAAGGATCCCTATCACACGTCAGGATGAAATCGGCGAGCTCGCCCATGCATTTAACTTATTTGTAGAGCAGCTACAGCAAATGGTCATCTCGATTATTGGTCAAACTAAAGATGTGAGCCAAACCGTTGAAAGCCTTGCAACTAAGTCAGCTACCACAATCAACATCAGCCATGAACAAGAGCAGTTTGTCGATACTATTGTCACAGCAGTAAATGAAATGAGTGCAGCCGTAAGAGAAGTCGCCAGTAACGCTCTTCATACTGCCACCGAAATCACTAAGGTGAATGACCAAACAGTAGAGGGTAAGAATATCCTCGCCCAGTCCGTTAATCATATTCAGCAACTGTCTGAATCAGTTAAAAATGCAGTGACAGTTATTGAAAAACTTTCAGTCAATTCTGCCAATATTGCCTCAGTGCTTGATGTGATCCGCTCAATCGCTGAGCAAACTAACCTCCTTGCCCTTAACGCGGCCATTGAAGCGGCACGTGCTGGCGAACAGGGCCGTGGCTTTGCCGTAGTCGCCGATGAAGTACGTACACTGGCGAGTCGTACCGAAACCTCAACCCAAGATATTCAGCGCATGATTGAAGAGTTGCAACGCGGAGTAAATGATGCGGTTAAAAGCATAGAATCGGGAGCTAGCTTGACCACATCAACCGTGACCCTCGCCAGCCAAACCCAAGATGCATTAGATGAAATTCTAAACTCCACCTCTAAGGTCAGTGAGATGTCCACTCAAACGGCGACTGCGACCGAAGAGCAAACCCATGTGACCGAAGAAATTAATCGTAACTTGACCGAATTATCCGATAAAACAAGATACTGCAACTTAGTGATCCAAGAAACGCAGCAAATAGTCGTCAACACTAAAGCCATTTGCAGCAACCTACAAAAAGAAGTTGCGCGATTTAAAGTCGCTTAAGATAAATGACTAACGACACATGGTGAGCGATTAGCTATTGAAACGAAAAGAGTGCCCAATATTGGCACTCTTTTTAATGGAAATAATACCAAGAAAAGCTTGAAGACAATAAAAGCCAACAACCGTATGCAAGTTGCAAATAACGGTAACGATACTGAACCCAAGTTGTATCGATTCACCCGTTAAAGTGCGAATAACAGTACTAACTGTTTAATGTTAACTCACAGTAATGATTGAATTTCTAATTCAATCATCTGCAAAAGCTGTAAAACAGCCAAAAGATACATCAATCAAAACTGACTAATTGACCACCCAAGTGAGCAATTTTTTCAGCGGCCAAGTCGGGATTAAGATAGCCTGCGACTTTCGTTAACGCATCGGCGCGCCAAGCAAAAGAGGCTCTCACACTAACAATACGCTCGCTTTCATCATCGACGTTCGTATCGGCAACATTGCCAGTTGGCAGTAATAGTGCAGGGTAATCATGACTTAAGGTTTGTGAGACCCTTGAGCTAGCGAGCGCCATATTGCTAACGCAGAGCTTTTGGCTCGCTCCTAATGGACCGCGGCACACTACATTTAAAGATGCACTGCCAAAAACTTTTAAATCGCCACCCGCATTGACCCAACCTCCGCTCACGCCAGCGCGACGCAGCTCACTCACTGCCATATCAACCGCATAACCTTTAGCTATACCATCTAAGGTTAAAATTAGCGGTCTAGCTAATCGCGCTTGATTACCTTTTATTTCAATATCTTGCCAGTCACCTTGCAATAACAATGGCATACCAAGGTAAGCAGGCAAAGCGCCGCGAGACATCATTTCGCCGCCAACGGTACAATTGAATAAGTTGTTGCTCGCCTTACCCAGCCCCTTAGCCAACTTGAGCACTCGTAAACTATCTTGGCTTAACGTTACCCATATTCCTGGCTGCCGATTTAACTGATTTAACTCGCTGTCCTGTTGATGGAAGCTCAGCAACCGCCCAATATGGGTCACACGCGAAAAAGCCGCGCTAATAGCCGCTTCCAATGCTTTATCTTTAAGTTGTACCTCACCGCTTTGATTTGGCAGTGACTCGGCAGCGATTTCCACCAGCGTTCCGAGTAATGGCTTAGCGCGACGTATCATGATAATACCCACTGTGGTAGGAAGATTTGAGGGATCAGCAATAAACGCTTCATCCAGTTAAATTTAAACAAAGCACTAAGAGTAATTAACATAATTTGTGCGGATTCTATTAAAGTCTCTACTTCAATACAAATTGTTGCCATTAGTTTTTATGGGGATTTTAGATGCTTGAAACTGTTTTACATTTAAAAACAATAGATTGCTTATTAAGGTTTTATTAAAGTTATTTGACTTATCATTGCTATCACAACGCTGCACAAGCGAACTAAGTCAATACGTCCCCAAATGAGCCCTATTGATTAATGCCACTCATCATTTACGTTATTTATGCTGGCTTACCCACCAACAACTCACACTAAATGGAGCGATAAATAGCCAGCTTACTCCATCACACCAGTCATCCGCTTAAATTTTACGCTATTCCGTTCAGTTGAAATACACTCTCAATCAGATATAACCCTCTAACTCAACCTGAACAAAAAATAGTAAAGCATTGATTAGTAATTAAAATAAAGACTAAGTTTCATCTTATACAACCTATTAATAACCTAGCGATCACAACGGAAGTAAAAACATCTAGACGTCTAAATTGACAGGTTATCAGGGATCAAATATGCTTTGCCTCAAGTTGCTAGGATACGATGCCGAGGCAACACTGAATTTAAGCGAGTTTGACTGCCAAGGATCCTGCGGAAAAACCCTAAGCGAAAGAGAGATAACATTTGAGCAATCCAACAGCAACACAGCACAGCCCGGCATCTTTTATTGCCCTGTTGCCATTATTTGTTTTCCTTGGTCTTTTCATTGGCGCGGGTGTGTATTTCCAAAGCCAAGGTGTCGACTTTGCCTTCTATCAATTACCCAGCGTTATCGCTATTTTACCTGCAATCATTCTGGCGTTGATTTTATCAAAACAGAAATTAAATCAATCGATTGATACCTTTATTGGCGGTATTGGTCACAGCAATATTATTGCTATGTGTTTAATTTACTTACTTGCAGGCGCCTTCGCTGCAGTCGCTAAAGCCACTGGCGGCGTCGATGCTACTGTTGCTCTTGGTTTATCGTTAATCCCATCGAACCTGTTACTACCTGGTTTCTTCGTGATTGCCGCTTTTATCGCAACGGCCATGGGAACCTCTATGGGGACAATCGCTGCTGTCGCTCCCATCGCCCTAGGCGTAGCCGACCAAGCGCAAATCGACTATGCACTGATGGCGGGAGCCGTGATGTCTGGCGCCCTATTTGGTGACAACTTGTCGATTATTTCCGATACCACGATTGCAGCTACGCGCACCCAAGGCTGTGATATGAAAGATAAATTTCGTGAAAATTTGATTTTCGCTATCCCCGCATCACTGCTAACTTTAATCGCCTTTGTATTTGCCGGACAAGGCCAAGCAGAATTAGCAACGCAGAATATCGATCTTATTAAGGTCATTCCTTATCTGACCATTTTGATCTTAGCTGTGGCGGGTCTGAACGTATTTGTGGTCTTGACCTTAGGTATCTTATTAGCGGGCGCAACCGGCCTGTTTACTATGGATTACGGCATGATCCAATTCGGTAAAGATATTTATGCTGGCTTTAGCAATATGCAGGAGATTTTCATTCTGTCTATGCTAGTGGGTGGTTTAGCCGCACTCATGCAGCAGCAAGGTGGTCTTGCCTTTGTGAGTAAACAGATTGAAAAGCTGATCACTCGTTTCTCCAAGGCGCAAGGTGAAGCTTCATGCCGCGCTGCTGAGCTAGGCATGGCAGGTATAGTCGCAGTGACTAACTCTTGTGTGGCTAACAACACGGTTTCTATCGTGGTGACGGGTGATATTGCAAAAGACTTAGCAGAGAAACATGGCGTGAGTCCAAAACGTGCCGCCAGCATACTCGATATTTTCGCCTGTATTATCCAAGGTTTGATCCCGTATGGTGCACAGGCACTCTTGATTGCTTCGACCTTTAGCATCACGCCATTAGCAGCGGTATCACACGCTTGGTACTGTATGATTTTAGCCGTAGTGGCTGTTGCGATTGTAATTTTCCGCAAACGACACTAAATGATATTTGAGTCGCATGAGTAGAATCTAACGTTTATGACAAGGGACGCACTAGGCGTTCCTTGTCATTTTAAAGCCCTCTTTTGGCGAAAAAGCATTAACTCGCTTGCCTTCATTAAACAATTCAGGCAAGTTACCGCATTCAATGTGGTCATATCCCGTCAGTATATTTTTAGTCTCCATGAATCCTCTTTATCACCAAGAACCAAGTTATTACGATCTACATCGTCTTATTACATGGTTGATTGTAGGCGCAGCCTTTATTAGTGCTTCTGGAGTTTTAATTGCTATTTATGCTGAATATCAAAACATTGGAGTTCAAGTCTTACAAATACGAGCTGATTTTTTAGGTAACTATATCAACTCACCCCTCGCTTATGTGTTTAATTTAAGCTTATTGGCTGCAGGACTCTGCATACTCATTTCAATGACCGGGCTCTACTTACTAAAACTGGATACGTTCAGCCAATGCATAGCACTTACAGGTGCTTGGGTAGGAGTCTCTGTGATTTTGATGGGAATATTCCCCATTAATTTTTTGAGCATACACAGAATAGTTTCAACGAGTTATCTATTAAGCACCCTTATCTTACACAGCCTTGTGATTATAGCGGGGATAGTGCCTCGGTTTATTTGCCCAAAGCCACTGTTCTATTTGAGCCTGATCAGCTTTTGTAGTGCAGTGAGTTTAACCCTGCAATTAGATTGGACAATATTGGATTTCCCTCCCTGTGTGCCCCAAACACACTTTTGTACTGTTTCAGCCAATATGTGGCTCCAAACTAACTTGAGTATCATTTGGTGTTTAAGCCTAGCCTTTGCAATGCGGCGCCTATCAAAAATACTGTATCATCGCGCCCAAGAACGCCAAATACTTTAGGGTAATCCATGCGCTTAGCAAAATACCTCGCCCAGTGTGGCATAGGCTCACGCCGTGAAGCCTGCCGTTTGATTGAGGCCGGGCGCATCACACTCAATGGCGGTATCGCCCGCCACACAGATCCCATCTGTTTAGACGAGTCATTAAACTGCCTCGACCGTATTGAGTTTGATGGCAAACCCATCACTAAAGCCGAAACGCTCGCCTATTGGGTATTTAACAAAGCTGTGGGCACGGATTGCCGTCTGCTTGAGCAAGATGAAACGAGCCTCATACACCTACTTCCCAAAGCACCAAGACTCTACCCCGTCGGCAGACTCGATAAGGACTCCCGCGGCCTACTGGTGTTAACTAACGATGGTGAGCTGACCCATAAACTGATGCACCCCAGTTTTGCCCACAGCAAAACCTACCATGTACGCCTCGATAGGCCATTCGCAGATGATTTTGTTGAGCAAATGACAAGTGGAGTGCGTTATAAAGACCTGCAAACCCTGGCCTGCCAAGTCCACCGCCTCAGTTCGGACAGCTTTGAAATCGTGCTGACTCAGGGATTAAATCGACAAATTCGGCGTATGTCCAGCGCCTTAGGCTATAAGGTAATTGACTTACAGCGCGTCGCATTAATGACATTAACGCTAGAATCCTTAGCCGAAGGAGCGATGCGGCCACTCACCCCACAGGAAGTTGCAGTGCTTAAAGCCGCAGTGACAATTTAGAGAAAGACAAGTGGCGAATACACTCAAGCTACTAACCTCAATTTTAGACAAATGCCCGCGTGAACAATATCTTCCAATGAACTCCAATGAAGATAGAAACGCCTGAGATGACTCAGGCGTTTCTATAAAACGAAGCTCCCCTTTCAAGCTTATTAATATGAGCTACTTTTTATCGGAACGAAGTACTAACTCCACTCTGCGATTCAGTTTTTGTCCGGCGTCATTAGTATTGCTGGCGACAGGGCTATATTCCCCGTTACCGTGGGCGGTTAATTGGGCCGACGGAATTTGAAACCCGTCACTCAACTGCTTAATCACAGCTGCGGCGCGGCGCTCCGACAGGCTTTGATTGTAACTCCGCTCGCCCTTGTCATCGGTATGTCCAACCACATAGAAACTCAGTGTCGGATGCAGCTTAAGATAGCTTGCCAGCACCTCCAGTACAGGTTTGGACTCAGGCAACATGCGCTCACTGTCATAATCAAACAGCAATCCCTCCAACGTCGCCTTGCCAGTTTGGCTAATCGCATCGGTCAAAGCATTGAGGTCAATCGCCACTCGATCATCCTTCAGAGTAGAGAGTTCCATTACCCTGAGGGTAGTATCGGCAGGTGTGCCATCGAAATATCCTTGGGAATAGATATCGAAGTAAACATCGCCCTTTGCGTGACTAAGCTTAAACAGCTGATACTCCTGCCATTCGTCCTCTTTATCGTCCTTGATTAATTTGATGGCATTAATCAGGCTATCATCGTCGCCGCAAGCCGTGCCTTTGCAATGGAATACCCGCTCTGCTGCAAGCTTTTGTGCGGCTGCGGCATAATTGCTGTTAATTTCAAACAGGGAATAGCTTTCAGGCATCTGATAACTTATTTGGGTAAGCTTGGTGTCCAGCGATTTGGTTTGATAATTTGCGCCCGAGATCCCCACTAATACAGGCACTTGGGTAAAGTTAGTTTGTTTGTAACTTGTAATATAACTGCCGGGCATACGTCCCAGCAAAGGATGGTCTGTCGAGCCTTGAGCATCGTCACTACGCCTATCTTTAATCTCAATGTTCTTCGGCGCCTGCTGTAAAAAGTCACTATTCGCTTGGATTAAGTCCAGCGGCTCAGAGATAGCGTCGAGAATATCGACTTGCAGATAGGTATATCTGTCCTCGCGATTGACGACATAGATACTGGTGTAAACCTCACCGCGAGTACCTTTCAGTTTTGCCGCCACGTAAGCACTGTGATAGTCGGCATTCACGCTTTTAAGCGGCTTTAGCTGAGTTTGCATGGCTTGACCATCACCGCAGGTGACGGCCTGACAACTAAATAACACTTCAGCATTCAGCTTTTTTAGCTGTGCCAAATAGTTATTGATAACATGCTCAGGACTATACCCCTCTGGTAACTCAACGCTTTGTCGAGTCAATTTCCCCGATACAGGCAACAGAGTGAACTTGTCACCATTCACTGCGGTGATAAGTTCAAAGGGCGTAAAGTGGATGCGCTTTTCTTCAGGCGATTTGGCGTCAGGAAAGGGAGTAAACAGCGATTCAGCATTCACCGCAAAAGTGGCGACACCGCAGGTCGCGGTTAAAAGTACAGCACTCAATAATGTCTTATGTCCCATAAATAATCCTTTTCTGTGGGGAATCTAGCTCTCGCGAATCAACTAGATAAAGAAATAGTGATGGGATAATACGATAAAAATTTTTATCTAGGTATAAACGGCATAAAAGTAATACTTTTTATTGAAAAGGAAATACACAGAAGAAATAAAGAGAGAATATAAAGCCCTCCATCTTTAAATAGCACACAGAAGTGGAGATGCCGCGAACATACGAATATGAAGAGCAGCCATGTCCGCCGTCAACGGTCACAGTTGCAACAATGCCAATCCTCACTAACCCACTAGCTTTTCATTCAGCTAAAAAAGCTATTGCCCCATTCCTTGTTAGCAAAGTTGCATCCAACTTACTTCAACATCTGTATGTTGACTCAATTTTAGTAATGCTACAGGGCTCTGGTCTAATCAGTGTTATCCAAACGCAATTACATTCGCAGATGAGAAAATGTGGTATGAGTTTCAGCCGTAATTCGAGGCCAAAATGCTGTCAACCAAGGTTAATAATCAGTCGAAAGTGAGCGTAAAAGAATGAGAAAGCTAAAACGATATCAAGTGATTACCCATCAAACTATATAAAAAACCGCTACCGCAAAAAAGCAAATTCCTATAGCATCATTTATACCAATTGACATGGATGTGGCAGCGGCCAAGTCCAACAAGCGATTTATGCCCTGCAAACAGCGCAGCGCATAAATACTAAGATGTTATACGTGAGGGAGTATGTGCCTAGCATTATATATAGCAAGTGATATAGAGATCCCTAGAGCGGCACATAACGACCGTATTCCAAGGTTCTATGTTTCTGATTTGGGTTCGGAGGATGTTCTGGTAAAAAAGCAATTCTGTTTACCCAATGTTGCATATGCAGGCAGTAACGAAGGCTGCGACTGTGGATTTTTTAAAGATGGGCTTGAAGGAGAAGAGTTTGAGCTCGCGCATGAAAATTATTATTCTCTCGCACATCTTATCGCAGCATTAAAATTGAGAGGCGGAAAAGTAGCTTTATTCGCGTGTTGGGAAGGCGACCAAGGAACTATACCGAAGACGAAAGAAAAGTTGTCTGTAAGCGGGTTAACATCTAAAGAATTCGAGTTTAAAGAACCTGCATACTATGAAATCGTATAACAAGTTACTTAATTTCGTTCCGGCCACAAACAGCGTGGCCTCCACGGGACTGCCTACGCTGCGCTCTGTAGGATCCCCTCCCCAACAACCATGAATTAATGAGAGTTCAGCTAGTTTCTTCGCAGCACAAAGCAAATCATCTGCTGATATGGGGTAATCATGCCGTCGTCGCAGCAGTTCTTTGCCCATCCTGATTGTTGATAGCACATTCCTTTTCTTTACCGTGTTGGCTTGGAAGTGCCGCTGTAATTGCTGTGTTTCACCGTATAATCCTACCCACCAAAATGCCAGTTGCACCAATAACGCTATCAATAGCAGTATGTCCATCCTCGCCGCATAACGTGTTCTGCTATGACGTAAACCAAAGCCATAAGCGGGACTTTTTAAATCTCTAAAGGTTTCTTCTATTTGCATCCGTTTTTGGTAAATATTAACCAGTTTTTGAGGCGACATGGCTTCTATGGTCAAGTTGGTCACCAGTGCCCAAGGCTCTTTGGCGGTCAGTTCATACGTCCATTGCGCCGTATGGTGACAGTCTGTTGTCGTACTTCGCTGACCTTTTCTGCCTTTACTTGGAGCCCTGAACAATACCATCTCGCATAACAAGGGTTTCTTTACCGATAACGCCACCCGTCCAACATGTTTTGCGCGACGACTGGCTTTGGGATAAAGCGCTTTTAGCGAAAATTGGCGACCGAAGGGGGGCGGCCGATAGACACTTAATCCTCTGACACGACCCAGCCAATACCAACCGAGCTGCTCAACTTTGCGAAACCATGGATTACGAAAGCCAGCGTCAGTGACTATCAGCGGGGTAATGTTGTCAGGTAAGACTTTATGGAGTTCATTCAGAAACTGATTATGGGCGGTTTGAGTCCCTTGCTGGATTAACGGAAATGTTCGCTCGTAGAGCGTGATTGAGCGGCCCTTGATAGCAATAGAGGCGCGTAGTGCAATCAGTTCACGACCTTCACGCATATCCGACCAATCCACCAGTATGGTCGGCATCGTATGTGCTGTTAGCAGCCACTTTGCATGCCACTGATAAACAGCCAGTCTTTCATGGTGCTGGTGCCATCAATGTGCCGCCCTAAATGCGTGAGGGTGAGACAATCCGCGTTGATAAGTGCTCGGCAAGCAACCATGAGTGTATTCAGTCGCTTTTGATGGATTTCTGGACAATGTTGATAGAGAGATTGATGTAAGATAGTTAACACTTGCACCTTAATGCCCTGTGATTGATGTTTGTTCGCACTTCCATCTGATCACACGTTAAGGTGCAAGTTCACTCTAATTTAATGATTTATCTGAAAATCATCAGGGGATTCTTCAGCGCCCTGCAAGATGAGCCACTCATGACACGTGATCAAATGAGACGAACGGTATTTGAGCCCAGAAAACTTTAAATTAAATTAAAAAATAGTGCTTAGCAAAGTGTCCACTATTACTAGATCAGGTCATACCTAAGATTGATTTAGGCAACAACGCCATTTTTAAGATATGGTGGAAAAAGTTATGTGTTTATATCAATCACCCTGGACGTCCGACACCGATATATCACCACTTGGCAAGTGACCAGCAATTTAAGTTACCGTTACGCTAAGTACATGGATTTATCAAAGGTTTACTCGTCTTATTTGGCAAGCCTCACCTCCGATGCCCTGAATATACTCTGCTCTAAAAGCGCTTAAATACGCTTGGGTTAACCACTCCTTGTTTTAAGCGTCGCGAGGGAATAAGTGATGATGATATTGTCGCGATATCCATTGACTCTACATATCAATTAAACCATATCGAGTTGACGCATCACTTTGTCCTATGTACATTAGCGCATATTAATATCTTGTGTTGTTATTTTAAATGGGGTCTTGAGTGGATAGTGTCTTAAGTGGGGAAAACCGAAAAATAAAACACCTCATCCGTAAAAATATCATTTTGATATTAGGTTTTTTCGTAATGTTAGCTTACATAGTTTTTTATTATGGCAGTGTTAATCACACTGAAACTGACTCTTATACCTACACTTATGTTGAAAATAAGTTCATTCAAAAGACTGTGAGTGGTTATGGAAAGCTAAGGCCTCTGCGGAATCATTTTTTAACCGGAGAGGTTATTTCGGTGGTTGAAGAGGTATTAATAAAGCAAGGAGAGCAGGTTAGTAAAGGTGAAATTATTGCCGTATTAGCGAGTTCCGAACTTGATAGGGACCTTAATACAGCAAAATTGAGTTACGAAAGGTCAAAACTGCAGCTATCTGAAACTCAGGCCAACAATCGTTTAGAGGCCCTTAGAAAAGAGTCGACCATTAATGATATTGCTATCGAGTTAGAAGAAGCCAAAATGATTGATGTCATTTATAAAAAACTATTTGAAACCAAAGCTGTATCCGAGTTGGAAGCGAAACAGGCAAGTCTCAAAGTTAAGCTGCTGACTAATCGATTTGAGCGAGAAGACTACCTGTTAGAGCAAATGAAATTGGCCCACCGACAAAAAGAAGTCGCCCAAGAAAAACTTGTTCAGCAAGAAAATTATTCTTTGCAGTCAATACAAGCGATTAAAAATAAGTTAGTTGTTAAAGCTGAAATGGATGGCAATGTTACTGAGCTTAATATTGAGCAGGGGCAGACAGTAGCTGTTGGCGGAAAAATAGCGACAATTAGTACAAATACGGAGCTTGTAGCAGATTTATATGTTCCACAAGATGAAGCTTCTAATGTGTTAATTAACGCAGAGGGGATTGTTAATACAGGTAGTGGGCGTATCAATGGTCAGGTTGAACGTATTTTTTCTAAAGTATCTGATGGTACAGTTCTGGTTCAATTAAAACTTAATAAACCGTATCCCAATAATGCACGGAATGATCTAAAAATATCAGGTGAAATCTCCATTGGAGAGCCAGAAGAAATGCTGGTTGTCAAACTACCTCAAGGAAAAGGGGCGAGTAAACAAGGGCTACATGCTTTTTACGTTGTATCAAGTGATGAAAAAGTCGCAAGTTTAAAGAATATTATATTTGGTGAACAGTATGATGGCTACCACGAGGTTAAGTCAGGCGTTATTTTTGGCGACAAACTAGTGGCTATACTACCCGAAAATTTTGACTACCAACCCACATTGAATTTGGACTAACAATGAACAATTTATTAGAACTTAAAAATATAAATAAAAGCTATCAAACAAAGACCCTTAATACGCTTGCTCTTAACGATATTAGTTTAGCGGTGAAAGAGGGCGACTTTATTTCTATATGTGGTCCATCGGGAGGAGGTAAGTCGACATTACTTTCTATACTTGGAATGCTAGATGAATTTGATTCGGGTAGTTATGTCAGTAAGCAAAGCAATCTTGGTGAGCTAAGTAGAAAAGAAAAGGCCAATTTAAGAAGTAGTTTTTTTGGCCTAATATTCCAATCATTTCATCTTATCGATGAACTTACGGTACTAGAAAATGTGTTGCTACCGTTAAGGTATGCGAAGAACGTCCGCAGGGATGCTGAGAAGGATGCTAAGCAATGGTTACGCAAATTCAATTTGGACAGCAGAATCAACCATTATCCGAATCAACTCTCCGGAGGTCAGCAACAGCGAGTAGCTATTGCTAGAGCGTTGATAGCCAACCCCAAAGTGCTGTTGGTAGACGAAGCAACGGGCAACTTAGATTCAGAGAACTCTGAGATTGTCATGACATTGTTGAAACAACTTAACGAGGAAGGATTAACCATAATAATGGTAACGCATGATGAGCACTGTGCGGCTTATTCGAAAACGCGATACACCATGAAAGATGGCTGTCTTTTGAACTAGATTGGGGTTTAGATGAACAATATTATGATGGATTTTCGACATGCGTTTGTGCGCTTACGTCGAGAAAAACACTTTACCGCGGCTTTTGTCGCTACACTGTCAATTGTCTTGGCTTTTACTTTTAGTGTCATGGCGTTAGTAGATAATGCTCTGATAAAACCACTCCCATATCCGAAAGCAGAAAGCATTGTAGCGATAGAGACAGCGGTTCATCTTCCCGACGCCACGATGAATGGTAATTCTCCCGGCATCTCAAGAGAAATTATTGAAACGTCGCCACTATTGGATCTCACGGCACTACATATATTGGATCAACGTACTACTGTGGACCGTAGCGGTAAAACCTCCCTTCCCGTCGGATATGTCACGCCGAGCTATTTTGAAATGCTGTCTTTTGAATTTCAACACGGCTCAGCTTTCCAGGATGACTTTGTTCCAGGGAAGAAAAACCTAGTTGCGGTTGTCAGTGAGTCATTTGCTCAATCTGAGTTGCGTAAATCACCCATAAAAGTGGGAGACCAAATACAACTCAATGAAGAGTTTTTCCGCGTGGTAGGTATTGTGCAGGACATCGACACACCGTGGAACCTTTCTGAAAAGCCTATTAACGTTTGGTTGCCCACTTCTGCCAGTGGGAAAAACTTCTATAAGATTCCGGAGTTTGGCAGTGAAATGTCGCTACTGGCCATTCCGAAGAATAGCGATTTAGCGGTACTCAACGAACAACTTAATAAAGAGATGAAAGATATTGGTCGTAAGGGGCTACCGCCGTTCATTCAAATTGACGGAAAAGCGACATTATTGAAAGACCTTATTGTAAAAGATAGTAAAAACATCATTCTTGGTATCGGGCTGTGTGCGATCTTTTTTGTGGTATTGACTATGGTTAATTTAGCTTCGTTGTATATTGCTAATGCAGCGAAGGCCAAACACCAGATGCTGATCCGCCAGGCGTTGGGCGCAACCCAAAATGATGTTGCACGATTATTGTTCAGTGAAATTTTGCTGTTAACGCTATTTTCTTCGGTTATCGCGATATTGTTATCTGCGGGCTTACTTAACGGCTTTAAACATTTCTCAAGCGACTTTCTAGCGGGAGCGAACACGTTAGGGCTAGATGCAGGCTTGATTGCTGCTTACCTGATTACCTCAGTACTGATCTGTTTAACTTTCCAGCTTTCAGTGATGAAAACTCTGCGTGTAAATAATATCTATTCCTCACTTAATACTGCAACGAAAGGCGCTGGGGCCTTACTTTCCAGCCGTACCCGTAATGCTATTGTGTTCTGTCAGGTGATGCTGGGAACGTTGTTGTTGATTATTTTTGTTAAGTTCTCATTTGAATTTAATAAGCGAGTGCTTATGGAGCCCAGTTTTGCTTTGGAGGATGTCTATCAGATTGAAGTCAAAGCTCGGGAAGCAGATAGTGCTAAACCAGGCTATATGAACAACTTAGTGAGTAGCATTCAACAAATTCTTATTGACCAAGGGATTAAACATAGTGCATTTACCAATCAGCGACCTTTGGATACGGGGATATTCACAACCGATGTTAAAGATCTTCAAGGCCATTTCCTTAGTCAAGTAAACCCCATTGCAGTAAGCGACAGCTATCAGAGCGTAGCGGGGTTAACATTAATAGACGGCGAATTTTTCTCTGAAAATGATCGATTGAATGCGGCAGCGAAAGTGATTATTAGCCAATCTTTAGCTGGCTACCTTTTTCCAGATGGTAATGGTTTAGGTCAGTTTGTTGAAATTACTGCTTTAGAAAAAGATTTCGAAATTATTGGCGTAATGGAAGACATACAGAACCCAGGATTAATGGATACCGCTGGGGTAGCTAGCGTCATGAATAATCAGGCATATGTACCATACAATGCCGACGAAAAGCAAAGTAATACGCAAGAAGATGTTGTGATTCTATTTCGATCTAATGGCGACACTGAGCAGCAGGCGAGCTTACGTTCCACTATTGATGAACGCCATCCAGAACTATTGAATATTACGCTCACCTCATTGGACAACGAGTATGCTGAAATTCGTGCTCCGTATGTTGTTGGAAGCGTGCTCTTCAATTCTTTGTTGTTGATAACATTAGTTATTTCTTTTTCAGGGTTATACGGTTTGACTAAATTTAATGTGCATGCAAAATCAAGAGAACTAGGGTTAAAGCTCTCCTTGGGAGCAAGTGATAAAGCGCTTAT
The DNA here is from genome assembly GCF_025654295.1 of Shewanella sp. SM23. NCBI lineage: Bacteria > Pseudomonadati > Pseudomonadota > Gammaproteobacteria > Alteromonadales > Shewanellaceae > Shewanella > Shewanella sp. SM23. Next base: position 124,333 of record NZ_JAKKRM010000010.1, read on the forward strand.
TGTTGACTCGGTAACTCAATATTCAAATCCGGTAATTTACGGATTAGTTTTTGGCTTGTTAACAACGGTTCTATTGTCAATGTTAGGTTTTAATTTTGCTAGTAAAGCAGTGCTAATTGAGCCTTCAATTATTATGACGACAGCATTGCTAACTATGGTTACGTCACTGTTGTCTATTGTTCTACCGACAGTTCAAATTCTTAGTAATAACAAAAATATAAAGTCACTATTAGAAAGTAACTAGGAACACAATAATGCATAAGGACATGAAAAGAATCGATGTAATAGATGTCACTGAGCCGACTTATGATGCTAAGCAAGTTGTGGATGATGCGCTTTCGCATCGTTTATCAGACTCAACGGTGGAGCTGTTTGACTTATTAAGTAAATTGCCTCAATCACAGGCGGCGGCGGAGCTAATTGGGTTGCAAACCCCTGAGTCGATTTTAAACGCAGATGAATTAGCGATTTTTTACGATGTGGCGAGTAAGCCTATTCGGTCGGACAGTACCGGTGCAGGTAAGGCCGTAGTCGTGGTTAAAGCTACTCGTTTATGTAATTTACGCTGTACTTATTGCAATGCTTGGGCTGAAGGGCCTGGTAATGTTATGAGTTTTAGAACACAAGCAGAATCGATTAAGAACCTATTAAACATAGAGGGTGTGACTAGGTACGATTTTGTTTGGCATGGTGGTGAAGTCACCATGCTTCCGCCGAGTTATTTCAAGAAGCTTATCTGGCTGCAACAACAATTTAGACGTCCTGGGATCACGATTGGTAATTCTTTGCAGACAAATGCAACCATGCTGACTGAAGAGTGGTTGGAGTTTTTATCTTTAGCCAAAGTGGGCATTGGCATTAGTATTGATGGCCCTCCAGAAGTTCATGACCTCCGCCGACTCGATCGACATGGCAAAGGCACATCGGCCAAGGTCGCGCATGGCATAAGTCAATTGAGAGCGCATGGTATTAGTTTTGGTGGATTGGTCGTGGTGGATGAAAAAGTTAGAGCCATACCTGCAGCCAAGCTATTACAATATTTTGATGAAATTGGTTTTTATAATATTGATTTTCTTAACTTAGTTCCCGATAACAGTCAGGCGCCTTGCACCTTAGGTAAAGCGTTTGTGAATTACGACGATTTTATTGTCTTTCTGTGCGAAATCTACCAAGAGTGGTTTGCGCATTATAGAGAGACGATTACCGTGCGCATTTTTACTGATTTGCTTGACGTTATTGAACAGCGAGAGACTACAACGACAAATTGTTATTGGAGCGGTAATTGTTCAACGGAAATCTTTACCTTGGAGTCAAATGGTGTGATCGCACCGTGCGACAAGTATGTCGGAGATAAAGACTCTCGACACGGTGATGTCACCAAAGTAGGACTCGGGCAATTACTAGATAAATCAGATTACCATCAAGTCGGCTTACAGGAAGCTGAGTCGGCACAAACACGCATGAAACAGTGCAATTGGTATCACCTATGTCAAGGGGGATGCCCGCATGATCGTCTTGTTAACCTTAAGAATAAATTCAAGGAAGAGGATGAATATTTGTGCTGTGGAGTCGCGCCTCTGTTTAACTTGATGGAGCAAAAATATAGAGAGTTTGGGCTATCACGTCCTTAGTTTCTGTATACCATAATTCTCACAGGTAGTCTGTTAGGGAATTACACTAAATAAAAAGGAAATACTATGTTAACTATTGAAAAAAATAACGAAACGTTAAGTGATCAAAATATTGAACAACAACTGTCTCAAGCGAAATTACTTGCTGGTTTAGTTAAATCAGATGCTAAGCTTGTCCTAACTTGTCAGTCGTTAGAAAGAATGAAAAATCTGCCTAAGCACGAGATTACTAACTGGACTTGGGGTCACCAATTCGAGCAATAATTCGACACTAACTGTTTAGTTGCTAAGGAGAGCGTACCTCTCCTTTTTTTGTCTCTATGTATAAATGGGTAAAATTATGGATTGGCTTAAAACAGCTAAACAACGGCTAAAATCAGGGTACGCTTTAGATCGTCGATTCTACTTTGACACAAATGTATTTGAGCTGGAAACAGCCTATTTGGAGAAGCACTGGGTAGCGTTGGCTAGAGTGAGTGATTTTGAAACGGCTTACTCTTATAAAACTTATAATATACTCAATCATAAAGTGATTATTGCGTTAGATAAGGCTAATCAGTTTTATTCATATTCTGCCATATGCCCCCACCGAGGTGCAGTGATTGCCGATGGCGTCGGCGTCGGCAAGCATCATCGTTGTCCATACCATGCTTGGAAATTCTCGATTGATGGGAGTTTAATTGGCGCGCCGTTTATGGAGAAAAAAGACTGCCAAGGGTTGCATCGATACGGCTGCTTGGTTTGGCAAGGCTGGATTTTTGTCAACTTATCTGGTGATGCCGATATCGAGATGTTTAATACCGACAGTGTCAATGCCGAATTGCAGGATTACCGTTTATCTGAGTTGGTCCCCTTAGCTGACAAAATTACTTTCGAAGGAGCGTTCAACTGGAAGAGTGTTATCGATAATTTTGGCGAATCTTATCATGTGATAGGGACGCACAAAGATTCTATATACGATAGTATTGATTTTAAGCGGAGCCACTGGCGAGCCACTGAACAATTTAATGCTTCAAATTATCCCTCCTTTGATGCTGAACGGACTTTTTTTCCCCAACCCCGGTTCAATCTTAAAAATACTGCTGCAAATACTTGTAACTTTCAGTTGTATCCGATGCTGCTGATCGGTTTGACGCCAGATTTTGTTATCTGGATAGAGCTCGAGATTGTAGAGCGACTCTATACCCGTGCTCATTACCATATTTTGGGCCTTCCAGAGATTATTGCCGATGAGGCTATGAGCGTGAGATTGCCGCAATTAAGAAGTTCAATTGAACACATAGCCGGGGAGGATATCGGTGCCTACTTGAATGTAGGCAGTAGTGCGATGAGTAAACCATACCCTTCTGGTCGACTTAGCCAGTTTGAACAAGGTACCCAGTCTTGGTTTCAGTGGTATTTGAACAATATGCTCAAAGGAGCTGTAGATGTATAGCAAGCAAGTTACGACCATCAGTTTACTTGAACGTCAGTATGTGATTCTTGTCGTAGGGCTGCTATTCATCATTAGCTCTTCATTACTATCCTTATTTGTTTTCGTCCATTTTGGAGAGCTGGTTGAAAGTGGCTCATATCAATACGTTATTGATATATATCCTGTTAGTTTAGGTATTCTGGTGTTGCTTGGTGTGTGTACTGGCTTACGAAAGTACACTATGGAGCTATTGGGAGAACGGGTTCGGTGTCGATTGCAAGCTGACCTATACGCACAAATCATGCGGATGCCTTATTATGTCTTAAGTGAAAAAGAAACCGGATTTTACGTTTCACTGTTAACTAATGACACCATGGTGATTAAACAGTTTTACGGTAGCTCATTGTCGCAGATTCTTCGTGGTGGACTGACGATTGTTGTCGGCATTGTCATGATGGCAATGATGAGCTGGAAGTTACTACTGTGCTCTTTATTGATCTGTCCGATTGCGCTTGCTGTATTATTACTGACCGGTAAAAAAATTGGTTTGTATGCGAGAGATGTGCAAGAAGTTAATGACCGCATGAGTAGCGCAATTACGCAAAGTATTCAATCTTTAGAAGTTATTAAATGTTTTAATGCTGAGGCAACCCTAACACACAAATTCAACGGCAATGTCAATTTATCTTTGGTGAAAAGCACTTACCTCTTACGTATCGAATCCTTGATGTCTAGTTTATTGATTTTGATGGTATTTGGTGGATTGGCTTCTATAGCATTATATGGCCTTGAGCTCGTTAACTTTCAAATCATGACTATTGGCGAATTAACTTCCTTTATGGGTGTGCTGCTTATGGTTGCCATGTCTTTTGCATCAATAAGTGGAGTTTTTGCCAAGTATAAACGGACGCAAAGTTCGATGGCTCGTATCAATAAACTTCTTATGTCCGCTCAAGCTACTCGCCTGGAGAGCCTTCTTTCGCCTATTGAAAATGTCGTTAGTATTGCGTTCCATAATGTCTCTTTTACCTATCCGAATACAACTGAAAAAGCATTAGACGATGTATCTGTAACTTTTACTATTGGTGAAAATATCGCACTAATTGGTAACTCTGGGGCAGGAAAGTCAACCTTATTCAAATTGCTACTAAAAATCTATTTGCCGACATCCGGTGAGATTTTGGTAAACGGCGTTAATATTAATGATCTATCTAGTGCAATGCTCCGCGAACGATTTTCGGTTGTGCTGCAAGAGCATTTTATTTTAGATGGAACGATTCTTGAAAATATATCGTTCGGGAAAGAGGTCAATTTTTCAAGCAAAATTGAAACAGCGGCTCGAAAAGCGGAATGTCTAGATTTTATTAATCGCTTACCTCACGCATGGAATACAACAGTTGGTGATGGTGCAAACAAGTTGTCTGGTGGTGAGAAACAGCGATTGTCATTGGCGCGAGCCTTGTACAAAAGCGCAGATGTGTTACTGCTCGATGAGGCCACCAATTCACTTGATGTGAAGAATGAACATCAAATCCAAAGCGCAATTGCAGCGGCCAGCCACGGTTCTCTAACTTTGACCATAGCGCATCGCCTAAATACGATTGCGAATGCGGACCGAGTACTGTTTATGTCGAAGGGAAAGATCATTGGTGATGGCACTGCTAGTCACCTTTCTAGCTGTTGTGATGAGTACAAAGAATTCATGTCATTACACCAAAATATGTTAGCTACCTAAGTTACGGTACAAATGACGGCACAGCCTGACAAAATTACAGCTTGAATGTTTTTCAGAACGTCAAATTGGCGTGAGTGTTATCGATGGCTACTTAAAAGCTTGTGGCACTAAGGCTTAGTGTCGTAAGGAGTCGTAGTCTAACTATAAGCATCCGGTAATTTACCTCTAGCTAAGTTTGGCCTTCAGGGGGGGGAGGGCTATTTATATCGAAGTTAACGTAAGATAACTGCTCCAGGGAGTGCTCGATGTAATCGGTAAGTGTAGCGGCTTGCATACCCTCTCGTTAACGGCTTCTATCGTTGTCGATGGTTTTCTCGTCCACACCTCCATGACAGGAGTATCAGGTATGGAGAGTGTCCGCTGGCATCGTCCAGTTACCCTTCCTAACCAACTGAGCGTTCGTGTCACAGCCGTAGGAAAGAGTCCGCCAAAGGCCGGAAAGGGCTATGGTGTCCTCAGGTGCAAACTAGAGGCATTAGAGCAAGACGGTGGCCTCGTTATGTCAGCAATGGTAGATTATCTTCTGGGGTCTAAGTCATGACTTTGGTGAGTGTCTACCTAACCAATGGCTGTTGGCGGACGTACCTACGCTGCGCTCCAGCACGCCGCAAAGCCAAGCGTTAAACCCATAGAAATTTTAATCCGAAACTGACGAGTTAGAGCAAAGGGTCTATCACGCTTTTGTCCCAAAGTATGTTACGTAATCTTTTAAATCTACAGGTTCCGCTAATGCTAAAAAGGCGAGCTATGGTGATTTGCGAGACGACCGTCCGCCCCATGGACGGGGCGGTCGAGCATCCACGGATGGACTTGCTGCGAGTCGGTGAGCTAATACCATAGCGAAGCTATCTCAACAGCTATCAGCAGTCATTGCACAAAAAAATAGCGATAAACCCAGTGAGTTTATCGCTATTTTGTTGTCTTGTTATTTCAGTATTCTTAAAGCACTAAATCGCACTTGAATGCTGATAATCCAAATTCACTATGCCATTATAGGCCGCACCATTGCTGGTGCGGCAATGGATTACTTAACGATTTCCATCTCAGCTAATAAATTGTCGGCATGATCTAAATACTTCATTACCCACAGCATATAACGGCTGTCGACATGAATAGAACGGTTAATCTCGTTATCAAATGCCCAACCGCCGATAATGCTTTCATACACACCATCGAACAACAGGCCCACTAATTCAGCACGTCCGTTTAAGGTCGGTGAGCCAGAATTTCCGCCAGTAGTATCTAAAGTTGATAAAAAGTTTACTGGCACAGAATCTATTGATTTCATATAGAAATCACCATATTGCTTCTGCTTAATCAGCTCTAACTCTTTCTTCGGTGCATCGAATGGGTCAACACCCGTGTCCTTTTGCACTATGCCTTCAAGGCGAGTGAATGGCACGGCCACTAAACCGTCTTTTGGCGAATAGCCTTTCACATGGCCAACTGTGACACGCAGGCTAGAGTTAGCATCGGCATACACAGGCTTACCCTGCTCTAGGTTGTAAGCAATAATGGCATCCATATATTGCGGACGCACCTTCATTAGTTCACCCGCTAATTCTTTTTCTTTCTTTTCTTCGGCCATATCTGTGTCATACATAGCGACAGCGAATTGAATGAAAGGATCTTTAGAGGCTTTAAAATCGGCAACGGATTTATCCATCCACGCCAGACGAACGTCTTTCTTACCTAACTCAGTTTTGGCGTACATTTTATCTAAGGTTTTCGAAAGCTTAGCTTCACTAAACTTTTTATCGATACCAAAGGCTTTATCCAATGCGGGTAGGCGCTGATCTTCTGGCAGTGCGGCGTAGCGTTTTAGCATGTCGAGCAATACCGCTTTATCAACGCTTGGCGCATAACGACGGTCGATACGCTCCATGCTGGCTTTTAGACGTGTCATATCACGATCTTGGAAGCCCGGTTCACGCTGCATATCTGGCAGTTGTTTCTCGTTCGCGAGGCGATATAAGCTGCGCGCCGTCGGCAACATAGTCGTACTGCCTATGTAGCTTAAGATCATGTCACGCTCTTGATGCGTTTTGCCTTTGGCAATCAAGGCATCTAATTCCGCTAAGGTTTTACCGTATTTCGCTTCACGACTGCTGTCTTTGGCTATCCACGCCGCAAGCTTAGCTTCGAGGGCTTTACGGTCGGCCAACATGGTTGATTTACCGTAAAACTCGATCATAGAAGTGAAGTTTTTCGCGTAATTTGCAAGGCCAGCAATTTGACTCTCGTACTTAATACGCTCGTCGCTGCCCTCTGGCGCGGTTTCTTTAATGATTTCAATAAAGCGTTCACGCAGCATTTTGCCTTCGGGATAAGCCCACTCAAACTCATTTTGAACTTCAGTGGCTGTGCGATATCTGTTGGTGCGACCTGGGTAGCCTGCAACCATCACAAAATCACCTTCGCTCACACCTTTAGCCGATACTTTTAAGAAACTTTTTGGCTCATAAGGCACGTTGTCAGCACTAAACTCTGCGGGTTTACCCGCTTTAGAGACATAAGCACGGTAGAAAGAAAAATCGCCTGTGTGACGTGGCCACATCCAGTTGTCCAAATTCCCGCCGTACTTACCCACGCTCGCGGCGGGGTTATAAACTAAGCGAACATCACGGATTTCTAGTTGTTTTACTAGGTAATATTCGAGGCCACCGTGGAAGCTATAAACTTGACAACGGTAGCCATCTTCTTTTTCACATTCAGCGACTAACGCTTTTTCTTGTACCTCAATGCCTTGGTAAAACTCACTGCCCACTTTCGACTCAAGCCCTGCTTTTACCGTGTCGGTTACATTAGTCACTTCTTCGGTCACATAGATACGTGAACCTGGCGTGGCAGGTAATTCATCAGCAAATGTCTTAGCTAAAAATCCATCTTGTAGCAGGTTTTTTTCTGGGGTTGAGTTGTACTGAATCGCACCATAGGCACAGTGATGGTTAGTGACAACCAAGCCTTTTGGCGATACGAATGATGCAGTACAACCGCCAAGGCTTATCACTGCATTCATAGGGAATTCGGTCAGCTTTGAAATCGATTTCGCATCAATTTCAAGGCCTTTTGCTTTCAGTTCATCAGCCATAGCAGGCAGTTGATGGGGCTGCCACATACCTTCGTCAGCCTGTGCGCCAAAACTAGCGGCCACGGCAACTGTGAGTAACCATTTTTTCATTGTGTTAAGTCCGTTTTATGTGAATGAAGCCACGCGCAAGCTGGGCCATTTTCTCGTTTTAATAGCGTTGTTTTAATTTTAAATAACTGTGCTAAAACCCAGCATCACTCGCTTTAAAACCTAAAAAGCAAAAAGTCAGGCCGGGGCCTGACTTTATCACATGCGACACTCTCTATAACAGACTCTGAAAAACTCGCTTACAAAGCAAATACATTTAATCAAAGTTACCCAGATGTATTCGCTAAAAAGCCCTCATCTATCGCAATGAATTAGATCCCAACAAATAGTTGGGCACCCACAATCACGGCACCTAACAAGCCTGCAATGACTAATGCAACAGATCCGCCAGACACTTGATAACCACCCAGCTGCGACTGACGTTGACGCAGTGCCATAACAATTGGCAAGAAGATGATCATCACGACCAATGGTACGGCCGCAAATCCCAGTACCGCCACAAAGCCTTCAGGCAAATACAAGGCACACAAAACAGGCGGAATAAAGGTCAGTAACCAAGTTTGAATACGACCGGCAAACGTTTCTTTGGCACGAGTTAATTCGGCGATAAAGTCATATAAACTTAAGGTCACACCGAGGAATGAGGTCACTAAAGCTAAGTCAGCGAATAATGAAATACATTTGCTGATCCAAGGCGTATGAGCAATATCCTGCAATGCCGTGACGAGTGAAGGTAGTGAACCTTCAAAACTATTCACCTCATATCCGCCTACTGTGCCTAAAGTCACCAATAACCACAGAACATAACAAGCAAGTGGGATAGTCGAACCGATTAACAACACCTTACGCAGTGATACCGCATCGCCATCGAGATAACGCACTAAAGTGGCGATACAGACGTGGAAACCAAACGAAGTAAACACTACGGGAATTGCCGCCATCCAATTGCTGGTCATAGACTCGGCAATCGCGCCAGTTGCCATGCTAGCAATACTGACTTCGGGCAATAAAAATAATACCACCACCACGAGCAATAGAATCATTAACGAAAATAGGAAACGTGAAACTTTATCGACCCAAGCAACACCTAGCGCCGCAAAGCCACCGAGCACGAGTGTAAATAACAACACTGCGACTTGATTATCGAGCACGATATCGAACATGTTCTTCGCTTTAAGCACTAATAACGAAGAGCCGCCGGTGAGATAAGCCGCGGTCAAAGCAAATAATAAACTCAGGAAAGAAGCACCTTGAATTATTTGACCTTTTTTACCCAGTAACTTACCCGTAATAGCATGCACGTTATCCCCCACGCCAGTGCGTAAGTTAATTTCGAGCATAAGTAATGAGGTATAGGCGGACACGCCCCAAATAACGACGAGTAACACTAAAGCAGGGATAATACCTAAAGCCGCTGTGGCTAAAGGTAACGCTAACATACCTGCGCCAATGGCCGTCCCGGCAACGATGGCGATCGAGCCTAACATTTTTGAATTCACACAATAGTCCTGTTCAATAATTAATTATTATTTTATTTGAGTAAGATTTGAACCGATAAAGCCTTGCGTCTTAAATCGAAATAAGCGACACATCACTTAAAGCATCCAATCAGATCTCGACCTAGCAGATCAATTGGCCCCAATAGCTTTTGAATGTTTCAACCCAGTAGCCATTGAGGCTAACTAAATCGATTATTGAAAAATGGCATGACTTTCAATTGTGATAGCCCAAATGAATGTACCGATATAAGCATCGATTAAATAGATAGTTTGGGACATTAACAGAGCCAAACCCAGTGGGCAAGCCAGTTGTGAACAAAGAAGGGTAGCAAACGGTACGGTAACAACTTAATAGCGCTGTGATAAACGAAAATAAACAAGCCAACAAAATCGCTACCTTTGTTGAGAATACCTGTAATCTTGTATTAGGCTCGAATCAAAATAAAGCCGGTCTTTTTCCATCCGATGCAGACAAAAAGGGCTTAAACACAGCGAATATGTTTAAGCCCAATCACATCATGTTGAGAATTGATTAACTCAAAATGTTAATTTACAGCTCAGTCCACGCCATAGCCCAAGAAGCGCCAACACCTGGCTCAAATCCTGTGGCAGAAGCCGACCACTGCACGCAATAGCCGCTATAAGGGAATGGCTTACATTGATACACTTTGCCATTTTTAGGCTGTAACACTGTAGTACCTGCAACGTAACCTTTCACGCCTGCTGGGAATACAAAATCAGCTTCTGGTGCAGGAGCTTGATCCTTTAAGAAGAGGTCAAAGTTCTGCTGAATAACATCACCTTGTTTAGGCTCAGCTTTTACCTGCAAATGATAATGCCCAGCTTTAGGCTCAACAACGTCTAACACTAAGCTAGCACTGGCATTGTTAACAGTTTGGCTCACAAAACCTGACGCGGTGCCATCATGGCTAAACAAATACGCTGACACTAGCATCTCGGCGTTACTGGTTACATCAAAGCTGACCTTCGCCGCACCATCGATAATTTGATAATCGTCGGCAAGTGAAGTGACTTCTAAGCTGTTGCCCGGAGCAGGAGCTAAATCAAATCCTACTTCGACACGCTCAATACCTGAGTTTTTCGCTGTAAAAATGTCGTTTTTGCCATACACAGGCTCAATCACACCCGATGCATTTTTTTGTCCCGCTTTTAACTGGGACTGCTGGGCATTAATCGCGCTTGCTAATAGGAAAGGCCAATTTTGTTTATCACCTTGAGTCGCATCGCTAATGGTAATGACTGTTTGCTTAGCCGCTTGCTCACCATTGGCGTCAAACACCCGGGTCATCACTTTATCGCCTGCTTTTAGATCGAGTGACGGATTGATATCCCCCACATCTTGCCATTCACTCGGCACAATAGGACCCGAGCCCAAGTTCACATCGATAGCATTGTAGAAACTATTCGTCGTATCTCCAACTTCCCACACGGCCAAGATCACTTGATAACCACTGCGACCTTCTGGCACGTAGCAGTCATGGGTCACTAACTTAGGCGGCTGTTCCATACCACCATCAACTACGCAAAAGGGTGCTAAGTCAAAGCTCGCTCGGCTCAAAGCTTGGTTTGGGTTCCAATCTTGGCGAGTTAAATAGTAACGCCAATTACGGGTGACATGGTTTGCTGTGAACTGCCAACTGAACTTATTCCAGCCCGCTTTAATATCCGTCTTTGCCCAACGGCTCGGACTTTGTTCATCCAAAGGTGAAAAAGCACCATTGCCAGCACTCGCCAGTTTGCCATCAGCAGGACCTGATTCAGGAAAACCCGATGGCCCCTCAACACTTTGCGGCTCCCATTGCACCGCGCCACAATTGGCATTTTTACCTGTTTTACAGGCATATGAACGCGATTCAGGTGCCACAACATAACCGTGCGCCTGCGCAGAGATACTCACAAACGCATTCGTCGCCATTACTGCCGCGGCCAATAAACTCAATTTAGAAATAGGGGAAAAAACAGTAGGATTTGCCACTTTAATGCACTCCATTGATTGCCTATCATCCTAAACATAATGATAGGCTTAGATATAAAAGTGGTATTTGGGCAAACAACAGCATTAAACAGCAGTCGTTTATCTTTCACAGAAATCGAATTCTGCGGCAACTCCGCTATCTTAGTTCACTAAAAAATCCATTTACAACCTTAGACCGGAAGCTTTGCGTCCTAACTTTTCAATTAGTTTGCCAAATACAGTCGTTATCATTGAGTCACTACGAGTTAACAGTATGTAACCAAGTAGAAATGACTTGGCTAAATTAGCAACAAAAGACAACGTTGTCAAAAAAATAATTCATTTACATTCATTAAGTTAAAGAATGTGAATCGGTATTTTTCTGACACCCGTCAAACATTTATCAGCACCTACTGTTATAAACTCGTGCTTGAAACTAAATCTTACCTAGGTATAATGCCCACCTCGCTTCGGGGGAGTAGCTAACTGGATTTCGAGCCATCGTCATCTAGGGTGAACATCAACATACTTGGCAACATGCCATGGTGTTCACAGCAAATCATAGATTTGCCCAGCAAGACCTGAGCACAATGACCGCACCTAGGGGTGGACGGTTTATTGTGCTTATGTCATGACCACCCCTAAAGGATCACACTTGGAAGCCCTACTTGCCTCAACCTTTACGGTTGCTATCGCTGAAATTGGTGATAAAACTCAATTACTTGCACTAATCCTCGCCGCAAGATTTAAAAATAAAACCGCCATTGTTTTAGGTATTTTGCTGTCGACATTATTTAACCATTTTGCCGCAGCTTGGATTGGCCAATGGGCGATTAACTGGGTAAGCCCAGATCTGGCACGTTATTTAGTGGCTGCGTCATTCTTTGCGATCGCTCTTTGGGTGTTAATCCCCGATAAAGTCGATGCAGAAGAGAGCCGCTTCTATAAAATGGGCCCCTTTCTCGCCACCTTTATCCTGTTTTTTATCGCCGAAATGGGGGATAAAACGCAAATCGCAACTGTGGTATTAGCCGCAAAATACGATTCATTAACTATGGTGGTTGCTGGCACAACCTTAGGCATGCTGCTTGCTAACGTACCCGTAGTGATCGCAGGCCACTTCAGCGCCGAAAAATTACCTATGTTGTGGATACACCGTGGCTGCGCCGTATTGTTCGCACTCTTAGGCGTAGCAACACTGTTCTTCTAAGAATCGAGGCTGGGGTTTTGCTGCAGAATAAAATCTCTTCACGCAATATTTTATTCTTTTAAACCTAACCGTTTTGCAAGTCGGTGCAAATTACCTGTATCGATTTGCAATATTCTTGCACACGCAGCCCAATTTTGTTGATTCGCGGCTAAAACTTGGCGAATAAGTTGACGCTGATATCTCTCAGTCGCAGCCTTAAGCCCCAGCATAACACTGGAATTATCTTGCGATTGTCCCTCACGACAGGCCGACTCAGACCTAAATGCTAATTCACTGGCTGGCGTTGCGGCATCTGATGGTCTATCTTCGTCAACTGTTCTGTGTGCTTGATTCATCAAAGAATCGAGCTGAAAATGTTTATCACTTAAGCTGATGTAAGCCGTTTTTAGCTCGGCTTTCGCCAACACCGCAGCCCTGTGTATCGCATGCTCTAGCTCACGCACATTACCCGGCCATGTGTATTGCTCTAATAACTGCTGCGCTGCGGGTGTGATATTGATATGGGTGAGTCCTAACTTCGCTTTACAACGTTCAAGAAAAAAACCTGTCAGCATAACAATATCTTGCCCACGCTCTCTTAATGGTGCTACGTGGATAGGAAATACGCTCAACCTATGGTAAAGATCGAAACGAAAGCGCCCTTCCGTTGCCTCTTGGTGCAAAATTCGATTAGTGGCGGCAATAATCCGAGTATTAACTTTTAGGCTCTTATCACTGCCCACTCGCTGTAATTCACCGTATTGTAAAACCCTCAATAACTTAGCTTGCAGCCCCAAGGGAAGCTCCCCAATTTCATCTAAAAACAAAGTCCCCTTGTCAGCGAGTTCAAACTTGCCTTGCCTATGACTGATTGCCCCCGTAAATGCCCCTTTTACATGTCCAAATAACTCGCTTTCGGCGACGGACTCAGGCAATGCAGCGCAGTTCAAATAGATAAGTGATTTATCGGCTCTGGTCGATTGATTATGTATCGCCGCGGCCACTAACTCCTTACCCACGCCAGTTTCGCCGGTAATTAATACCGATAAATCAGTGCCTGCCACGGCACTTATCTGCTGCTTTAGCGATTGGATCTGTGTGGATTGCCCTATGATCTCCTGCTGACTAGCAGGACGATTGAGCACCTCAGTTCCATTGGAAACTTCAACAACTTGGGATTCTAGCTGTTGCATCAATAACGCAGTATTAAGACTGGCTGCGGCCAGTGCGCTGATCACACGCAACTCGCTATCACTAAAACCATCAAACTGATGAGGGTTGAAACCATCAATGGTGAGCGCCCCAATTAAGCGATCGTTTGCGATTAGTGGTAAACCAATGCAAGCATGTACATGTAAGCTCGCACTATGATGTGGAATTAAACCATCATACGGATCGGGAAGTTCACTGTCGGCCGGGAAACGAACCACATCGCCAGCACGGGCGATAGCCTCTAATCTCGGATGTTCACTAATTTGAAAGCGCCGCCCTAACACTTCGGCAAAGAGCCCATCTATCGCCAAGGGGACAAATTGCTGCTCCCGAAATGCCAATAATGCCGCAGCATCACAATTGACACGCCGCCTGACCACTGCCAACAAACGCTCAAATCTGTCTTGCGTCGACACGCCGACAGTTAAATCTAAGGCTAACTGAGTTAAATCAGCATGGGCACTCATAGCACATCCACAGTCAAATAAAGTCATATTGACAATAGTGTAATGTCAATTTGACTAACATCAAATTGTCATTATGACATCAGCAAGTGATTTAAAATGTTGAAATACGCTAATACCAATAAAAATCAAGACCTTAAAATATTGGCATGGTGAGTGCAATAAGAGATTTAACTAAATAAGCAAGATTTACGTAGCGCATTCATTATTAATTATCACAGGTGTATTTATGACTATTCATGTAAAAAACAATATCCACTGGGTGGGTCAACGCGATTGGGAAGTGCAAGATTTTCATGGTACTGAGTACAAGATAACTAAAGGCACAAGCTACAATAGCTACCTTATCCGTGAAGAAAAAACCGTGTTAATTGATACAGTTGATCATCGGTTTAGCCAGCAATTCTTACAAAATCTTGAAGCTGAAATTAATTTAACCGACATAGACTATATTGTGATGAACCATGCAGAGGAAGACCACTCAGGCGCCCTGACTGCATTAATGGCCAAAATTCCTAACACACCAATTTACTGCAGTGAAAATGCGGTCGACTCCATTGTAGGACATCACCACCACCCAGAATGGAATTTCATTACCGTAAAGACAGGGGATAGTTTAGCGATAGGCAATGGTAAGCAACTGATATTTATCGAAGCACCTATGTTGCATTGGCCAGATAGCATGATGACATACCTCACCGAAGATGCGGTTTTATTCAGTAACGATGCCTTTGGCCAACACTATTGCGACGAACATTTATTCAATGATGAGGTTGATCAAAATGAATTAATGGAACAATGCCTACGGTACTACTCAAACATTTTAACGCCCTTTAGCAGCCTAGTGACGGCTAAAATTCACGAAGTATTAAGCTTTAATTTACCTGTAGATATGATCGCAACTTCACACGGCATTGTGTGGCGTGATAATCCTGCCCAAATTATTCACCAATATTTAGCTTGGGCCGACGCTTATCAAGAAGACCGCATCACGATTTTCTACGACTCTATGTCCAATAATACTCGCATGATGGCCGACGGTATTGCTCAAGGTATTCATGATGTTGACCCCAATGTAGCAGTAAAAGTGTATAACGTCGCACGTCATGATAAAAACGAAATCCTTGCACAGGCATTTAGGTCAAAAGGTATTTTAGTCGGCTCATCCACCATGAATAATGTGATGATGCCTAAAATTGCCGCCATGCTTGAAGAAATCACGGGCCTGCGTTTTCGCAATAAAAAGGCGGCAGCTTTTGGTAGTTATGGCTGGAATGGCGGCGCAGTCGATAGAATTCACACTCGTTTGATGGATGCTGGTTTTGAAACCTCGGTGGGATTAAAAGTCAAATGGCGTCCCGATCGAGATGCGATGCAAGAATGCCGTCAGCACGGCCAGCGAATCGCGCGAGAATGGGCATTGCGGCCCCTTGATAGCGCGAATAGTCGCTCTATCATTAATCAAGTCATGTCAAAACCTAGCCAAGCCACCACGGCCAGTCAAACAGCTGAAAACACTGCTACTAATAACGTCCCTGTGACGGCACCGATTGCAACAAACGCGTGCGAATTAAATGATACACAATCAATGATTTGCACCGTTTGCCAATGGGTTTACGACCCTGAAAAAGGAGAACCTAATCAAGATGTCATTGCTGGCACACCTTGGACTCAAGTGGCCGAAGACTTCCTCTGTCCCGAATGTGGCCTAGGTAAAAGCGTTTTCGCTGTCATAAAAAATGAGGTGACTAATGCCTAAGCCAATCGTCATTATCGGCAGTGGATTCGCGGCATATCAGCTAGTCAAAACACTGCGACGTTTAAACCGCGAACAACCGATTACAGTTATCACAGCCGACTCTGGTGACGAATACCATAAACCAGATTTAAGCCATGTGTTTAGCCTTAAAAAAATGGCGTCAGACCTCATAAAATTGACCGCGACTGAATTTGCACATGAACAACAAATTGATGTAATAAATCACTGTGAAGTCATAAAAATAGATAAAGTTCGTCAGGTAGTCTGTTGCCATCAAGGACGCGAAATTGCGTACGAAAAATTAGTGCTTGCCACGGGTGCTCGGCCCTTTATTCCGCCTATAGAGGGGGATGGCGTTGATATCATCCACACAGTTAACAGCTTAATGGAGTATCAGGCCTGCGAAGCAGACATCCATCGCGCGAGGAGAGTACTGGTTATCGGTGCTGGTTTGGTCGGAGTTGAACTGGCAATGGACTTAGCAACTGCAGGTAAGCAAGTATTTTTGGTCGATCCACAAGCGAGCTTAATGCCGAATATGCTACCCGAAATGTTAAGCCACAAACTGACCGCTGTACTAACGCAGCATAACGTCACAGTGCAATTGCAAACCCGAGTCAGCCAACTGCAACACCAAGATGGCAGTATCTCTGTGTGCCTAGATAATGACCAGCGGTTTATTTGTGATGCGGTTATCTGTGCAGCGGGACTTCTCCCTAACAGCCAACTTGCCCAGCATGCGGGGCTAGAAGTCAATAAAGGTATCGTCGTTAACGAATGCTTACAAACCAACGATGCCCATATTTATGCGCTAGGTGATTGCGCCCAAATCAACGGCCAAAATAGGGCCTATTTGCAACCTGCGTTACTGAGCGCCAATGCGCTGGCGAACACATTACTGAACCAACCGACAGCAGTGAATTTTCCCGCCATGCTCATTAAAGTGAAAACGCCACTGTTACCTATGCAACTCAGCGGTATAACAGTGAATGGCGTCCATCGCTGGCAAGTCGATATTGATGCTCAAGGAAGCTGTATTAAAGCATTCGACGTGGATGAAACATTTATAGGATTTATCGTAACCGAGGATAAAATGCAGCAAGCATTTGGATTGTTAAAGCAGCTAAATAGCCCTAACGCGGCACTCATCGCGGCCTAAGAGCACATTAACGAGAATGTTAATATTATTGTCGCTGATAATAAAAACTGAGTAGAGGCTTTCTACTCAGTTTTATCGTTTCTACTATTATTCAAACATTCGCAACAGCAATAGTTTAAAGACCTAATGCCAGTTTAATACGTTGTCCGTAATCCGCATCGGCTTGAGTAAAATGCGCCACCATACGTTGCTGCACATCTAAACTCGCTTGACTTAATGAACCCGAAATTGTTGCCACTAGGCGCGCTTTCTCAGCTTCAGAGAAGATGCGATACAAATTACCCGCTTGGGTATAATCGTCTTGGTTATAACGACTGTAACGCGCCGCTTCACCTTCTAAACGCAATGGTGGTTCGCTAAAGTTTACTGGCTCAACCAAGGCATCAGCAGTGCTGTTCGGGCCATAGTTTGCCGAAGCGTCGCCACCAGTTTGACTGCCATGATAAGGACATTGTGTACCCGCCATCGCACCTGCACGTTGATGGTGATTTGCCTTAGCGGCATGCGGACAATTCACTGGCAATTGGTTGTAGTTAGCACCAATGCGGTAACGCTGCGCATCGGCGTAGGCAAATAAACGCGCTTGTAACATCTTGTCTGGTGAAGCCCCGACGCCTGGGACCAAATTACTAGGTGCCAATGCCACTTGCTCAACTTCAGCAAAGTAGTTTTGTGGCAGACGATTCAGCTCTAATACACCAATCTCAAGTAATGGATAGTCGCTATGCGGCCAAACCTTAGTTAAATCAAATGGATTGATATGGTAAGTATTGGCATCCGCCTCAGGCATAATCTGCACATTAACCGTCCAACGCGGGAAGTTACCATCAGTAATAGCAACCACCATATCGCGCTGCGATGAATCGGGATCAATCCCTTTTAATTTATCAGCCTGTTCATTGGTTAAGTTGACCACGCCTTGCTGCGATTTAAAGTGGAACTTTACCCAGAAACGCTCGCCCTTGGCATTCCACAGCGAGAAAGTGTGTGAACCATAACCGTGCATTTGACGGTAGTTTGCCGGAATACCACGATCCGACATCAAAATGGTCACTTGATGCATAGCTTCAGGATTCAATGACCAAAAGTCCCACATAGCCTGCGGATCTTTTAAGTTTGTCTTAGGATTACGCTTTTGCGTATGAATAAAGTCTGGAAACTTAATCCCATCTCGCAAGAAAAAGGTCGGCGTATTGTTACCCACGATATCGTGATTACCACGGGCAGTATAAAAACGTAAACCAAAGCCACGTGGATCGCGCTCTGCGTCGGCAGAACCCATTTCTCCACCTACGGTTGAGAAACGAATAAAGGTTTCGGTTTGCTTACCAACACCATTGAAATGGTCAGCAATGGTGTAATCGCTTAAATCTTTAGTCAGCGTAAATGTGCCGTAAACCCCAGTACCTTTAGCATGCACGATACGCTCAGGAATACGCTCACGGTTGAAATGGGCTAACTTTTCAATTAAATGCCAATCTTGTAATAGCAGAGGACCACGTTCACCCGCCGACAGTGAGTTTTGATCATCGGCCACTGGGGCGCCGTTTTGGCTGGTTAAGTACTGACTTGTTTGATGTTGTTGACTCATGCCCTGCTCCTTAGTCTTGATTGCTGGTTAACCAGGTTTCAATTAAATCGTAAATGGTGGCCATGGTTTATCTCCTTGGCTGGCGACGTGTTGTCGATAGAGCAAGAATAGAGAATTACCGCTTGAGAATAAAGCGATTAAACCAGATTTATACAATCTAAAAAAAAGATTAAGAATGAGTTTAGCAAGACAGTTAATGAATTACACGGACTCACAGCCAATGGTCCGCTCACATCACTTAAGATGTTGTTGAAAAACCAAATAGCTGCTCAGGACAATGGAGCGAAGTGCGGTGCAAGAAAGCGGAGTTAAGCTGATACACTGCCATTAACTGCTGGATAAGTCGGCTTCACGATAAAGCTTAACCAAATAATAAGTGTCAATCAGCACGATAAAAAAGTTAACTAAGGCAACAGGATAAGCCCCAATTGCCACACCGTAGGCCACAAATAAAGCCGCACCAATGAGATTCCACCAGCGCAGTTTCTTAATGTTTGACATCATCAGTGATATTGCAACGACCACTGAAGCTAAATAACCAACCCATTCCCAAATTGTAGCGTTATCCATATCCAATCCTTATCTATATATTATTTAAATCAAACGATTGATACGCCATTCACACCACAGGTAATAAGCTGGCTCATTGCATTTAGCGTTTAACGACAGCCGCCGTCATCCGTGAAATACAAGTCAGTTCACCCGCACTGTTGTGGATTAAAATCTCCCATACAGAGCTGCGCTTCCCTAAGTGGATAGGCTTAGCCGTGGCGGTTAATACCCCATTACGGGAAGCCCGTAAGTGGTTAGCGTTAATTTCTTGACCGACACAATAGTACTGCTCAAAATCCACCGCGAAATTTGCCGCATAGCTGGCAACGGTTTCAGCAAGCGCGACATTCGCGCCACCATGCACTATGCCCAAAGGGTTATGCACCGCCGGACTGGCAGGCATAGTGGCCTTCATGTAATCGTCGCCAATCTCACTGATCTCAATTCCTAAAGTCTGCATCAAGGTGCCTTTGCCACCCATACCGGCGTCTAAACGCGCGCAATCCTCTAACGTTACAGCTCTAAACCAAATACTCATTGCAACTTCCTAGTCAATAAAACCAATCAGCAGTTTACTGTGAAGTGGATGAAGTTCAACTAGTTTACTCTCAGCTGGTCACATCAATATCAGCAAAAATAAGGCTCAAACTAACCAAGATTTAACGGTACTTAGCTGACTAAACCAGACAAGAAATAATCCCCACACCACGACTACACTTGGCATAATTAACGCGTCAGCTCCTAGCATCACAGCCGCTTGCTGAATGCAAAATACATAGGTCATTTGCAACAAAATAGCGATAAGCGAGGCGACCAACACTTTATAAGCAATTAATTTTCTGAATAACAATAATAGGCATCCTAGAACCCCTGAAACCACGGCAAAGCCAAACACAGCATCAACCCAAATTGGCGTCGTTTCATAGAGTTTAATTTGATCTGGGCTCATCTGTGCGAGTGCATCTGGCGTCATAGTCATTTGCATCACAAAAGCCATCAGCCCCATGATATTCCACAACAAACTGAGCGTTGCGACAAAGTAAAACCACAGTGGCGCCTTGATATTCATGGTTTTCAGCGGATTTGAGGTGGTATCCATACTCACTCCTAATAAAAACTGAAAAAAAGAGATAAAAAAGGGATGGTTAACCATCCCTTTGTTTCAGTCTAGCTCACAAATTGCACTTGTGAGTTAACCCCATATACAGGTTAACGGCGACGACGCTGCAAACCAAACAAGGACATCAGTGCTAAACCTAAATAACCTAAAGCACCGCCATCATCTTTAGGCTTTGGCTCAGGTTTTGGCGGCACTACTGGCGCAGGATAACTTAAAGCAACAATCACAGGATCATGATCCGATGCAGAAAAAGCATTTTCAGATTTAGCCAGATCACCAGAGAACTTCTTAACGTATTCAAACAGATTAGATTCCACTGAGTTGATGTGCCAATCTTCAATATCCACTAAACGTTTGGCTAAGCTAGCATTGGCTAAAGCATGATCTAAGTTACCTAACTCGCCGTTATAGCTATAAGAGAAAGTGCTTGCACCGTGGGCTTTCGTGTTCAAGTTGATAAAGCCATAACCTTTTTCAATCTTGCTGCCTTGGCGTTCAAACACTTTGCCGTCGAGCGTCGTCCACGAAGCGGTCAGGATGTCACGCTCTGACTTGCTCGCATCGAAGTCGGTTAGTACACGGATAGGATCCTCCATACCATAGGCATTCATATCACCGATGATCAGTAAGTCGCCTTTCACATCTTTTAGCGTTTCACCCAAGACTTTGGCTGCAGATACGCGGAAAGCATTACACTTGCCCTGTTGATCGGCAGGATCAACTGACTCTTCGAAGTTAGCCCAATCTTCTAAACAGCCTGAGCCTTTAGATTTCAAATGGTTAACGACTACGGTCAGAGACTCATCATGGATTTTAAAGGTTTGCGCTAAGCTGTGACGTTGATAAGCATCATTGCCAGGGTTAGCCTCAGTTTTGCCATCTTTAGTACGAGTCACGCTGCCAGCACTGGCGTGCTGTTCTGGAGTACCGATAACTTGTGCGGCCCCCGCTAAAGTCACTTTACCACCACGGTATAACATGCCGACAGTGATCGCATCTGTGCCAAAGTACTTGCCGTCATACTTATCAGCATCGGTAATTTCAACAAAGCTATAGGCGTTTTCAGGCGTCTGCTTGTCATTTAGTGCATCGACTAAATCCTTAATCGCACTCTTCTCACCAAAACCGTTGTTAGCAATTTCCATCAAACCGACGATATCGGCGTTCATGGCGGTAATAGCGCTAACGATTTTAGTGCGTTGTAGCACCATTTCTTCCAGCGTTAGAGCGCCACGGTTACTGCCTGATGGGTTGGTATCGCCACCATCAACATCGTTAAAGAAGTTCAGCACGTTAAAGCTAGCCACGCGCAGATCACCCTTAGTTGCAACACTTGGGGCTTCGGTTCTATCGTCACCACGGATAAAATCACCCGCTGCAATAGTATTAGTCGCCACTAAACGATAAGCGCCGTAGCTATAACCAATCACACCTTGCAGGTTAGTCAGTTGGTCGCCAACACGGATGTAACCCGTTTCCACATTGAAATCAGGGAAGTATGGAATAACACCATTGGCAGGCTTGTAATCGGATTCGATAAAGAGTTGGTTCTCGCGGTTAGATTTAACTAATGCCGTTGCTTCAGCAGAAAGCGCTGGATACAGCTGTGTCGGCTTCATCAAAGGTGCTTGATATGACACTAGCATGTTATTGCGACTACTCGCATAGTCGAAGCTGAAGGTGCGGCTGATTTTAAGATCGCTGCCCGCATCTAAGGCCACATTCATGCCTTCATAGCGCTCTAATGCTTGCGCTAAGGTTTCGCCATCGGCCACATAGAAAGGTGCGGCAACAGGGACTTCACCCTTAGCGCCAACATCAAATTTCTTATCGGCTTTAATATCGATTTGAGTTAGGCCAAAGTATTCTTTCACTTTACCCTGCACACACACTTCAACCCCTGGTTGAATCGCTTCAGGTGCAGCTTCACCTAAGAATACAAATACACCATCAGAGGTATACGGTGAGTTATCACCCTTAACTTCTTGTAAGTAAAAACCTTTAAACAAGCTTTCACCACGGGCAGTCACTACGCCACGCACAGTCACTTCGGCTTCAGATTCGAATGCCCCTGCTGGTACAAATGGGCTCGACTCGCCCGCACCTTGTACTTGATAAATAGGCACAATTTTAGCGCCAGTACAGCTAAAGAGCGGCACTTCTGGCTCAGCAGGCGTTTCTAGAGAACCTAAACCAGAGAAGGTATCTTTAGGTAATTGTTCCCACTGGGCGGCATTAAATACTGTATTCGCCACTAACGCATCTAATTTACGTTTTAAGGTAACGTCTAATCCCCAACCCGTTGGCGTCGGCACATCACCAATAATATCGATGACGGCATCATCTTTCATTAAGGCAACCGCATCACCGCCATTAAAACTTAAACTACCAGAGTAACTATCAACCCCTTGAGCAACAGTAATAGTACCGCTAGTATTTAAAATAACTTTTGTCGATTTTGCCGCAATAGTTTGACCACCTAAAGCCACCATATCCGACGCAACAGTAGCACCATCTTTATAACGAACCAGTTTATAACCCGCGAGATCAATTGCCGTATCGCCGCTGTTATACAGTTCAATCGCTTTATTATTTGAGCTACCTTCAACATATTCGGTGATCATCACATCTGCGCTTGCCATCATAGGCAAAGCCGCTGCAACAGCTAAAGAAATAGCCGTTAATTTATTAACATTATCCATATCATCAACCCCATTATTATAATATTGCCGCTAACTTCTATTAACGTGCGAGCGGATTATTTCAGAGTTGAATGCGTAAAAAAAGAGGGCAAGATCGCACATTGCCAATGTAACACATTGATGAGTAACTAATTATAGACACCTCACTGTTCACCTAACAGAACAGGATGGTAAATCAAAAGTATTAGCCATGTAAAAACAAACAGTAAGATCAATACACATAAGCTCAAAGTATTTAGTGTCCTGCTCAAATAACAATCAATATTTTAATGTGATATTTTGATGATATTATTCGGTATGCAATACCTAATAAAATATAAGGAACACGGGTCCTTAAAAGGTAATGGATATAATTAAAACTTAATTTAGCATTCATTATTTTGAAATAAACATAACAATCAAACTTCTAAAGTTGATGATGGGTACCCTTGGTTATTGCAGCAGATTAATGTTGATAATGGGTATAAAAATGAAACATAGAGCCAGTCTGAGAACCAACGGCTGTAAGATAGTGAGCTCAATATTAAAACAATAATGTGAATTTTACAGACAAAAAAATACCGCTCATTTAGGAGCGGTATTTTCAATTGCGGCGTATTACACGTCGCAGCTAATCAATTACTTTTTAGCAGGTTCAGCTACTGGCGCCGCAGAAGCTTTCTCGATTGATTTCAACTCAACTTCGAAAATCAACGTAGAGTTTGGTGGAATAGTACCAGTATCACGTACGCCATAGGCTAATTCCGATGGGATCACAAACTTGAACTTAGCGCCAACAGGCATTAATTGCACGCCTTCAGTCCAACCAGGAATAACGCGATTCAAAGGGAACTTAGCCGCTTCGCCGCGTTTATAAGAACTATCAAACTCAGTACCGTCAAGTAAAGTACCGACATAATCCACTTCTACAGTGTCTTCTGCGGCAGGCTTTTCACCCGTGCCTGGAGTTAATACTTCATATTGTAAGCCAGACTCAGTTGTCACTACACCAGGCTTAACCTTGTTTTCTTCAAGGAATTTTTTACCATCTTCGATATTTTTCGCAGAAATCGCTGTTGCTTGTTCCTGACGTTTATCGTTTAACTTTTTATCTAGACCTTGAAGAATGGTTTGCATTTCTTCTTCGGTTAAACTTAATTGGTCATTCAGACCATTAGTGAAACCAGTGACGATCAGAGTGCGATCAACTGGCAGGCCTAATTCTTCTTGCTCTTTGATATGGCCAGACATATAACGACCGATTGAAGCGCCTACACTGTAAGCTTCTTTTTGAGCTTCAGTCGTTAATTCAACATTTGTACTCGTAGCTGCTTTTTCTTCTTGATTACAAGCAGATAGGCCAATAATAGCCAATGCAACTAACGATAATTTATAAATCGATTTCATTAAAGCTTCCTCAGCATCCTCAAGCGGTTACAATAACCTAAGCGTGACAACTTTATACTAGTTATCTCGGTTATACCAACTAGATTCTTTATGGGTTAACAGTGATTAATGTCACTTGATCAAGTCTAAAGACAACAACTTAGGGAGCAAGTTCATGAAGAAAAATCTACTGCTGGTAATTTGCACAGTTTTTCTAATCGCTTGCCACCCAAAAGCAGAAGATATCAGTGTTCTAACGACAGAACCCAGCTATAGCGCGAGCCTATCAAGTAATGGGCAATTCGCCTTAGTTGCCACTCAAAGTAGTGGAGTTCAATGTTGGGATCTCAGCACCCACACCCTCAAATACCAATGGATACATGGCGATATTAATACTGGCGTCACAGGTACAGCGATTTCTCCCAACGGGATATTTGCAGCATCGTTAAGCCGAGATTCAGTTGCTATGTGGAAAATAGCCGACGGTAAGCCTTTAGGTTGGTGGTCCTTACCTTCATCCGGTGAAAGTGTCGCGGTAGCCGATAATGGCGCACTACTTATTGGTTTAAATGATGGTTCAGTCATGTCGCTTAATGCCGAAAAATCTGCCTTAATCAAATTTCTTGGACACAAAGAGCGCGTCAATAGTGTTGCCCTCTCTGCTGATGGCCGATTAGCATTAACGGGGTCAAATGATATGCAGGCGATTCTCTGGCAGGCACAAACTGGCCAACCGCTTCATACGTGGACACTCGGCAGCCGTATAACCAAAGTGGCACTCAACGACAGTGGTAGTTTAAGTTTTACCAATGGCAGCACAGATGAAGCAAAGATCTGGGATAACACAAGCGGTAAGCTATTAAACAAGCTGGATATTACCCGTCGTCAAATGAACTTTTCAGCGGTGAGGTTTATCAAACAAGACAGCCAGATATTAACAGGTACGCCAGCGCGGGAAGTTATACTCTGGCAACGTGACTCGGGTAAACAAATTGAAAAATGGCAGGTTGCACTCACTAAAAACAGCCAAAATCGAGGAGCCGTTGTATACTCTGTGGCAATTCGAGATACCAATAAAGTCGTTAGTATCAGTAGCCAAGGCTTAGTTGAAACTTGGCAGAAATAGAGGTTAGCCATGCAAGGCGTACAAGCACAGATTGAAGATCTAGAAACCAAATTGGCTTTTCAAGAGCTCACAGTCGAAGAATTAAACCAAGAGGTCATCAAATTAAATCGACTGGTGGCTCACCAGCAACACCAAATTCACATGTTAATTGGTAAGTTGCAGGACATGGAACCGAGTAATATGGCGACTCAGGCTGAAGAAACGCCACCACCACATTATTAACACTGACGCTTTAGATATTAACTTTGATTAAAAAAACAGTTACTGCAAAATATCCAGGGAATGCGATGTTTAAACATTTAATGCCAAAAGAAACCCCAACTCTATTACCCATAGCGTTAGTGGGTGAACCCATTCTAAGGCAGACTGCAATAACAGTGCACCATTTCGATGCAGAGCTCGTGCATCTTGCCGAGCAAATGTCTGCCAGCATGGACGCTGCCAATGGCGTTGGTATCGCAGCCCCCCAAGTTCACAGCCCTTTAGCCTTATTTATTATGGCTTCTCGCCCTAATGAGCGTTATCCCGACGCTCCTAATATGGCGCCTGTGGTCGTGGTTAATCCGCAAATCATTAATGCATCAAGCGAGTTGGTCAGCGGAGAAGAAGGCTGCTTATCTGTACCGGGGCAAAGATTTACGATACAAAGACATCAAGCCATTGAAGTACGCTATCAAAATTTACAAGGCGAGTGGCAACAAACCGAATTAACGGGCTTTATTGCACGGATTTTTCAACATGAATTTGATCACCTTCAAGGGATCACATTACTCGAGCGTTCACTTATGCCAGAACAGACTCAGGCGATTTCAGCCCAATCCATCAAAAAAGGTGAAGCGCAATAATGAAACTGTCCTTCGTTACACCTTTTTCTCGCGCATTTATTGCACCAACCTTGGCAATGGGATTGGTTTTAAACTTATCGGGCTGCGCTTATAACAGTATTTTCATTAATTATCCTGCGCAGATTGAACCACTCAAACAAGAGCTTAATAGTGCGACTCCCATGGCCGATATCGACAAACTTGCCAGCAATATCAATGGCAATGACGGCTTACTCTATGCCCAAGAAGCGGGACGAATTGCTCAAGTCGCCGGCGATTTTGCTGCCAGTAAAACATATTATCAGCAAGCAGTAGATGCTTATACCGCCTTTGATGATAAGGCCAAAGTCAGCGTTAGTGACATTGGCGCAACAGCCAGCAGCTTAGTGTTAAACGACAATGCGATTCCGTACCGAGGCCCTGGGTATGAACGCATTATGCTGCACCAATACCAAGCTCTTAACTATTTGTTTAGTGGCGACTATCAGGGGGCTCTAGTCGAAGTTCGTCGCAGTAACGAACTACAGAGCAGCGAGCAAGAACGCTATCAAAAATCACAAAAGTCAGTTCAAGCCATGGCAAACGGCACCATAGATGCCGAGGTTAACAAACTAGGACAAGCTGCGGGCACAGTCACCAGTTCTTTCTTAAACGCTTACAGTTATTACACGACTGGCGTACTGCACGAAGTGCTGGGTGAGCCGAACGATGCCTATATCGATTATCGTAAAGCAGCACAAATCACTCCAGATAACACCTATTTACAGCAAGATCTGGTCCGCCTCGCCAAGCAACTCGGCATGCCACAATATGATGAGTTTAAGCGCCGTTGGGGCGATGCTAAGTTGCCCAATCCCAAAGATGGTCAAGTGATTTTGATGGTCGAGCGCGGCTTTGTGCCTGCAAAACAAGCTCTCACTGTACCTTTTACTATCCATGGTAACTGGCAGACAGTGTCACTCGCTACCTACATGCCAAACAATACTTTTGTGCCAGAGACGCAAGTGCAAGGTTTAGGTACAGTGCTGAAAACTGAACCTATTGCCAATATCGATGCCTTAGCCATCACAGCACTCAAGGAAGATCTGCCCGCGACGCTAGTTCGTCAAGTCGCTAGGGTCTATGCTAAATCTGAGATGGCCTATCAGATTGAGAAGAGTGGTAAACCAGGGAACAATGCTGCCGATATTGGCAGCATTGCTATGCAGATTTTTAACGTAGTAACAGAACAAGCAGATCGTCGTAGTTGGCTGACGCTCCCTAAACAAGCACAGATCGGGCGGCGTTATTTGAGTGCAGGTGAATACACTTTGCAGTTAGACAAAGCGCCACCGGCTAAAATTGATGTTGCAGCAGGCAAAACCACCTTAGTCTGGGCAATTGATACTGGTAATTACACCCGAATTTATTCAATAATCATTTAGCCTAGCGGTTGTGGTATTTGAATAAGACGTGTGTCATTAAGTTTATACAATCACAAAATGGAACTGACTATGAAACAATTTAAACTGATTTTTGTACTGGCTGCCGTTATGGGTCTAGCTGCATGTCAATCTAAAGTCGAATATGGCGATGCCACAGAAGTTGAAACCGTCAATGAGAACTTTGGCTCGACGGATCTACAAGCTATTGCAGCCAAGATGGTGGATAGCATGATGACTTTCCCTCCTATCGTGGCAATAACAGCCAATGACCGCCCGATTTTATTTGTTGACAGCATCAAAAACAAAACCTCAGAACATATCGACACTGAGTCTGTCACTGACTCTATCAGTAACAAATTATTGCGCTCAGGCAAGTTCCGTTTTATCGACATGACTAAAGTAGATTCAGTCCGTAAACAACTGGATTACCAAAACAACACTGGCATGGTTGACCCATCAACCGCCATCAAGTTTGGTCGTCAAATTGGCGCTCAATACATGTTATATGGCAATTTATCTAGCATAGTGAAGCAAGACGGTAGCACTAAAGACGTCTACTATAAGATGACAATGCGTTTAATGGATTTAGAAACAGGCCTTATCGAATGGTCTGATGAAAAAGAAATCCGTAAGATGAAGTCTAAGTCTTTCTTAGGCATGTAATTGTCCTATTGGCACTTAATTCTGCCAAACAGTAATCTCAAGAAGCCAGCGTTAACGCTGGCTTTTTTTTACATTTTTAACATTGGTAATCCAAGGTAAATAAGGTAGTGTACTCGGCCAAAATACACTGCGATGATGATGCTCAAAATTGGCGCTGGCGCGAGGGATAATTTGCCACAAAGGCAAACCTACACACACGATATTGAATGCAAACATCCAAGCAGAAAACAAAACAAATCGTTGAAGGATTTAAGTTGTGAACTTGTTTAAAGCCAGTCTCGTTGCCCTTACCTGCGGCACATTAATGTCGTGTGCAACCCAAAGTACACTCAATACGGGTCCACGTGATGCTAGCGCTTATATTAGCCAATATCAGGCTGCGCTTCGCTCGCAGGTCATCTCCGATATTCACTATGACTTGGATTTTCAGCTCACAGGGGATGCCGAGTTTTCCGCCACCTCCAAAGTGACATTTCAATTAAGTGAAGTGCCAAAACAACTGAGCTTAGATTTAAACAAGGCGCAGATAAAACGCTTTATCATCAACGGTACCGCCGTATACCCCAATTACAATGGCGCTTACATCAGCTTAAATACGCGTTTGCTCACCTCAGGTGAAAATACCATTGAAGTGCAATTTAGCCGTGCCCACAGCACCAATGGTGAAGGTTTACACCGTTTTAAAGATCCAATCGATGGCAAGGTCTACCTCTACTCTCATTTTGAACCCGCTGCAGCTCAGCAGATGTTCGCAGTATTCGACCAACCGGATCTCAAGGCTAACTATCAAATTACGGTAACAGCACCCAAAGACTGGCAAGTCATTAGCTCAATGCGTGAAAGCCAAATCACCCCAGCAGGTGCTTACAATCGTTGGACTTTCCCACAAACACCTAAGCTAAGCCCATATAACTTTTCGATGCACGCGGGCCCTTATCACATGTGGCAAGACAACTCAGGCCGCTATCCTATGCGCCTGTTCGCCCGTCAATCCGTTGCAAATCAAGTCACGGAGCAAGATTGGTTTACCTATACGAAACAAGGGTTAACTTTTTTCGATAATTACTTTGGTATTCCTTACCCTTTTAAGAAATACGATCAAATTCTAGTGCCAGACTTCCTTTATGGCGCGATGGAAAACGCAGGCGCAGTGACCTTTTCCGAAGATATCTTCCTTCATAAAGCGGCGATGACAGCAGATCAAAAGCAAAATCTTGCGGGCGTGATCATGCACGAAATGGCGCACCAGTGGTTTGGCGATCTCGTCACCATGAAATGGTGGAACGGCTTGTGGTTAAATGAAAGTTTTGCTTCATTTATGGGCACACTTGCGACTCAAGAAGCCACAGAGTTCACCAATGCTTGGCGTACCTTCTACGCTAAAGGCAAGCAAAAAGCCTATGAGCAAGACAGCTTAGTCACCACGCACCCCATTGAAGTACCCGTAGCAACTACTCAGAACGCCTTCGACAATATCGATGCTATCACTTACCAAAAAGGCGCATCAACGCTGAAACAATTACGCCATTTACTCGGCGACATGGTGTTTCGTCGTGGCGTCAGTAACTATTTAAAACAATACAGTTATCAAAACGCTGAGTTAGACGATTTTATCAATAGCCTAGGGAAAGCCGCTGGCCGCGATTTAAGTGCATGGACTCAAGAATGGCTCTACAGCGCGGGCGTTAACACCATCAAGGCGGAATATCGTTGTGAGGGCAACCGAATCAGCGAATTTAGCCTACGACAGCTCCCTGCAAGCGCAGAGCTACCCACATTACGTGAACAAAAAGTCCAAGTGGCTTTATTTACCCAAGGTCGCTTTGATCTGCGAAATGACATTACAGTGCCAGTGACTTACAAAGGCGAGCGTACTGAAGTTAAACAACTGATTGGTGAGCGCTGCCCAGACCTAGTCTATCCAAACTTTGATGATTGGGGCTTTGTGAAAGTCGAGCTTGATGACAAGTCATTTAATACCGCAAAACAACAACTGAGTAATATTTCCGATCCACTACTGCGATCTATGCTGTGGCAAAGTCTGTGGGACAGCGTCCGCGAAGGTAAATTGAGCTTAGATCAATACCTAAGCACAGTGTTTGTTAACGCGCCTGCTGAGACGGACTACACGATTGTTGGTCAGATCATCGATAGCATGTTGCGCTCAAAGGAATATCTCGCGCAGATCGCCCCTATTCAGCAAAACTACGCTGAAAATGCAATTAAAGGCTTAAGCCAAATGAGTCTGAGAAAAGCAATGGAAAATAAAGGCGATAATGACTTCCAACGGATCTGGTTCAATGCGTATGTCAGTTTAGCAAGCGACAGAGATTCACTGCGTCATTTAGCACAACTCATTGACGGTGAAACAAAAATAAAGGGATTAACCTTAGACCAAGATTTACGATGGGCAATCATCACCCAGCTTAATCGCTATGATTTTCCTAACGCGCTGCAGCGCTTAACCAAAGAGGCCACCAAGGATAATTCAGACTCTGGTGAAAAAGCGGCACTTGCGGCACAAGTGATCCGCCCTGAAGCGGCCGCAAAACGTCGTTGGTTAAGTAAAGTCCATCTAGACAGCCTGCCTTTCTCCAAACAGCGGATTATTATGCAAAATCTTTATCCTGCTGAGCAAAAACTATTAAGCGCAGCTACAGCGGAAGAGCGTCTGGCGAGCTTAATGGATATGGACAAAAAAGGGCCAGTATTTATGCGTAATTATAGCCATTTCCTCATCCCAACCGATTGTAATTACACTAGCATAGCGGCATTGGACAAAGTACTTGATCGCCAAACTGGGCTATCTAACCTTACCCGCCGTAATCTACTGGAAACCCGTCAAATAGAGCAGCGTTGTGTGCTGATCAAAAATAAGATGACTCACTAATATTAAGGTCATTTTAAAATTAACAAGGGGCTCCTAGGAGTCCCTTTTTTATGTTCTGTTACAGATGAGTCTTAAACTTGAACCAGCACACAAGATGCTACCCGCGCGAAATTATGCTCACTAACCTTTGATATAAACAAGCCAGCATTCTGAATAATGAATTAATCACACTCACAACCAGTGACATATTTAATTAAATTGTTAGCTTGAGCTTATGTGTTTTAACGGCTTACTGACGATAACCAATGTTATTTATCACCTGTAAAATATTATTCATCTCTTCAGTTTAGTCTACTAAGTTCCATCAGCTCATCAAATAAACAACCGCTGACGCAATCGTTATTGATATAAAAATCATGTAATTATTAAATTCATAAATTATGGGCGTCACTTCTAAATTTATTACTATAATTCTTCAATGATTTAATGTTTTGCCCCGTACTGCCGCTATACTAAAACAACGTTAGAGAGCTAACGGAATATAAAGGATATAGATTATGCGATCGACACTCAAAACACGGCTGCTGTTCAGCAGTCTTTCCGCTGTACTGATCACTATTGCTGTACTCGTAAGTATCTCTAGTTATTTCATTAGAAATAATGCGTTAGAAAACACTCAACATGAAATTGACCAACTAGCGATTACCTTTTCATCCGGCATAGGTCAGTGGATGCAAGACAGAAAAATGGCCATTACCAGCCTAAAACAAGTCGTTGAAGCCGATCCGAGTACAAATGTTACCCCTCATTTGCTGCAAGCGCATACTGCGGTTGACTTTGCCCTCACTTACTATGGCGACGAACAAGGCAACATGTATCGCCAAGATCCGTCGCTAAATACCGCGAATTATGATCCCCGCGTTCGCCCTTGGTATATGGACGCTAAAGCTGCCGGTAAAATGATCATGACGGCGCCCTACGTCAGCGCCACACTGAAAAAACAAGTCGTGACCATTGCCGAACCTGTAATGAGTTCTGGCCGATTGATAGGCGTTGCCGCAGCGAACTTAACCATAGATCAGCTAACCGATGCGGTGCAGCGCCTCGTAGTGCCGGGCGAAGGTTATACTCTGATGGTCGATAATGCAGGGCTCATTATTAGTCATCCCAATAGCCAGCTAAATACTCAACAACTCACTAAAATTGATAGTGATTTTAGTAATAGCTGGTTATCACAGCGCACTAATGCCAATACGATGGAAGAGCGAAACCTCGATGGTGCCACTAAGTTAGTCTATGTTGCGGCAATACCCTCAACAGACTGGGCGCTGATTTTCGTAATGGATAAGCAAGAAATCATGTCACAGGCAACCGATCTTGCTTGGTGGATGTCTGCCGTAGGTGTTGCACTATTGGTGCTGTTTGGTTTGATTTTAATCGCCATCTTTAAAATCCAATTTAAAGATCTCGAACGCGTTGCCCAAGCACTCAATGATATTGCCGAAGGCGATGGCGATCTCACTGTGCGCATTCATACTGCCAACAGTCACGATGAAATTGGTATGTTAGCTTCGGGTTTTAACCGCTTTGTAGAACGTCTACACGGTATGATTTCCCGCATGCACAAGATTGCGGGTCAATTGGAATATCAAGCCAAAGGAAGTAGTGCGTCGGCAACGGATAACAGTCAGCGCATTGAAGTACAGCAAGATGAAGTGACTATGGTTGCCACTGCGGTGACCGAAATGGCCAGCGCCACCGAGGAAATTGCCAGTAATGCTGAGCATACAGCGCAGACCGCTCAAAATGCGGTCGGACTTTCAAACCATGGCCATAAACAGGTAATGCAAAGCCAGCAATCTATCCGTAATTTAGCCAGTGAAGTCGAAACTGCAGGGCGAATTATCGGTGAACTGAACGAGCACTCACAAAAGATCAACAGCATTTTGTTGACCATTAGTGGCATCGCAGAGCAAACCAACTTACTTGCACTCAATGCAGCCATTGAGGCGGCACGTGCAGGAGAACAAGGTCGTGGCTTCGCTGTAGTTGCTGATGAGGTGCGTGTACTGTCACAACGTACGCATTCATCGACACAAGAAATTCAAGCGATGATCGAAACCCTACAACAAACCGCAGGCAAAGCCGTTAAGTCTATGACTCAAAGTCATGAAATGGCAGAAACCAGTGTGGCCGATGCTAATTCAGCCAGTGAAAGTCTGTTGCAAATCAGCAAAGCCATTAATGATATTTCAGATATGGCGAGCCAAATTGCCACTGCAGCCGAGGAGCAAACCTCAGTCACCAGCGAAATCAACCGTAATACAGAGTCGATTCGTGAAGTGTCAGAGAATCTCTCGATTGAGGCACAAACGTCTATGGTCCAAGCTCAAGAGCTCGCCCATTTAGCCGCATCATTGCAGCAGGAAGTTAATCGCTTCAAACTGTAATCAAAAGCCTTATTTTATATAAAGATTACATCAACAGTTCCATACAATAATGCCCGCAAGTGTCAGTGACATTTGCGGGCATTTCTTTACATATTATTTCTTTATAGACTTACAATGGCTTACCTAAAGCAAGCTTAAATGATCTTCATCGCTTTATTTTCAGGAATATTGGCCTCAGGTCGAAGCTCAGCATGTACGTTTCTTAATCCTTGATAACCCATTTCAATTCGATTTCCGCCATTCTTTTTAGCTTTATACATAGCGGCATCGGCACAGGAAATAAGCTGTTTCTCATTTTCACCGTGCTCTGGATACAGAGCAATACCGATACTCGGCAGAATATGGATCTGCTGTTCGGCAAGCTCGAAGGGGTGCTCGAATACTTGCAATATTTTTTGCGCGGCCAGCAGGGTATTATGTGCTGAATCAACTCGCTCAAGTAAGATGACAAACTCATCCCCCCCAAAACGCGCAACGGTATCTGAGCCCCTCACACAACTGACTATTCGCTGCGCTGTCACTTGCAGTAATAAATCGCCCACGCTATGACCAAAAGTATCGTTAACCCACTTAAATTTATCTAAGTCTAAATAAAGCAAAGAGAAATAACTTGATTCCCTATGGGCTCGAGATAGCGCCTTTTGAAATCTATCGTAAAAAAGCTCACGATTGGGTAACAAGGTTAACTGATCATAAAGTGCAATATGCTCTAATCGCGCGAGCATTTGTCGACGCTCAATCGCAAAGGCTATTTGCGTAGAAACAAACTCCAATAACTCACGGTCTTGATGTGTATATGAAGCCGAAGTGGGCAAGCTATGCATAATCAAAGCGCCGATAACGCCTTTCTGTAGCTTTAGCGGCACACCCAGCCAACTTAAACAGCCATTACCCAAATCTTCACGAATCGCTTGGGGATAATCAGTTAAGGTCACGGGACACAGGAGTAAAGACCCAGCACTGCGGATCACTTGGTCAGTGAACACACTGAAACTTGCAATATCAATAAGCGAATCCTCGCCAGTAGCGGCTTTATAAGGAAAACTTAATTCATTTAAATCTTGATCGTACAATGCAATAGCAAAGTTTGCTGCAGGCAATAATTTAGCAATAATTTCATGAATTCTACGATATAGGGCTAGCAAGTCCTCAGCGACATGCACAGCCTCTGAAATCTCATATAAGGCTGCTTGTCTACGTTCGGCATTTTTGCTCTTAGAAATATCTCTAGCGACTGCGACACGTTGTTGATAAGCATCGGACCAACGTGCAGACCAAAGAATATCGACGATAACACCATCTTTACGCACATAACGGTTTTCAAAATCGACTTTAAAGCGACCAGCCATAATTTCATTGGCCGTTGCGAGAGTGCGTTCCCTATCCTCTGGAATGACAAGATCTAGCATCTGCATACCCATCATTTCTTCTGGGGTATAGCCAAAAATACGTTCTGCCCCAGCACTCACAAATTCAAACCTCCCCGTTTTATCGACGACACAAATAGCATCCAAGAGAAGGTCGATAAAATTGCTTAAGGAAGTGTAGCCATCATTATTCACGTAATTCTCCAATAAACGTCCGTCTTTGGCTAAGTCCTAAGTTTGATCATAAGCATAAAAATAATAATAACGCACTATTAGAGTAGGTTAATTTTCAATGTCATTCCAGAGTTGGCTCAGTTAAGTCCGACTTTTACAGAGTTAAATTCAAACAAAATCAAACACAATACTTAAGGCCATCGGTGGCACTATTTGACTATGGACGACAGATATCGGCACAATGCCCTAAAATGTTGGTCAACATCAGGGCGCTGCTTTGGTACGCGCAAATCGCATTAAAGGAATTTATTTTTGGACCGATTGTGCTCTCCGTTACATCAACCCAACTATTTTCGCCTTGGGCTTGCCATGTGGTCGCACTCGAATTGGCAAGAAAGTGTGTATGGTCACGGAACTAAACAAGCGGAGCGACTCGCCCGTTACGCGACAATATTCAATACTGTCGAAGGGAACACCAGCTTCTACGCAACGCCTGCACAGCAAACGGTAATGAATTGGCACAGTGCCACGCCAGAGAGCTTTCGTTTTACCTTCAAACTACCGCAAACCATCACTCACCAAAGATTATTGCAACACTGCGGCCAAGAATTGAAAGATTTTTTCCAGATAATGACACCATTAATCGATAAAACAGGGATCTGGAAAATTCAACTGCCCGCCCATTTCGGCCCAGAAAACTTGCTTGCGTTAGCGCAATTTCTAGATCAAATCCCCCAAGGGTTAACCTATGGCGTCGAAGTCAGGCATGCTGCGTTTTTTGCTAAGGGAGATGCCGAGCGTGCGCTTAATCGATTACTCATCGATAAAAAAGTGAATCGCATCATCATGGACAGCAGGCCCTTGTTTGCACTGCCGCCCTGCAATGTCGCGATTATCGACGCTCACAAGAAAAAACCTCGAGTGCCAGTGCATGCGATTGCCACCGCCAATAATCCAGTGGTGCGCTTTATCGGCCAACCAGACGATGCCGTAACACAACTCGCACAGCAAGGCGTTACTGCTTTACCTAAGGATAACGATGCCTTTTTTGATAATTGGCTCACCCAACTCCCGCAGTGGCTCGCAGAAGGTCGAGAACCCTATCTGTTTATCCATACTCCCGACAATGAAGCCGCGCCTGAACTGGCCATCCGTCTCTATCAAAAATTGCGCAGCCAAATTGCAGCGCACATTCACCTCGCCGAGCTACGCCTGCTTGATAAGAAACCTGAGGAGACAAGCACGCAGATGGGACTTTCTTGGTAAAACGCGCGCTAAGTAAAACGGACGTAAGAAGAAACCCACGGCAAACTCGCCGTGGGTATAGATGAAAAACAGCTTTAACTCGGGATAAATAAGTTATTCATTTGCTCAAAATCAAGGGCAATGGCTTTAGGTATTGAACCGTTATCAACGGCAATAACCGCATCTTTTGGCTGCAGCTGAAACGGCTTTGCCTTAATTGAATTTAACAAAATTGGATTAAACAAAGTGTCATAGGCTTGTAAAAATGAAGCCGGACCGGTGGAAAAACGCTGCACACCTGCGGCAAATAACTCGCCGATATCCATCTGCTCATTCAATAGCATAAAATTCAGTGGCATATCCACAGCGGCAGACAAGCGCTTAGCGGTCTCGACCTGATTAGCGCCAGGGATAAAGCCGCCATCAGCGCCCGCAGCCTGATATTGAGTTAACCTATCGATTGTCATAGCGACCGCGGCATCACCACTGGCTAAGCCCAGTAAATACACATCGGTTCGCGCATTAATAAATAATCCTTGGCAACGAGGATGTGTGCGAATAGCCTGAATTTTTGCCACCATCTCAGCAACACCTGCACTGCCATCCTCAATATTAATCCCTGCTACGCCAAGCTCAGCGAGCTGCGCAACAAAAGCAGCAACCTCATCGGGATCTTGGCTATAACCAGATTCAATATCTATCGTCACAGGCACTCGGCTCAACCGTAGGATATGGTTCACTGCGTCCAATAAAGCCGCTTTAGGTAGCGCTTGGCCATCGGGATAACCGAGCGACCAAGCCAATGCCGCGCTACTGGTCGCAATCGCACGGGCGCCCGATGCTTGGATGATGGCCGCACTGGCGGCATCCCAAGCGTTAGTTAATATCAGCGGCTCTGATTGTTGATGTAATGCTTTGAAAAGTATTCTAGATAGCTCAGCCATCTTATGTCCTTGTTGGTGTTGAAGGCTCAACTCTAACAAGATGGCTTAGGTAATTATCGCGGGAAACGGCACTGAACCGAAAAACCAAGCCCTCAAGGCTTGGCTATGTGAGCATTCAACTTGAGTATTCTTGGCTAACCCCAAAGTGCATTGGCAAGGATAAACACACTCGCGGAGAGCAACATAGTAATAGGTAGTGTCAGCAGCCAAGCAAGCATGATCTGCTTAATGGTTTGGATCTGAAGCCCTGAACGATTAGCCACCATAGTGCCCGCTACAGCGGAAGACAAAATATGAGTCGTCGATACCGGCATCCCCGTCATACTGGCAATCCCAATAGAGACGGCAGCGGTGACCTGCGCGGCAATGCCTTGGCTGTAAGTCATACTCGATGAACCAATTTTTTCCCCCACGGTATATACAATCCGCCGCCAACCCACCAACGTGCCGCACCCCAGCGCAGTAGCAATGGCAATAATCACCCAAATGGGCGCATACTCAGTAGTTCTAGTGAGATCTTTTCGCCATTTAGCCAATGAACTCAAATCCTTAGCAGGAAGATCCAATTTAGCCACTTGGCGAGCAGTATCATCGATGCACAACAATAAACGTCGCACCTCGCGTCGCTCTTCTACATCCATATCTTTGTAAGTCGAGACTTTTGCTAAGCGACGGTCAAGCAACGACATCGCCGGTAATACATTGGCAGATGAGCAATGGGCCAGCATATATTCGGGAACGTTGACTAAGGCTTTAAAGTCGATAACATCCGCGATAACGGCTTGGTTACGGTCATAAATCGCCATAATGCGACGATTAGCATCTTGAGTTCTTTCTAAATCATAGGGTTGACTGCCCATGTCCAAGGCAAAATAAGCCGGTGCCATACAAATCAGCACTAGCATCACTAAACCTATCCCCTTCTGTCCATCGTTAGAACCATGGGCGAAACTCACCCCCATAGCAGAGATAATTAAACTCGCCCTTGCCCAAAATGGAGGGTGTTTTTTACCATTAATCTGCATCTGCTCATCTGGGGTACGGTGAATTTTATGTTTCTGCCAAACGTATTTCATGATGAGCAAAAAAATCCCTGCCATCACAAACCCTAAGGTCGGCGAAATAATCAAGGACAGCATGATCTGCGTTGCTTTAGAGACATTAATGCCCTGTAGGATAGGCTGATGATTTATCCAAGCGAACGCGCCACCCACGCCCATTATCGAACCAATCAAGGTATGGGAACTCGATGCCGGAATACCAAAATACCAAGTACCTAAGTTCCAGATAATTGCCGAAAATAGCAGGGAAAACACCATCAGCAAGCCTTGGATTGAGTCCATACCGAGCAAGGAGTCTACGGGTAATAAATGCACTATCGCATAGGCCACCCCTAACCCCCCTAACAACACACCCGCAAAATTAAATAGTGCAGAGGTAACGACCGCCAGATTTGCCGGCATAGCCTTGGTATAGATCACCGTCGCCACCGCATTTGCCGTGTCGTGGAAGCCATTAATAAATTCGTATGCCAGTACAAAAAGTACGGCAAGGACTAAACCCACCGACCACGCAAAGCCTAACGTTGTGAACATTTCAAACATAAAATACTTACCCATGGCGAGAACGCCCACAGATTACGCCCAAGTTTGGGGTCTTTTACAGTGAAAAATTGTTTAGATTGTCAAAAAGTGAATTAGCCCCCAATAACTCAGTAGCATGCTTGCAATTACAACTGGCTTGATTTTATTCGGCCAAATGAATATTTGTTCCGCAAAAAGGTGCAATATATTGATTCAATATTAAATAGTTCAACTAAAAGCAGTGTTAAACGCCATAAACCGTAACAGGGTTATATCCCATGATCGCCTAACCGAAATCGCTGTGGCGTCATCCCAAAACGCTCCTTGAAGGCTTTGATATAGGATGAATCATTTTGATAACCAATTTGGTGGGCCACATTCTGTATTGATAGGTCAGTGGCCAATAACGACAGCGAATAGATCAGCCGTAAATGTTGACGCCATAATACGAATGAAGAACCAAACTCCCTCACAAATAGCCTCGACAATGTTCGTTCCGATGCCCCAACCATCTCACCCCATTTCACTAAAGAGAAATCTAAAGCTGGCGTTTGGGTTAAATGCTCAAAAATCAATTTTAGGCGCCTATCTTGCGGTATCAGTAACTTGAAAGTCTGTCCTTCCGCACTATTAATTTGATCATATAACACCTCAAGCAAACGCAGTATTGGCGCCTGAACCATTGGATCAACATTCGTTGGGGTATTAAAAGCACATTGTTTTCTGAGCGTTAGCACTAACTCCCTTATAAAAGCACTCATGGCGACGGGCTTAACCATGGCACCATAATCTCGACCATACATAGGATTCAAATAGACACCAATAAAGCAGGTATCTGTAATCGCAACAGACTCATGCATGACACCTGCAGGCACAAAAAGCGCTGTGGTATGGGGGACCAAAAAAAGTGCCTCATTTGCCTCTGTCTGTAACAGGCCTTGAAGCGGAAAAATAAGCTGATGCCAACAGTGCTGATGTAAAACATCCACATAACCCTTCTGCATCTCAATCGTTTTGACAAAAGAAGGCATATTAGGCGCTTGCTCAATAATGGCGTTAATCGAATCGAGTTGGCGACTTAGCATCATTACTTGTCCATATAACGTTATTCAGCCAAATAAAAAGGATTGTAGCATAGCGTTATCCCATAAAAGACACAGGAAAACTCGATGCGCATTCATTGCATTATCCATGAAAGCTATGAAGGTCCAGGCTATTTTAGCGATTGGGCTGCAAGCAAAAACTACAGTATGAGCTTTAGCAGAATCTATCTAGATGAAGCTTTACCCGACAATAGTGATGGTTTTGATCTATTAATTATCCTCGGTGGCCCTCAGTCTCCCGCGACATGCCAAAACGATTGTCCATATTTTGATAGCCAAGCAGAACAAAGGTTTATCAGACAAGCTATCCAAAAAAATAAAGCCGTTGTGGGGGTTTGTCTTGGGGCACAGTTAATCGGAGAGGCATTAGGAGCCCGTTATCAAAAGAGTCCACATGCCGAGATTGGTTACTTTCCTATTGAACTGACTGCGGCAGGAAAAAGTGATGTTAACCTTAAGACATTTTCGACCACTGAAGTGGTCGGCCACTGGCATAACGACATGCCTGGCCTCACTCCCGATTGCGAAGTGCTCGCCACAAGTGAAGCCTGCCCGCGGCAAATTGTACGTTACACACATTTAGTTTTTGGATTTCAATGCCATCTTGAATTTATCAGTAGCCAATTAGCGCCATTAATTGCTCAAGAAAATGCTTTTTCTAGCACACAGAAAATGCCATACATTCAAAGCCCTGAGTTCATACTGGGGCAATCAACGGCTAGGATGAATCAGTTGCTGGGGCATTTTTTAGATAATCTAGTCCTAACCTATCAAGCCGTATATACCCAAACAACCTGAAGCTGCAGG
Organism: Shewanella sp. SM23; assembly: GCF_025654295.1. NCBI lineage: Bacteria > Pseudomonadati > Pseudomonadota > Gammaproteobacteria > Alteromonadales > Shewanellaceae > Shewanella > Shewanella sp. SM23. Next base: position 165,379 of record NZ_JAKKRM010000010.1, read on the forward strand.
ATTCTGCGGGCTAAGCCAAAACAAAAACGCCAGCTAAGTTAGCTGGCGTTTTAGATTAATGACTCACTAATCGCTTATTGCAGGTGACCCGCATTGTGCAATTCACGATCATCCTTTGCAGGCGGATTCCACTGATACATCCAAGTCTCAGACAATGGCTGACCATCGACCTCCAAATAGACTCTCAGGTTAATTGGCTCAGTACCGTCTCCGGGGGGCACTACGTCAAACATAGCGCGGTAACCATTAATCGAGGCTAAAGGACGGGCAGATTCAATTTCCACTTTGCCTTCAGATGCTGTGATCACGGCTTTAACTTGGGTGTCTTTACCTATCATAGGTAAGGTGCCGCCCGCGAAATCAACCACAAAACGCTTACTGTAGTATTTGCGTTTCTGGCCAACTACGCCACCAATCCCGGTGAAGGTATCGACAACCCGAGCACGGGGTGATTGAACCGGTGGAATGCCACCCCAGTACATGTTGTAGCCGTACAGCAGCTCTTGACCAGGAACAATCGGCTCAGCAGGATTCCAGAAAGCCACTATGTTATCGAAGGTTTCATCCAGTGTTGGAATTTCAACTAACTGCACAGAACCTTTGCCCCAACTGCTGGTTGGCTCAATCCATAGGCTTGGGCGTTTATCATAAAACACGCCGTCATCCTGATAATGATCGAAGTTACGGTCACGTTGCAGTAAGCCAAAACCTTTTGGATTTTCATCGCTATAGGCGTTGAATCGCAGGTTTTCAGGGTTACCTAGCGGACGCCAAATCCATTCACCATTCCCCGTGTGCATGGCTAAACCATCGGTATCATGGATTTCTGGACGCCAGTCATAACCGGTGCGGCGATCGTTCTCACCCACCATAAACATACTTGTCAGTGGCGCAACGCCTAAACGTTCAATCGCTTTACGTGGATAAACAGCCACATCCACCTTCATTTTTAAACGTTCACCCGGTTCGATATCAAAACGATAAGCACCCGTGACACTCGGAGAGTCTAGCAAGGCATACACAGTGGTGATATTCGATCCTGGTTTAGGTTTTTCTAACCAGAAATTGGTGAACATTGGAAACTCTTCGGGTTTTGGCAGTGCAGTATCAACCGCTAAGCCGCGAGCCGACAAACCGTATTGCATTTCTTGACCCACTGCGCGGAAATAACTAGCGCCAAGGAAGGCAACAATGTCACGCTGCCAATCGGTATTAAATTGCATACGGAAACCCGCAAAACCAAGATCCTTAGGCAACTGACTACCTTTGACCTTTGACTTGCCGTAATCGAACATTGAAGGTGAATATTCGATTAACTTAGCCTTACCCTCATTTAGCTCATAAATATGGATAGGGGTATCAAAAAACAGCCCAAGATGGAACAGTTCGGCACGAAACTCCGAATCTTGATCACGCCATAGTGCGGCTTTCTTCTTGAAGTGGAATTGTTGGTAATCATCCCAACTCATGCCCTGAAGGCTTTTAGGTAATTCGCCTTTATGACTCTCATAGGGTTGTGCCGCCATAGTACGGGCATAACCCTTTAGCCAAGCGTAACTAAACTCTTCACCTTCTTGTGGTGACGCCTGCTTACCTGCCGCACATGCTGAAAGACTCAGCAATACGCTACAGGTTAACAATACGCCGCCAACCATACGCTGCAAACGGCCGCGACGAGAGGAAGATTGGGCTTCAATCGAGGGTAGTGTCACCCTCGATTCTTGATAAACGTTTCTTTGTTCGGGAAATAAATTGGGTTGCATAAGCAGACTCTGAATTGGTGTAACTTCCTGACACTTCCCTGCAAATCTGACTCAATTGCAGCGATGGCCCTGTGGAGAACTGTTGATGACAGAGGTAACAATACAGCGATCAGCAACAATTCGCCAGAATCTAGCATACTTTCTGTCGAATGGAATATGGCATGCTAGCTATTTTCAATCTTGAGGCCTATTTATGAAAATATGATTAAAAAATTCCGTTATTTACTGAATTCACGCCCATAAAAACTTCACTGCCAGCAAGAAGGCCGTCGACTTAATACCTGAAGATAAAGTGCACCTTCGGCATAGGTTAATTATCTGCTCAGCATGTTAACTCGAAGAGATAATATCGCCAGCCCGCAAAATCGGTTTATGGCCTTAAAATCATACAAGTCGCCGTAGCAGTGGCGAGCAGTTTTCCATCCTGCGTTTTTAGCGTACCTTCCGAAATACCTAAAGACTTAGATAAATTGATCACCTTGCCCTCAGCCACTAACACTTGATGTTTAGGCACAGGTCGAATCATTTTAATATTCAAATCGATAGTGCCGTAACCGACACCCGCTTCAAGCAAGGTATGCACGGCGCAACCGGTAACCGAATCCAATACAGTCGCGGCAAAACCACCATGAACACCGCCCAATGGGTTGAGGTGCTTATCATCGGCAGTCGCATGGAATGTCACCGTTCCTTCGTCGGCTTGAACCAGCGACATTGGCATAGTGAGAGAGATAGAAGGTGCGGGTAATTCCCCCCTTGCCATTGCCTGTAAAATGGCTAAACCCGACATTTGCTGAATATTCATATTCCACCTAAATTGATGAGCGTCAAAGCACATGAATAAAAATGACCGCTTAACCACTTTGGATTAGGCGATCATTTAACTGAAAATCCCCTTAAACGCTCGGTCTGCATTAACCCCAGCGGCGCCTAAATTGGATCCATATACCACTAAAAAGACTAATAAATATAAGCTCAGCGAAGATCGAATCTATCTAAGTTCATCACCTTAGTCCAAGCGTCGATAAAATCATCGATAAATCGCAGCTGTGCATCACTGCTCGCGTACACTTCTGCGAGTGCACGCAGCTGCGAATTAGAGCCAAAGATCAAATCAACACGACTTGCAGTCCACTTTTGCTGGCCACTGACGCGATCAACACCCACAAACATATCCTCCGCTTTGGAAGTGGGTTTCCACGTCGTCCCCATATCGAGCAAGTTAACAAAAAAGTCATTGGTCAAAAACTCAGGACGCGCAGTCAAGACACCCGTTTTTGACTGATCAGAGTTCGTATCTAACACCCGCAGACCGCCAATAAGCACTGTCATTTCCGGCGCAGTTAAGGTCAGCAATTGTGCCCTATCGACCAATAACTCCTCCGCCGAAACAGAAAACGGAGTGGGATGATAATTTCTAAAGCCATCTGCGACAGGTTCAAGTACCGCAAAAGATTCCACATCCGTTTGTGCTTGCGTGGCATCCATACGACCTGGCGTAAATGGAATCGTCACTTCAACCCCCGCATTTCTAGCCGCTTGATCAATACCGACGCAACCTGCTAGCACAATCAAGTCAGCAAGGGAAATTTTCTTACCTCCTTGATTGAACTCAGACTGAATACTCTCAAGCACTTTGAGCACCTTAGCGAGCTGTTCAGGCTGATTCACTGGCCAATCTTTTTGCGGTGCGAGTCGAATTCGAGCACCGTTCGCACCACCGCGCATATCAGAACCGCGATAGGTAGACGCCGAGGCCCAAGCAGTGGCAACGACTTCTGAAATCGTTAATCCAGAACCAATAATCTTCAGTTTGAGATCAGTAACATCCTGCTCATTAACCAGGGGATGATCAACCGCAGGAATGGGGTCTTGCCAAAGAAACGTTTCTGCAGGCACTTCAGGACCCAAATAGCGTGTGCATGGCCCCATATCTCTGTGTGTCAGCTTGTACCAAGCTTTTGCAAATACATCGGCAAACTCATCGGGATTTTCAAAAAATCGACGTGATATTTTCTCGTAATCAGGATCGAAGATCAGTGCAAGGTCGGTGGTCAACATGGTTGGCACATGACGTTTTGAGGCGTCGTGCGCATCGGGGATCACCCCTTTACCCGCGCCATTTTTAGGTATCCACTGATGGGCACCCGCAGGGCTCTTAGTCAGTTCCCATTCATATCCAAATAGATTTTCAAAAAAATTGTTACTCCATTGGGTTGGTGTTGAGGTCCAAGTCACTTCGAGGCCACTGGAAATAGTATCGCCACCTTTACCGCTTTTATAGCGACTCTGCCAGCCTAGGCCTTGCTGCTCAATACCTGCGGCTTCTGGCTCAGGTCCGACTAATGCTGCGTCACCTGCACCATGGGTTTTACCAAAAGTATGACCACCTGCAATCAAGGCTACGGTTTCTTCATCATTCATCGCCATGCGGGCAAAGGTTTCGCGGATATCAACGGCGGCAGCGAAGGGATCGGGATCGCCATTGGGGCCTTCTGGATTGACGTAAATCAGCCCCATTTGCACTGCGGCGAGGGGGTCTTCAAGATCCCGTTCGCCAGAATAACGCTTATCGTCTAACCACTGATCTTCGGCTCCCCAGTAGATATCGGCCTCAGGTTCCCAAATATCCACCCGCCCACCGGCAAAACCTAAGGTTTTGAATCCCATAGATTCCAGCGCGACATTACCCGTGAGGATCATCAAATCGGCCCAAGAGATTTTATTGCCATATTTTTGTTTAATCGGCCAAAGGAGCCGACGTGCTTTATCGAGGTTGACGTTATCTGGCCAGCTGTTTAACGGTGCGAAACGTTGATTACCACTCCCCGCTCCGCCACGTCCATCACCGGTACGATAGGTGCCAGCACTGTGCCATGCCATACGAATAAATAGCGGCCCATAGTGGCCAAAATCTGCAGGCCACCAGTCCTGTGAATCCGTCATTAATGCGAGAAGATCTTGCTTTACAGCAGCTAAATTGAGGGATTTAAAGGCTTCAGCATAATTGAAGTCATCACCCAAAGGATTAGATAAGAAAGAGTGTTGGTGCAGAATATCGAGCCGGAGCTGTTTAGGCCACCAATCTCGATTCGAGGTGCCACCTGCAGAATGGTGCATAGGACATTTGTTCTCAGACATAACGTGCTCTCCTTCTGTTCGCAAAAAATATTCAAGTAAATAAAATCTAAATGACTTTTGCCGCAAGTTTGTACTGCTTAACGCTCTCTACCACAGACTAATCGTTTCAATAGAGAAATAAAAACCAGTCTAACGACCTTACCTTACCTCTAGATGAAACGCGATGAATCCGCTCATTAAAAAATATTCAGCAAAAATTACCCTTTCTAAAATAAGCTATTAAAGGATAGTAGAATGATACCAATCATAAAAAACAAGGGCTGCAAAATGCAGCCCTTGATTTTTATTGGGTAAAACTATGGGATAATTGACTATTTAACTTCTGCCACAGGTTTACGTCTATTGTGCGCAATGATCAGGGCAATTAAACAGATAACCCCGACAGCGATACCCACTGGCTGGCTCAAAGGTTGCGGTAAACCTAGGCCAATACCCGCAGTCATAATATAAGACACAGTAACGCTGGTACCGCCAATTGCTGGTAAGCTAACAATCCAATGGAAAGTCCCGCGATCGAACAAATACTTAGTCGCTAACCACAACACACTGGTTGATAGCAGCATATTTGAGAAGGCAAAGTAACGCCAAATCAAAGAGAAATCGATCTTCGTCATAAAGTACGCAATGGTCAGAATAGGCACTGCAACCAATAAACGATTACGCATACTTTGCGGAATATGGAAGGCATCGATAATCGTCAAACGCAGCGAACGAAATGCGGTATCGCCAGAGGTAATAGGGAAGATAGCCACGGCCACAATCGCCATAATACCGCCCGCAACACCTAAATACGTAGTAGCCACTTGGTTAACCACTAAACCAGGGCCACCTTGGTCGAGCAAACTCTTAAGCTCAACATAACCGCCAGGGAAAGCTGCAATACCCGCCGTTGCCCATACACAAGCAACGATACCTTCAGCAACCATAGCGCCATAATACACAGGGCGAACATACTTCTCATTCGTCAAGCAACGAGCCATGATGGGCGCTTGAGTTGAATGGAAACCGCTAATCGCACCACAGGTAATAGTCACAAATAACAGAGGCCAAACAGGTAGTCCATCTGGATTTGGTTCGAGTAACTCATTGTTGTAATGGCTGTGGTCGAAATAGGCAAACACATCACCCATTTCAGGTAACTGCGGCGCATTGATCATTAGAGCAACGGCGATAGAAACTGTCATGACTATCATCAACAAACCAAATGCGGGATATAATTTAGTGATGATTTTATCAATCGGCAGCATAGTCGCTAAAAAGTAATAGACTAAAATCACTAACACCCAGAAGGTATTATTGCCAAAGATGGTGTCTTTAAAATAATCGAGATTACTCAGTAAACCTGCGGGGCTCATGATGAAGACCACGCCCACAAAAAACAGCAGCATAGCCGTAAACAGCAACATCACGCCTTTAAAGTAAATATTAAAGTAGTGGCCCGCAATCTCTGGCAGACTCTTACCGTCTTCTTTTATGCTGAGCACGCCAGAAAAATAATCATGTACTGCGCCGCCAATAATATTCCCCAGTACAATCCACACTAAGGCTATTGGGCCATAAAGTGCACCGAGGATCGGGCCAAATATCGGCCCTACACCCGCGACATTGAGGAACTGGATCAGAAACGCTTTAGCCGGATGAACCGGAACGTAATCGACGCCATCTTCGAATCTCGCCTGTGGTGTTATCGCTTTAGGATCTATACCCGCTTGCCGCTCAACAAAGGGACTATAGAACTTGTATGCAAGCACTAAGAGTGCGATACAAATAAAGAAAATTAACATTATTTAATTATCCATACTTTAGTAGGAGGTGATTTAATGGAGAGTTTCATTGAGTTAGCGACTGAGGTCAAGCAACACACTATTAGACTAATGTCGGGTTGATTATCTGAAACAGCCGTACGAGTGGGTATAAATGAACAAACGCGTTTAAAAATAATCCCTATGAAGTATTTATGCACTCAGTAATACAACCAACTATTTTGATGTTTCTCAATTGCCTCTTCTTGAACTCCTCGCCCTAGGTATTCCTGCAAACCATCGCTATCGAAAATGAAATGAACACAGACAATATCGCATGTGACTGGCGGCGAGATGCTAGCAGCATAGACGAGTGTTTCGTGACATCCCAATATACAACCCCAAGTTAAAGACACTATCTACACTCACAAACTAAACCCGCAATCTACACTACGATCGATAGCCACAACCTAAAGCTAACGTGCCACTTGATGATGCTCATCTAGCCCATTTTTAGGTTACTAATGGTTCGACTTTATCACTCATTATTTTTAGCTATTTTAGAAAACAAAAAACCAGCCAAATGGCTTAATGCCGTTCACTTAAGAGTGAACGGCATTTTTCTTTGGTCTAACCGGGAACTTGTTTTTGCTCATTTTAAGAACTCGTGGATATGCCCTTTCCCGTTTACCATCCAGCTTAAATTGCCGTGCATTTCGTTCTATATCCAATACGTCTCTCGGGACATTCCCCGGTGTTTGTGATGACAGTTGTGTCAACTTGAAGATGATATAACTCGCCGCATCTCGAAAACTCAGTTGATTGGGGTGGACCGATG